>JAPJNH010000102.1 GCA_026461075.1 Chitinophagales bacterium
AATGCCGGAGCGGGTTTATCAGGATCGCGTTATTTGCCTGCGTCATTAGGGGAGAGTTTTAATAAAGTAGAGATACAGTTATTGCGACCTTATGTGAATTTTAATAATACCACTTTTACTATGAACGACTTTTTAAGTCTTTCAGGAAAAAGTGTTTTAGGGAATGCTGAAATTACAGAGTTGTTGAATAAGCTAAAAGAATCAAACCGTATTTATGGTTCTTTTGAGGTTTCTCCATTCAATGTCGGGATTAATGTGCGTCGTAGAAAACATAAGGATTTACCACCAATTTTCTCTGTAGGTTTTTCCTCTCGCCAAGTGACACAGTTTAATGTTTCTTTCAATAATGATTTGTTTGGAATGATCTTACAAGGGAATAAGCCTTATGCTGGAAAATATGTTAGTCTAACGCCTGCGATTCAATTCTTGAATTATTCAGAATATGCACTTGCTGGGGCTGCTAGCTTTAAAATACCTACCACAAAATGGACTCTTCGTCCTGCGCTAAGAATACGTCGTTTAAATGGAATTGCGAGTGTCAATTTGAATGAAAATGCGATTAGTTTATATACTTCTCCTGATGGTCGTCAAATCAAGTTTGGTTTTAATTATGATGCGCAAATTTGTCTGCCAATTGATACAGGGATTTTAAATCAAGCCTTCAATGGATTTGGGGATACGAGTACAACGACTGCCAACTTTAATATTTCCCCACAGCAAATTTTTCGTTCTGTTTTTCAACGCTCAGGAAAAGGATTAGGCTATGATTTTGGTTTGAAAATCGCTCACGGTTCTAATTTTTCAGTGGAAGTTGGGGTAATAGATTTGGGTAAAATTAATTTCGAAAAAGGATCCTTCGTCGTTTCCAATCACAACGCAGTGGTTTACGAAGGGTATAATGCGTCTACCACTAATGCTGGTCAAAATAGTTGGGTAGGGCAGTTAGATAGTTTTAAAAAGTTGCTATTGCCAACGATTGAATATAAGCCATACAGCGTAGCATTAGGAGGGAAATTAATTGCGCAGGCTACTTATAAATTAGGAGAGGCCAAACGTAAAGACGTGGTTTATTATAAGCACTCCATTTCTGCTGCCGCTCTTTATGGATTTAAGTCTAATTACCTTATTTCTTCGAAGAAAGCGACAGTTTCAGCCGCTTACATGTTTAATCTTAAGAATATTTGGCAAGTAGGAGCAAACGTATTGTATAACGGAGATGACCGATTGAAATACGGCTTCTTTACAGCATTGCAATTCTCCAAGTTTAAAATTGGTATCAATTCCAATGATGTCTTACCGCTTCTATCTGGAGCAATGGGACAAGGCTTTGATATAGGTTTATACACAGCCTTAAGTTTCTAACTTTTAAACTTTTGCAGTTTAAATTGCTTATAACGTAGTAATTTTGTTCAAAATAAAACCATTTTTTAAAATGAAATCATTCTTAACGTATGTTGTAGTTGCGGGAGCTATTTGCGCCGTGGCTTCATGTAATCAAGGTCCTGCCCCTGTTGTTGGTGCAGAATTTGACAAAAAAGTTGACAGCACTAAACAGGCACTTATCAAAAATGCTGAAGCAGAAATTGCTAAAAAGTGTGAAGAACGTATGCATACCGAAGTGATGGCAAAAGCAGATTCTATCATCAATGCTGCTAAAGCTGAAAAAACTGAAGATTAATTTATCAACCACTAACATAATATAAAATGAAAAAAATAGCTGTATTAATTGTTGGCGCTACAATTGCGCTTGCTTCTTGTGGCGGTAATGCTGGCATGGATGAAGCTACCATGCAACATAAAATTGATTCTACTGCAAAGGAATTAGCTAAGTCGGATATTGAACGTTTGCAAAAGTCATGTGATGACGCTGTAATGCAAGCTGCACAAGATTCTGCAAAAGCTATGATGGCTGCGGAAAAACACGTTACTAAGAAAGTAACTACAAAGAAAACTACGAAGCCTGCAGAACCAGTTAAGGAAACTAAAACAAAGGTGGATCCTAAAAAGGATAAAATGAGTGGCAATAACAATACCAACGTAGAAGACAAAAAGTCGAAAATGAATGGTGAAGCGACTAAGTCTAATGTTGAAACAAAGAAAAGTAAGATGAACAAAATGAAGGCTACTGAAAATAAGTAGTTCTTTTGTAAAAATAAAAAAGCCCGAATAGATACTATTCGGGCTTTTTTTATGGCGTAAATTAAATTACTTCTTAGTCCAAGTTCCTGTTACATTATCAGTAACAATTGGAGTACTTGTTTCATCAGTTACTGTGTAAGATACAGTGATTGAGTTACCACTGATTGTACCATTACCTTCTACATAAAAACCGTCGTTGTCAGGTGATTGACGAGCAAAGGTGATTGTTGAACCACTGATAGTAGCGTTTACTGTGTTTTGGAATGAATTCCACACGTTTGAAATATATACCTTGTCAACACTGTTTGAATTAGTAGTGATATTCAAAGTATAAGTAGAAGCGCCAGAAGCAGAACCATTTTCTACAGCAGAATAGCCAGATGCATTGATGAATTTATCACGCATTGCTGTTTCGCAATTGGTACCTTCATAACCTGTAGCGCAAGAGCAAGTACCGCTAAGACAAGTACCACCATTTTGACAAACTACATCTTTGCAAGGATCCTTAACGCAAGAGTTAAGATAGAACATTGCTGCTGTTGCAAATACAGCAACAAACATGAGGTGAATGGATTTGAATTTTTTCATTGTGTTTATTGGTTTGATGATTATTGAATTTGTTTCACGAATTGACGCAATTGATCTGGCGTATTCATATTATTGTTTTTGCCAAAGTTTGCCTCAAAATTTGGATATAAGCTGTCTAAGGTATTGATCAACTTAGTAGCTTGCTCTTTATCCTTAGCTAATATACAAGTTTTAGTTAATTGGTCAGCATAATAAACAAAGCGCCAGTACAAATCAGAACCAAGGCGATTGATTTCTTCAGGTTCAAGCTTGAAGTAGAAATCGAATTGCTTTACAGCTTGATCCATGTAGAAGTCGCAAAGCTTGCGTGCTTTTTCTTTTTCACCAGCGCCATAATAAATACTAACCGCATGATAAGTATCGTAAGCGTAGGTAACAGAACCAAGAGGAAGTTCATCAAACATTTTGTCTAATACTTGAGTAGCTTCTTTCTTTTTACCTTCATTCACCAATTGTTCTGCTAAACGCATCATTGAAATTTGCGCGCTATGCACAAGATATAAAGCAGTAGTTTCATCGATATTAACTTTCCCTTTTGCAGCTTTGATACCACCAAAATAGAAGTTGTTCATCACGTTTTTGTACATGATGTCCGTATTCACATATCCTGGCGCATAGTCAGGGATGATACTAGTGTTTTGTTTTACTTGGAAAGGTGTCAAACGCATACATTCTCCTTCCACCTGCATGTATTTTTCTAAACCTAAATGGTAACCACCGCCATAACGTGCATCTGTAGCGAAGTTCGCAATGAAGTAAATTGGACGTTTCCAATTATTCTTAGCAATGATATCTAAGGTTATAAGGTCACTCTTAATTAAAGTGGTCTTGTTCAAATCCCATTTCAATTCGGTAGGGAATTGCATCGTGTCATTCAAAGGTTTGATACCTTGATTGATACAAGCTTCTTTATTAACTGGTACGAACAATTTCTTCGTTGGAAGATAAGAGCGCAATTGACGATCTCCTGCCCAATCTAATTTTGTTCCTGGTACATTGTCAGAATAAATGAAGTTGAGGATATTGTTCAAGTCGTAATACTTCTCAGCATCGATATTAGCGGCAGCAATACCGTATTTAGCTGCATCGATGTATGGAAGCTGATCACGTGTATCATGTTCGTATTTATCGATGGTCGCATACATATCTACAGCATCCGCTTTGTTATTCTTGTGGTGTAATTGATCGATATACCAATCCACACTTAATAAACTCAAGTTGATGATGCGGATATCCGGACGAATGCCTTCTACCTCTTGTGCATACCATAAAGGATAAGTATCGTTATCTCCTTCTGTGAATAGAATGGCATTTGGTGCACATGAATTCAAATAGTTTTTCGCTACGTCTAATGCAACGGTTCTGTTTGAACGATCATGATCATCCCATCCTTGCTTACCCATTACTGTAGGCACCGCTAAGAAGCAAATAACGGTAACACCTATAGCCAATATAGCATTATCCATCTTCAAACGCTTACGTAAGAAATCAACGATTGCTACCACGCCTAAACCAATCCAGATACAGAAAGCATAGAACGAACCTGCATAAGAATAATCACGTTCACGCGGCTGCATTGGCGGCTGGTTCAAATAAAGAACGATTGCCAAACCTGTCATGAAGAATAATAAGAAAACAATGATTCCGTTATTCTTGTCCTTTTTGAATTGGAATAATAAACCAACTATACCCAAAAGTAATGGAAGTAAGAAGTATTTATTGGTTCCTTTATTGTTTTTGTAAGGCTCTGCTGCTATTTCAGCTGAATCGTAACCTAAACGTGCTTTATCTAAGAACGGAATACCTGAAATCCAAGAACCGTCGCGATGGTTATTATCATGACCTTGAATATCATTTTGACGACCTGCAAAATTCCACATGAAGTAGCGGAAGTACATATGATTCACTTGATAGCCGAAGAAGAACTTCAAGTTGTCGCCATAGGTTGGTGTTTCACCTTCCTGTAATTGTAACCAATCTTTATAGTAGTTGGTAAAACGAGCTTCTTGATAATCCCAGATACGTGGAAAGAAAATCTCTGCGCTTTCAGAACTGAAAACAGGCTTGATTTGATATCCTGCTGTGTCATAACGGTGTTTGCGTTCGTTGTAACCATACTTTACGCCACCTTGATCATAGCGCTCTGGACGGTCAGTATAATAATGTCCAAAAACGTGAGGTACATCTCCATATTGATCACGGTTTAAATAAGAAACTAGACTGTATGGATTATCCGGATTATTCATGTCGATTGGAGGATCAGCCAAAGAACGGATAGGTACCATCAATACTGATGAATAACCAATAATGATAAAGGTGATAGCCAACAAAGCTGTATGATAAACTTGTTTCGGAGAACGATGGGTGAAGAATAAGCCAATGCCTAATCCTACAGACAACATGAATAAGAATAGGATAGAACCTGTGTTTTTAGCCATTCCCATGCTGTTCACGAACATTCTATCAAAGAATGCTGCGATACTTGGCAATTGTTGAATAATACCAAATTGAACGAATGCCAAAAGCAAACCTCCAATCAAGAAAGCGATAATTTGACCACGTAAAGTGGGAACATAACGCTTATTATAATATACGACTGCAATGGCAGGAATCGTCAATAAGTTCAATAAGTGAACGCCGGTAGATAAGCCCATTAAGAACGCAATCAAGATTATCCAACGATCTGCATTTGGGGTTGTAGCTACTTCATCCCATTTAATAATAGCCCAGAAAACTATTGCAGTAAAGAACAATGACATGGCATAAACCTCACCTTCTACAGCAGAAAACCAAATGCTGTCTGCGAAACAAGCCGCCATTGCACCTACGATACCCGCTCCGATAGACGCCCATAGCCCTGTAGGAGTTAGTTCGCCTTTTTTATCTTGCATCATTTTTTTTGCAAGTGCGGTAATTGTCCAAAACAAAAACATCATCGCTGCACCTGTAGAAAGGGCAGAGGAGAAGTTGACACATTTAGCGACAACGGCAGGGTTGGAAGTAAATAAAGTAAAGAAACGGCCTATCATCAAAAATAACGGTGCTCCCGGAGGGTGCGCTACTTGAAGTTTGAAGGCTCCCGAAATAAATTCACCGCAATCCCAAAAGCTTACAGTTGATTCCATTGTCATGGCATAAACTGTCGTCGCTAGAATGCCCACTAAAATTCCAAAAATGTTGTTTAAACGTTGGTAAGTCATCTCTATGTAATGATTAAATTTTAAATCAAGTCGTTCTAAAAACGTATGAGTTTCAAAAATAAAAAAAATATGCTTTAGATTTTTGAAAAAATACGAAAATTCACTACTTTTGCGTCATCAAAATTTGTCCGATGGTGTAACTGGCAACACGTCTGATTTTGGTTCAGAAGAGTCTAGGTTCGAAACCTAGTCGGACAACATAAAAACCCTTCCCTTTGGAAGGGTTTTTTGTTTTCAAAAAAGCCTTTCGTATCTTTCAATTCTATGCGTGCAATATTTGCGGTTTTATGGATGCTTTTTGTACTGGCGGCTTGTCAGCAATCTACTACAATTAAAAAACCAAAAGATTGTTTAAGTGAGGTAGAGATGACAGCCTTGTTAAAAGATTTGCATCTTGCGCAAGCTCGCATCATGTTGTTAAATCCAATAGGAGACAGTCTAAAACGTAGTTACCAACGCGAATATGCTAAGGTGTTTTCTATTCATCATACGAATACAATAATCTTTAGAAACTCATTACAGTATTACTGTAGTGATCCTGAGAAATTTGATAAAGTATACAATAAGATTATTGTCGACCTAAATCAATTAGAATTAAAAAACGATTGATAGATGCAGAAAATGGAGATTCCTTACGGAGCACTGGATAGCATCGAGCTACTCGCGAAACAAATCGTAGAGGGCTTCTTGATTGGTTTACATAAGAGTCCATTTCATGGTTTCAGCGTAGAATTTGCAGAACATCGTTTATATAATGATGGAGAATCTATCAAACATATCGATTGGAAAGTATTTGGTCGGACAGATAAAATGTTTGTAAAGAAGTATGAAGAAGAAACGAACTTACGTTGCCAGGTGATACTTGATATTTCTGGTTCAATGTATTTTCCAGTAGAGAAAGAGCAATTGAATAAACTTCAAATAGCCTGTCTCACTAGCTCTTGCATACAGTATTTGGTCAAGAAACAGCGCGACGCTTTTGGCTTGTGCACCTTTGCTACTGATATAGAAAAGTATTTTCCTGCTAAAGCATCTGCCAATCAGCAATCAATCATGGCACATGAATTAGAGTCTTTATACCAATCTCCGCATGTTTTACGGAGTTCGAATTTGTCGAAGGTTTTAGATCAAATGGCAGAAGTGGTACATCAAAGAAGCCTTATTGTAATCGTCTCTGATTTTATCGAAGGTGCCGACGAAGAGCAAAGAGAGCAGTTGATGCGTGCGGTACAGCACTTACGCTATAAAAAGCATGAAGTTGTTTTCGTAGATATATTCGATAGTCAGTTAGAAGATAAACTTGAATTAGAGAACCGTCCATATCAACTGATTGATATGGAAACAGGTGCGAAAATGAAGTTGCATCCTTCGGAAGTTCGTGAACAATACCAAATGGCGCTTGCAAAATATAAAGCTCGCTTCGTCGAAATCGCTCGACAGAATAAAATGGATATTGTTGCCGTGGATATTCGTAAACCATTCACCCAATCTTTCCTTCCTTATTTTTGGCAAAGACTTAGAAAATAGAATTGATGAAAAAATATATAACCATTGTTAATCGACATTATCCTCCGAACATTAATATTACCGGAGAAAATGCGCGCGACCTTGCGAAGTACTTAATCGAGAAACATAATGTTGAAGTGGATGTAATTCACATCGATCGTGAATACGAAGGCGGTGGTGGAAAAAAAGAACCTGTAGGAAATACACTGGCAATAAAAACGATCTATTCAGGTAACGCACCAATCCTTCGTCATTTAAGCAGTTTTTATGATGGCTATATGTTGATTAGTGCCGCATTGAAAAAGGGGAGAGGGCCCATTATTGTGATGACGAGCCCTCCATTATTGCCTATGTGGGCAGCTTGGTTAATCGGTGCTAAAAGAGAATGGATACTTTGGTCGATGGATTTCTTTCCCGAAGGATTTGCAGCAAGTAATCAAATGAATCCGAATGGCGGGTTTTATAAATGGTGTATTAAAAAGACCTATTCAAAATCTCCAAGTAAATTAATTGCACTAGGACCAGGACAGGCTCAATACGCCGAAGATAATTATCGCAACCGTATTGATAAAGTATTATTGCCTTGTGGTGTTTTTGTAGAACAAAACAAATCACCAGAAGCGCCTGATTGGAAAAATGAAGATCGAATCTATTTCGGTTATTGCGGTAATGTTAGTCAAGCACATTCTGAACAATACCTTATGGATTTCATCGACTCCATAAATCCGGATAAGCATCGCTTAGTATTGGCATTATATGGTACCAAAGCTGATTTGGTTAGAGCGCATGCAGCTAATAAGCCCGGCATTATCATCGTTAAAAGCGTTCCAAGAAATCAATTAGGATTTATTGATGTGCACTTGGTTAGCCTCGTTAAATCCTGGACACATGTCGCAGTGCCTAGTAAGGCTGTAAGTAGTATATGCTCCGGTTCTCCAATCGCTTTTTGTGGGGATCAGTCTTCTGATAACTGGCAACTTTTGCAAGAGGCTGCTTGGTTTATTCCTTTAGAAAACGGACGTAAGGAGGCAATTGCAAAACTGCTGAATGATATTACGATGGAAGAGGTGCAACAAAAAAAATCGGCCGCCTCAAAGAAAGCAGCCGATTTGCAAGCATTAATTATTCAATCCTACGATACGATAGCTTCTTGGGCTAAATCTTAAAACTGAGCATTTACTTTTATTTTCTTTCCATTACGCAATACTTCTATTTTTGCTTTATCACCCTTTTTTAAGTGTGCTAAGGCCGCCATGTATTCGTAAATATCCTTTGTCTTTTCTCCGTTAATTTTAGTAATCACATCGCCTGTTAGAATCCCTGCGTTGGCTGCTACTTTCCCTTCGCTAACACCATCCACTTTAACCCCTTCTCCGCTATATACATAGTCGGGCATAATTCCCAAGGTTACTTTGAATTTAGGGGTTTCTTTATTGTCTTCATTTTTAGTTGCAGTAAAGCTTAGTGGGGTACACGCGTCTAGGCTATCAATAATGCGCATCGTATAGGCGATGATATTTGCCTCTCCTTTGTAATTGATTTTGTCCGCATCATCACTCGGCTTGTGATAATCACTATGCGTGCCACTGAAGAGGAATAAAACGGGTTCGTTTTTCAAATAGAAGGAAGTATGATCACTTGGTCCGACCCCAGACTCGGAAAGTTTTACGGCAAAAGAATCCGCTTTGATATTGTTAAGTACGCGTTTGAAAGTAGGAGAGGTGCCCACTCCACTAACAGAAAGTCCGCCATCCTTTTGTAAACGACCAACCATATCTAAATTGATCATGTAATTGATCTTTGGCATTGCTCCGTTAAAAAAGCTGAACTCGTTCAAATGGTCAGCTGCATATTTTGAACCATACAATCCTAACTCTTCACCACTAAAGTGAAGGATAAGATAATTGTATTTCATTTTGTGATTAGTGCGTAGTGTGCATAACTCTTGTGCAATTTCAATCACGGCAGAGGTGCCACTAGCATTGTCATCGGCTCCGTTATGAATTTGTTTGTCTGAGCCAGCGTAGAGTGAGCTACCGTATTCGCCATAGCCAAGGTGATCATAATGTGCGCCGATGATTACGGTGTATTCAGCTCCGTTATCAATATAGGCCGCTACATTATACGCGGGTTGATCATTCACTAAATTGTGTTTGGCAATCGTATCATGCGGATTTGCCTTTACGGAGAAGTTGAATTTTTGCACCGTTGCTGTAACGCAAGGGAGATTCTTTTCATAGTATTCCAATAAATAATTACGCGCTAACTCTTCACCACGACTCCCTGTTTGACGGCCCTCTAAAGCGTCTGAAGCAAGAAAGTTAATGTGTTTTTTAATTCTATTCACCACATTGCTGTCTTGCGCAAAGGATTTTGTGAAAAGACTAAATGCAGCAATGATTATTAGGAAATACTTTTTCATTAGTTCTTATTTTTATAATCGCCGCGTTTCCAAGCTTCAAAAAACTGTGACCATGCAATAGGGTTGAAAATATTTTGCGGCGGAGTTTGTCCACGATAATAATAAGTGGAAGCTTGATTTCTTAAAACCATGGTAGAAGCTTCCCTTCCATCTACAGGAACACTCATTTTTATTTCCGGAGTAGACATTCTTGCTATATTTTTTCTAGCTCTTTCCATGTCGTCATTTGGAAGTTTTAAATTAAGAACTGCTTGCTTTAGCTCTTCCGGACGAGGATAAGGATGAATGACCGTTGCGGCAAGATATACCGTATCCGTAGACATCAATTGGACCATATTGTATTTGTCGGCAGTTAGTTGAACTGGAATTTGAAAAGCTTTTTTCTTATAGCCGATATAGCTAAAAATGATTGAATCTCCTTCAGCAGCGGCAAACGAAAAGAAGCCTAATGCATTGGTATAGGTTCCTTGATGTTTTGTTTTATCATAGATCACTGCATAAGGTAAAGGTTGTAGGCTGTCGCTGGTTAGTACCAAGCCACTGAATTGTACAACTTTGGCAAGGCGATTACTGTCATTAGTCGCTTGAGCGAATAGGGTAAACGGTAGGCTAATAAATATCAGAAGGAGAATTTGCTTCATAGAGTAAAGATAATATCTAATGACTAACAAGGATAAAAAATTCAATTATCCTTAAACAAAAAATCCTCCGAAGTTTCGGAGGATTTTTTGTTATGTTTTTGAACGATTTAGTTTGCTTTAACTTCGTTCACTAATTCTTGCAATACTTTTTTAGCATCTCCGAATAGCATACGAGTTTTGTTGCTATAGAACAAGTCGTTATCGATACCAGCGTAACCTTTGTTCATACTACGCTTGTTTACGATAACTGTTTTTGCTTTTTCTACTTCTAAGATCGGCATTCCGAAAATAGGAGAGGCAGGATTTGTTTTAGCAGCAGGGTTTACAACGTCGTTGGCACCTAGAATCAATACAACGTCAGTGGTTGCAAATTCATCATTTGCTGCATCCATTTCTAATAATTTATCATAAGATACGTCGGCTTCTGCTAACAATACGTTCATATGACCAGGCATACGACCTGCAACTGGATGGATAGCATATTTTACTTCCACCCCTTTCTCTGTCAATTGCTTTTCCAACTCATGACAAATATGTTGTGCTTGTGCAACAGCCAAACCATAACCAGGAACGATAATAACTTTCTGCGCATAACTCATGTTGATGGCAGAATCAGAAACTCCTATTTCTTTAATAGTCCCTCCATTTTCACCAGTGATTGCTGTGGCAGCATTGCCACCGCCGAAAGAACCAATGATAACATTCAATAAAGAACGATTCATGGCATTACACATCAAGATAGTTAATAGGGTACCAGCAGCACCTACAAGGATACCGCCTGTAAGCATTACTTGGTTGTGATATAAGAAACCGCCAAATGCAGCCGCAACACCTGTGAAGGAATTCAACAAGGAGATTACAACTGGCATATCCGCACCACCAATTGGCATAACGAAAGAAACACCATAGATACACGCAACGATGAATAGAACATACATCATGGTTGTTGCTTGTGCGCCATTGATACTCATTACATAATAAGCCATTACCATTACAGCAGCTAAGAATAGCATGTTGAAATAAGACTGACCTTTAAATGAATAGTCGCCTAAATTGCCATTCAATTTCAAGAAGGCAATAACAGAACCTGCAAAAGAGATAGATCCAATGATTAATCCTACTAGGATAGTTAAGGAGTGACCAGTCATTAATGAAGCGCCAGCACTATGATTTGCAAGGTGCGTGAACTCAATCATTCCAATTAAACCGGCACAAATACCACCCATACCATTGAAGATAGATACCATTTGTGGCATAGCTGTCATTTGAACTTTCTTTGCAGAAATGGTTCCTAGAATGGTACCGATAACCATACCACCAAAAATCCATCCTAGATTTCCTAGGTGTTTGATTTCACCGCTTTCGCCATTAAATTCATATAAGAATATAGTTCCAAATATGGCAATAGCCATACCTATTGCTGCAATGATATTCCCTTTGCGGGCTGTTTCTGCCTTAGCTAACATCTTCAAACCGATGATGAAACCAAGACTACCAATTAGGTAGCAAATATTAAGAAGAGCGTAATTACTCATGAGATTTTGATTTAAGAATTATTTTTTCTTTTTAAACATTTCCAACATACGGTCAGTAACCACAAAACCACCAACTACGTTAAGGGTACCGAATACCACTGCAAGGAAGCCTAGGATTTGAATTAAGATATCATCTGCAGGAGCTTGTCCCATTACGATGATAGAACCGATAATAACCACACCGTGAATGGCATTAGCACCACTCATCAAAGGAGTATGAAGGATAGTAGGTACTTTTTCGATTACCTCGATACCTACGAAAATGCTCAGCACAATGATATAAATCATTCTTAGGTGAGCCGCATCAGTTAATAAAGATTGAATGTATTCCATTTTCTAATTGCTTTTAATATTAGTTATTAGCTGCCTCTTTGACACGCTCATTGGTGATTTGACCACCATGTGTAACGCAAGTTCCTTTTACTAAATCATCTTCCCAGTTAAGGTTGGTATTGCCTTCCTTGTCGATAATTAGTTTTAAGAAATTGATTAGGTTTTTACCATATAGTTTAGAAGCATCTAAAGATGTTTCACCTGCTAGGTTTGATTGACCAATAATTTTAACTCCATTAACTACAACTGTTTCGTTGTTTTTAGTAAAGTCAGTATTACCGCCTGTAGAAGCTGCAAGATCTACAATCACAGATCCTGGTTTCATAGATTCTACTGTTGCCTTTTCAACCAAGATTGGTGCTTTACGACCAGGGATTTGCGCCGTGGTGATAATGATATCAGCCTTAGAAGCATGTTCATGAATCTTAGCTTTTTGACGATCTTGATATTCTTTGCTCTGTTCTACAGCATATCCACCAGCTTTGGAAGCATCTGCTGCGCCTTCTACTTCGATGAATTTCGCACCCAACGATTGACATTCTTCTTTTACAGCTGGACGAGTATCGAAAACTTCAACCTGTGCACCAAGACGCTTCGCCGTTGCAATAGCTTGTAAGCCAGCAACACCTGCTCCAAGGATTAAGACTTTTGCTGGTGTAATAGTACCAGCTGCAGTCATTAACATTGGAAACAAACGGCTATAATTAGTTGCCGCAAGGACAACCGCCTTATAACCTGCAAGGTTCGCTTGGGAAGATAAAACGTCCATTGCTTGACCACGTGTAGTACGTGGCAACATATCCATGCTGAATAAAGTCAATCCTTTTTCAGCTACTGATTTCATTTTAGCACCATTGAATAATGGCAAATATTGACCAAACAAAATGGTGTTATTCGCAATCGTTGCAATTTCAGCATCTTCTAAGCCATGAATGCCTAGCAAGATATCTGATTTCAAAACGTCAGCACGAGAGCAAATAGTTGCTCCTACGTTACTGTATTCAGTATCAGAAGAGAAAGAGCCAATTCCGGCGCCCGTTTCTACCTTTACACTTACGTTTAATTTGATTAATGCGGCTACGCCTTCCGGTAGCATCGATACACGGTTCTCACCGTTGTTTTCTTTAAGAATTCCTATGGTCATTTCAAAGTGGACTTTAATTGACTAAAGTGCAAATCTAAAATTTAAACTTCACAAAGTCAAAGAGACGCGCTATTTAATTCAATATTAACTAAGCATTTGAAAAAAAGCTATCAATTCATTCTCGCCGTTTAAAATGAAGAAGCGAAAATATTTTTTAAAATTTTGAGAAAAAGTTTGGAAAGTGTGAAAGTCTTCCTATCTTTGCACCCGCAAACGTTGCCGCGTTGGTCAATCGGCTAAGACGCCTCCCTTTCACGGAGGAATGACGGGTTCGACTCCCGTACGTGGTACCAACAAAAGGGGAGTATAGCTCAGCTGGTTCAGAGCATCTGCCTTACAAGCAGAGGGTCCTTGGTTCGAATCCATGTGCTCCCACATAAAGCCCTATCAAAGCAATTTGGTAGGGCTTTTGTTTTTCTAACGATCTCTCAAAAGCTTTTTGCTTCATCGCGCTTTTTTACAAGAATAGGTTGTATTTTTAGCATCTATTCTTGTCTTATGAAAAAAATCATTCTAGTACTCTCCGTCGCTTTACTAAGCTTTTATTCTTGTCATCGTTTGGCCTCAACGAATCTTCAAGATCCATTAGACGCGCATTGCGATTCTACACTTAATCCAGGAGATAACTTCTGGCTTTTTGCAAATAATGCTTGGTTTACTGCTAATCCAATTCCTTCATCCGAGAAGAGTAATGGAATCTTCCGTACGATTCAGGACACGATAAATTCACAAATCTTGCAAATCTGTCAGCGCGCAGGAGCAGAGAACAATCCAACGGGTAGCCTCAAGCAAAAGATCGGCGATTTCTATTTTTCAGGAATGGATACCATCGGCATTGAAAAGAACGGTTTGCAATCGATTCAATCGGAATTGAACACCATTCAAAATGTAAAAACGAAAGAAGACTTACAAACTCTTTTTGCGCATTTACACCAATTAGGTATCGGAGTGGGATTTTATTATGGCGTTGGACGTGATGATAAAATTGCGTCTAAATACGCTGTATGGTTAGTACAAGGTGGTTTAGGATTGCCTGATCGTGATTACTATTTCATGACAGATGCGAAATCTGAAAATATTCGTAAAGAATATAAATTGTTTATTGCAAAATTATTGAGTCTATCTGGTGCTGCTAACGCGAATGCAATGGCTGAACAAATATTCTCATTGGAGAAAGATTTAGCCTCTGGCTCGCGTAAGTTGGAAGATCTTCGTGATCCATACGCGAATTACAATAAGATGAGTATCGATCAAGCGAACCAACTTTCTGCTGGATTTAATTGGAAGCAATTCTCTAACTCTATCGGACTTGCAAATCTTGATACAATGATTGTTGGTCAACCAGAATTCGTTAGAAATTTCAACACAACCTATACTAAGTATCCATTAAATGTTTGGCAAGCCTATTGTCAATTTCATCTGTTAAATGATTTGGCGGATTATTTGCCTAAATCGTTCGAACAGGCGAACTTCCACTTCTTTGGTGAAGTGTTTAGTGGTATCAAAGAACAGAAGCCTCGTTGGAAGCGTGTGGTTGAAACAACTGACGGTATGTTAGGCGAATTGATTGGTCAGGTATATGTGAAAGAATATTTACCTGCAGGTGCAAAAGAGAAAATAACTGAAATAGGAAAAGCCGTGGCTGCTGTTTATGCAGATCATATCAAGGCGCTCGATTGGATGAGTGATAGCACCAAAACAAAAGCTTTATATAAATTGAACCATATCACCATGAAAATGGGGTATCCTGATAAATGGAAAGATATGAGTAGTGTGAACGTGGTTCGTAATTCCTATGTATCGAACGTGCTAGCATGTAAACGCTGGGAAGTGAATTATAATTTGCAGAAGTTTGGCAAACCAGTGGATCGTACAGAATGGAACATGACTCCGCAAACGTATAATGCCTATTATGATCCAACTAATAATGAAATTGTAATTCCTGCTTGTAATATCATTGTTCCTGGTTTTGAAGGAAGAATGCCAGATGATGCGGTCCTTTATGGAATCATAGGTGGAAGTACTATCGGGCATGAAATTACGCATGGTTTCGATGATCAAGGTAGCCAATACGATGCTGAAGGCAATTTGCGCAATTGGTGGAGTGCAGAAGACAAAGCTAAGTTTGATGTGAAGACTAAAATGATTGTTGCGCAATTTAATAACTACAAAGTTTTAGATTCAATTGCAATTAATGGGGAAGCTACACAAGGAGAGAATATCGCTGATCTAGGTGGTGTAGTAATGGGTTATGAAGCATTCAAAAAAACAGCTCAAGGAAGAAGCAATGAGAAAATTGGGGGCTTCACTCCTGATCAACGCTATTTCTTAAGCTATGCATATTCGTGGATGGTACATATGCGTCCGGAATCACTTGCTCGCAATATTAAAACGGATGTTCATTCGCCTGCAGAGTTTCGCGTAAATGGACCTGTAAGTAATAATGAAAATTTTTATAAAGCATTTAATATTTTGCCAGGACAAGCTATGTATCGTCCTGATTCAATGCGCGTAAAAATTTGGTAGTAATTAATCAATGCCTGTTATGAAGAAGATTTTGTTCCTTGTTGTTAGTTTGTATTTTTTGAGTTTCAATTCCTATTCTCAAAAGGTGGATGGCGGTTGTAATACGCGTATTTCTTCCATTCAGGAAGAATGGCTTAAATCTTGGGTTTTAAAGCATGCCGATAATTATCGTAATGTAAAGTCAGGCACCATATACATGCCTATTAAGGCGCATATTGTCGGACGTGATAATGGAACAGGGTATTACTCTCTTGCCACCTTGTTGCAAGTTATTTGTGAATTGAATACACGTTATCAACCGGTAGGGTTTTATTTTTACTTAGATCCTGAAATTAATTTTATCGACAACAGTTTGTTTTACGAAGATGGTTCTTCGCAAGATGCTTATAATTCCATGGCAGCTAATAATGTTGCAGATGAAATAAATATGTACTTCGTTCAGGCTTCTCCCGGACTTTGTGGTTATTATGCACCATGGCTCGATTGCGTATGTATCATCGGTAGTTGTGGTCAACCTGGCGGAACAACAATCACACATGAGTTAGGCCATTTCTTTAGTTTGCCACATACGTTCAACGGATGGGAAGGTGGTAATACCCCTGGTCCTGCTCAGTTAGAATTGGTGAATGGTTCTAATTGTCAAACCGCTGGGGATTATTTCTGCGATACTCCTGCAGACTTCTTGTCGTACCGTTGGAACTGCCCGTATCAAGGTACCCAAACTGACCCTACAGGAACATCGTATAATCCTGATCCAACATTCTATATGTCTTATGCCTCAGATATTTGCACCAATCGTTTTAGTAATTTACAAATCGGTGCAATGCAGGCAAATGCAAATACTAGAACTACCTTAATTAATCAGGGGACACCCAATATGACCATTGTTACGAAGCTACCTACGAATTGTACCCCTAGTAATTTTGATTTCGATTTGATTCCTAATCAAACAATTTTACGTTGGACAAAACCAAGTAATGCTGCTTATTCACTTGTTCAGCTCGCTTCTTTTGGCGGAGGTGCAATTATCAAAGAAGTTATCACAAGCGATACCTTCCTAGTGTTAAATAACTTAAACGCTAGTTCACCCTATCAGTGGCGTGTACGTGGATTCAATGTAGGTTATACTTGCGATAATGCTACTATGTTTTCAAATTGGAATACCTTCTCAACAGGGGAGGTGTTTAATGCAGTAAGCAACATTTCCAATGAGAAAAGTATATATGCATTTAAGAATGGCGTAGGAGAAAATTGCATCGCTTATTATGATAATGCAAACACAAATATTGAAACTGCTCACGTAAAAGTTTATAATGCTTTAGGGGTACTACAACTTAGTAAGGATTTAAACTTCGGTATTAATACGCTCTCAGAAATGAACGAAATGCCTGCCGGCACCTATTTCGCTTTTGTGGAACGTAAGGGAGTTAGAATCAGTCAATTTAAACTTGTAAAATAATTGGAAATGGAAACGGGTCAAGCGCTTGATATGAATGTTGAAGTGCCTAGTAAATTGAAATGGGGTAGTGTTGCTGGTTTTTTTTATGTACTGGCATCCTATATCATGTATTTTATTTTAAAAGATGCACGATGTGTGATGTTGCCTTTTACCTTAATTCCGTATTCAATTCCATTAGCAATTGGTTTTTTAACTGCGTGGTTAACCTTGAAAGTAAAAAATGAATTGAGCTTTCGTGACGCGCTTTCCACTATTTTCAGTGTTATGATTTGGGCGCTTGTTTTTTATGGCGTTTATGAGTGGACCTTATTCAATAAAATTGATGTCAACTTATATGAGTCCTATAAAAGACTAACCATTAAATTTTATGAGGGGATCCTACAAGGAGAGCAATTAGATATGATGCGAAATAATATCCTTAGCATTAATACCGTTACAGTAACGGATACGCTGCAAAGCTTTGTATTTAGTATAATCAAAGCCTTTTTTGCATCAGTAGTATTAGCCCTTCCGTTTTTATATTTCGGAAAGGCTAAACTAAAATAACTTAGACAGAAACGCCAAACTCTCTTAAAGTGTCGTTTAATGCGGTTTTCTTATCGCTAGATTCTTTTCTTTGACCAATGATCAATCCACATGATACTTGGTATTCTCCTGCAGGATATTTACGCGTATAACTTCCTGGAATTACCACCGAACGCTCCGGTACATATCCACGATATTCTTTCGGCTCTGAACTAGTTACGTCGATAATTTTTGTAGAAGCGGTCAAAACGACATTCGCTCCAAGAATAGCTTCTCGTCCAACTCTAACCCCTTCTACAACAATACAACGCGAACCGATGAATGCGTGATCTTCAATAATTACTGGCGCAGCTTGTACAGGTTCTAAAACACCGCCGATTCCAACGCCACCACTTAAGTGTACATGTTTTCCAATTTGCGCGCAACTACCTACCGTAGCCCAAGTATCAACCATCGTCCCCTCATCAACATATGCTCCGATATTTACATAGCTTGGCATCATAATAACCCCTTTCGCTAAGTAAGCACCATAGCGAGCCGCTGCAGGAGGAACAACACGAACACCTTGTGATGCATAATCTTTTTTCAATTGCATCTTGTCGTAAAATTCAAACGGGGGTATAGTCCAAGTCTCCATGGTTTGGATAGGGAAGTAAAGTAGTACTGCCTTCTTTAGCCATTCATGTACTTTCCAACCATCGGCTTCCGGACTAGCGATACGCATTCTGCCTTTATCCAATTCTTCAATAATGTGACGAATTGCTTCTTGATATTTTGATTCCTGTAGAAGTGCTCTGTTTTCCCAAGCAGCCTCGATGAGTGATTGTAATTCCATATTAACTTAAATCTATTTCTGTATTGTCTCCAATGTTTAAACTCTGTCTGTTTCCTTTTACTAATGCATCACTTCCGATGATGGATTCATGAAGTACCACATCTTGCAGTTTTGCAAACTCTCCAATTATTGAATGACTAATCACTGCATTTTTAATAACCGCTCCTTCGCCTATAGAGGCGTTTGGTCCGATGACTGCATTAGATAAATCGGCATTCGCACCTATAAACACAGGTGGTATAATCACGGTGTTTTGATATTTACTGCTGTCGAAATCTTGAGGAACTTTTTTTAGTAGTAAGCAATTTGTTTCAAGTAGAACTTCTTTCTTTCCGCAATCAAACCAATTGTTGACACGATAGGCGTGAAACTTTTCTCCTTGTTCAATCATGCATTGAATGCCATCCGTAAGATGAAATTCGCCTTGCGTTTTCGCATTACTTTTAATGTTATTTTCTAAACAGTCAAAAAGCATTTTACTGTTTGAAATTTTATAGAGACCAACTAATGCGTAATTAGATTTTGGAATATTTGGTTTTTCAACGACACGAAATATTTCTTGATTTTCGTTGAATTCCGCTAGGCCAAATCCTCTTGGATCTTCTACTTTTTTAATTGCAAGATGATTACCTGGAAGTGAAATTATTTCTTTCCAATTTACCTCTAGAACGGTATCGCCAAGGACAATGATGATTTCTTCATTCTCCGCAATAAAAGGCTTAGCTAAATAGATTGCCTCTCCCAAACCTGCTCTATTACTTTGCTCTACGAATGAGCAAGGTAGGTGAGGGTAGTGCTTGCTAATATAGTCTTTGATTTTTTCTCCAAGGTATCCTACGACGAAAACAAAATCAGTTACACCAGATTCTTGCAAAGAGTCGAGGATATGCGCTAGAATAGTTTTACCTCCAACAGGGATTAAAGCTTTTGGGTGGGTGTAAGTATGTGGTCGAAGACGAGTACCTGCACCAGCAACAGGAATAATAGCTTTCATAGTGCGAAAATACGTGACGGAGCGTGGATTTTATTGAATAAGAATAGATTATTTTGAAATAAGCTTTTCCACAACTTGTACACAAATGTGTTTCCAAATTATTAAATATTTCTCAGAAAACTTGTCTTTATCGAATACTCTTTTATTTTTGCATAATAATAATTCTAAACTAAACCACTCAAAAATCAAAACTCATGGCTGACAACAAATCAACCACAGCAAAAGCTGCAAGTGCAACTGGAAAAACGAGCAATTTAAGCTCTATGTTTGCTGTAATCGTGATTGCCGCTGCAATCTTAACGTCGATCTTGATCTTCAAATTTTTATTAGGCAATCCTTCGAACTTTAAGGGTGGTGATCCTGAAAACGGACCATTACCAGGAAACTTCATGGGTATCGTTTATAAAGGAGGATTTATCGTACCTATCTTGATGTCATTATTGATGATCGTTGTGACTTTCACAATCGAGCGTTTCTTGACAATTATGAAAGCTAAAGGAAATGGTAGCGTTTCTGCTTTCGTTCGTAACATCAAAATGAAATTAGAAGCTGGTGATATCGCTGGTGCAAAAGCTGCTTGTGATAAACAACGTGGTTCTGTTGCTAACGTAGTTCGTTCTGCAGTTGAGAAGTACGAATCAATGGAAAAAGAAGCTGGAATGAACAAAGACCAAAAGGTTTTAGCAATCCAAAAAGAAGTAGAAGAAGCAACTTCATTAGAATTGCCAATGTTGGAGCGTAACTTGACAGTTATTGCAACAATCGCTTCTATCGCAACCTTGATGGGATTGTTAGGAACGGTATTAGGTATGATTCGTGCCTTCGCGGCTATGGCGAACGCAGGTGCTCCTGATGCAACTGCCTTGTCAACTGGTATCTCTGAAGCCTTGATCAATACCGCATTAGGTATCGGTACTTCAGCTGTTGCCATCATTATGTATAACTACTTCACTTCATCAATCGATGATTTGAGCTATGGTATCGACGAAGCTGGTTTCAGCATCACTCAAACTTTTGCCGCTAAACACTAATTAGTAGTGCAGGATTCAGTCCATTTTAAATCACTACAAATTTTTAAGTAATGCCTAAAGTTAAAATACCAAGAAAGAGTACCACCATCGACATGACTGCGATGTGTGACGTAGCCTTCTTGTTGTTGACTTTCTTCATGTTAACAACAAAGTTCCGTCCACCTGAGCCAATGACTGTTGATACTCCTTCGTCAATTGTTTCAATGCCAAAGCCTGATAAGAATATGATTCTTCTTACAATGAAGGACAATCGTGTATTCTTAGATGTTGATCAACAACAAGTGCGCGTACAAGCATTAGAAATGATGGGAGAGAAGTATGGTGTGAAATTCACAAAACAAGAGGAAGTTGTTTTCTCTAACCTCGGTACTTTCGGAGCGCCGATGGCTAATATGAAACAATTACTCTCTGCAGGCCCTGGAGATCGCGATGCGCTCTCTGCTCAAATGCCTGGCGTACCTCGTGATACCGCTAATTTCGATAAATGTGAACTGTTTGATTGGATTTTGTTTATTCGCCAGATTAAGCAATCTAATGAAAATGATGTTAAAATCGCTATTCGTGGCGACGTAAAAACACCATATTCTACAGTTAAGAACGTGATAGACATTTTGCAAAAGCAAAACCTAAACCAGTTTAGTTTCGTGACTGATCTCGAAGCTAAGCCATCTACTCTAAATAAATAAAGCATGGCAGAAATTAATACAGGCGGGGGGAAGAAAGTCTCTACGCGTATCGACTTAACGCCGATGGTTGACTTAGGGTTTTTATTAGTAACCTTCTTCATGGTTACAACAACCTTCTCTAAGCCAAATGTGATGGAATTGGCTATGCCTGATAAAACAGAAGATCCTTCAAAAATTACCCCTGTTAAAGAATCGCGTGCGATTACTTTAATCATTGGTGAAAAGGATCGTGTCTATTATTATCATGGAACTGGTCAGGATCCTGAAAATACGAAGGTGGAAACCGCTTATTTCTCTGGAGAAAAAAGCATTCGTAAAGTGATTTTAAAACACAAAGCGGATGTTATGTCTAATCCAAACCTCACAGCTAAAGAACGTGAACCTATCATTCTTATTAAGCCTGATAGTAAATGTACTTTTAGAAATGTGGTGGATGTATTAGATGAAATGAAAATTTGCGACATTGGCATTTATGCTATTGTTGATCTTTCTGCTCCAGAAAAAGAAATGATTAAAAACGTGAAAGAAGAATAATTTGTGGAATTTCTGAATTAGGTGCATCCTAATAACAGAACCATTAAACTAACAATTATGAACCCCGATATTTCAAAACTCCAAAATGCCTCTATGGACGATATCGTCTTTATGGGCAGAAATAAGGAATACGGTGCATACATGCTTCGTCAGATTTATGGCAAGCACGTACGTAATGGCTATATTATAGCTATGTCCTTGTTCCTTCTTTTCTTAGGTGGTCCAATTCTTCTTAAAAAGTTAATGAAAGAAGAAGTGAAAAAAGTGGATGAGCCTACTTTGGTGGATTTGGCTAATATTAAGCCTCCTCCGCCGGTAGATCCAAAAACACCACCACCACCACCTCCTCCTCCTCCTCCTCCAATCAAGAGTACTGTGAAGTTCACACCTCCTGTTGTAAAGAAGGATGAAGATGTTCCACCAGAAGATCCACCAAAGCAGAATGAACTTACCAAAGTTGATGTCTCTGATAAAACTGAAAAAGGTGATCCGGATGCAGGTGTTTCCAACCTAAATATTGATGCTGGTAACGGTAATCAAGATGTGGAAGTGAAACAAGAGCCTCGTAAATTCGTAGAGCAAATGCCTACTTATCCAGGTGGGGAAGCTGCAATGCTTGAGTTCTTGCAACGTAATATGGATTATCCAGAAGCCGCACGTACACAAGAAATTGAAGGTCGCGTAATCTTGAATTTCGTTGTAGACGAAAATGGTTCTATCACAGATGTAAAATGTGTTAAAGACATTGGCGGAGGTTGCGGTGAAGCAGCTATCAAAGCTGTTCACAAAATGCCACGTTGGACTCCAGGTCGTCAAAATGGTAAAGCAGTGCCAGTTTATTTTAATTTACCCGTAATGTTTACTCTAAGTAGTCAATAATATTTGCGGTATTCAAAATTGATTGAATAATTAAAAACCCCGTTCTAAAGGAAACTTTAAAACGGGGTTTTATCTTTGCTACAATGTCGGATATTTTAATTTATACAGACGGTTCATCAAGAGGGAATCCAGGAAGAGGAGGGTATGGCATCGTATTAATTGCCTCACATAAACGTAAAGAATTGGCCGCCGCTTTTAAAAAGACGACCAATAATCGCATGGAACTGATGGCTGCTTGTGTTGCATTGGAAGCATTGAAAATTCCAGGAAGCAAAGTCACGCTCGTCTCCGA
Organism: Chitinophagales bacterium; assembly: GCA_026461075.1. Lineage (GTDB taxonomy): Bacteria > Bacteroidota > Bacteroidia > Chitinophagales > CAIODY01 > JAHEYX01. The sequence goes on from JAPJNH010000102.1 coordinate 23,270, forward strand.
TTCAAAATACGTGACCGAAGCGATTAATAAAAAATGGATTTACGGTTGGATACGCAAAAATTGGAAGGATGTTAAAAATCCTGACCTCTGGCAGCGATTTTATAGGGTCTTTCAACAGCATCAAGTGACTATGCAATGGATTAAAGGACATAACGCCCATCCAGAGAATGAACGTTGCGATGTTTTAGCTACTTATGCGGCCGATAATGGGCCATGGGATATCGATGCTTGGTTTGAAAACAATCAGGCTTAATGCGTCTTAAAACCTTTGTTAAGGTAATGCTCCACATAGTCGCTTACCCCAGTTTCAAGGCTGTGTAATTCTTTCGAATAGCCAGCATCCCACATTTTTTGCATATCCGCCTCTGTGAAGTATTGATATTTATCGCGAATATCGAGAGGGGTGTCTATATATTCAATTCGTGGTTCTAACTTCAAGGTGCTGAAGATGGCTTCTACTAAAGCTTTGAACGTACGTGCTTTGCCGGAGCCTAGATTGTATATCGAAGAGGCAGGTTGTTTCTCTAATAAGAATAAGATAATACTGGCCACATCCTTTACATAAACAAAATCTCTCAACTGCTCTCCGTCACGATAGTTCGGGTTGTGCGAACGGAATAATTTTACCTCTCCTTTTTATTTAATTTGTTTGAAGGCGTGAAAAATTACACTTGCCATTCTCCCTTTATGGTATTCGTTCGGACCATAAACATTAAAGAATTTCAGTCCAGCCCAAAAAGGAGGTTGTACGTCTTGTTCCAAAACCCATTGATCAAATTGTTGTTTCGACCAACCATATGGATTTAATGGTTGCAATTGATTGATTAAGCTTGTATCATCCTTATAGCCAAATTCTCCGTTACCATAGGTGGCTGCCGAAGAGGCGTAAATGAAAGGGACTTGATGAGCAACAGCTAGATGCCACATCTTCTTAGAAAAATCGACATTAAGCTCATTAAAAACAGCTTCGTCAAATAGAGTAGTATCTGTTTTCGCTCCGAGATGAATGATAGCGCTAATCGGGAAGGGCGCTTTTTCAAAATCAGTAAAGAATGAAATCCTATTCATTAAACGTGCATAACGCTTCCCTTTAAAATTTACCTCTTTGCTAGGGTAGCAAATACTTCCATCTATGTTCGTGAACGCATCTACCAAAACGATATCTTCACGCCCTATTGCGTTTAATTCAGCTAATAAATAGCTGCTTATAAAGCCCGCTGCTCCCGTTAAAATAATCATCCCTGTTTTTTTACAAAAATAAGACGCATTTCCTTAAAATTACGAGTGTTTTTGACTTAGTTTTTTATACATTTGCTCTTCGATGTACGAAATTAAGTTACCCCAGTTTGAAGGACCTTTTGATTTGTTGCTCTTCTTTATTGAACGCGATGAATTAGAAATACATGATATTCCGGTTGCGAAAATCACGGGCGACTTTTTAGATTTTATCCATCATTTAGAGGCACTAAACATTGAGATAGCGTCCGACTTTATTCTTTTCGCTGCCACTTTGATGCGTATTAAAGTTAAGATGTTGTTACCGCGTAAGGAAAAAGATGAACACGGTAATGATATTGATCCTCGTACAGAATTAGTGCAGAAATTACTAGAATACAAACGATTTAAAGAAACATTGCCTACCTTACAAACATTAGAGGATATTAGAAGTAAGCAAGTAGAACGTGGTAATTTAAAAACTGAATTGGCGCATATTGCAGAGACATTTAACACGGAGCACGAAATACATTCGTTGACTTTGTTTAAGTTGTTAAAGTCTTTCGATCGTGTAATGACACGTTTTGCTAATCAACCGAAAGAAGTACAACATACCGTAGTTCGTTATAATTATACGCTAGAAGATTCTAAGGTATATTTGCAAACATTAACTAGAAACAAAAAGGAGGTTCCTTTCGAAGAAATCTTTGAGATTTGTAAAGATCGAATTCACGCAGTGTTTTTGTTTTTGGCAATGTTGGAACTAGTACAATTGGCTGTATTGAAATTGAATTTAGGAGGAGGGATGAATAGTTTTTCTGTGTCTACCACAGCTGCACCTTTAGCCAACGAATAATTTAAATCAGATCTTACATAAAATAAAAAGAGCCACTACTCAGCGAATAGTGGCTCTTTTCTTATGAAGTAAATTATTACTTAACAATTACACCAGAAGCGGTAAAGCCAGTTTTGATTTTAACTTCCTTAATTGCGGCAATTTCTTCAGCACTTGCGTTATTATCTTTTGCAAGGTGCTTTTGCTTTTCGATTGAAATAGTATCTGTGAAACCAACGCCGTTAACAGTCATTGTTTTACCCATCGCATCCTTAGGAATAGTGATTTCATCACCTTCAGCTGTGCGGAACATTACTTTTACCAAATTACCATTCTTTAGTTTGAAATCAGCCCAACAACCTGCAGCCTGACAAACATTTTCAATGGTACCTGTTACAACGCCGTTAAATTCTTTGCCTGAACGAACATAAGCGTCCATGCTATCTGGAGTGATTGCGCCTTTATCTTCAAATGCAACACCATAGCTTTTACTAGCCACTTCATTAGCCGTTGCTGATTCGTTATTACTTGCAGTGTTATTATCACAAGAGGCTAGGGTAACGCAAGTTCCAAATAGGAGAGAAGCAATTAAAGTTTTGTTCATTTTTATTGTTTTTGAATTAATTAGAAAATCAAATGTACGAGATAATTTGCAATGAAAAAAACAGCAAACAGGACACTCGCAATTCCATTCAACGTAAAGAAGGCTAAGTTTACTTTACTTAAATCTTTAGGCTTCACTATCAGATGCTGATAAGTTAAGAGCGCAATAAAAATGAAATATCCAATCCAGAAAAATAAACCGTTTGGAATAATTCGTACTTGTAAAGTAGAAGCAAAATAAAAGCTTACTGGAACTATTGCGTGAACCAAAATTGATAAAATTAAACTATTACGTGTACCTAATTTAACAGGCACTGAATGTAAGTTTTGTGACTTGTCAAATTGTTCATCTTGCAATGCGTATATAATGTCAAAGCCGGATACCCAACATAGTACACCGATTCCATAAGCAACAGGTATCCAAGAGAATACTGGGTTGAATGCGAGATAGGCACCGATAGGGGCTAGGCTCAATCCTAAGCCTAATATAAAGTGACAAAGAAATGTAAATCTCTTGGTGAGACTATAACCTAATATGACAAGTAATGCAATTGGACTTAAATAAAAACAAGTTTTATTTATCATTCCTGCACAAAGTATAAATAAACCTATGCAGGATAAAATAAATAGAACTGCGTTTTTCTCTGAAATAATTCCACTTGGTATTTCACGTGTTATAGTGCGAGGATTTGCTTTGTCAATTTTTCGATCTATATAACGATTGAACGCCATGGCAGCACTTCTTCCGAATACCATACAACCTAATGCTGCAAAACCAATCTGGATAGTTTCGTGTACGGGTAATTCACTATTGTTTTGGTAGCCTATAATCCCGCCAATAATTGCAAAAGGTAAAGCAAATAAGGTGTGGGAAAATTTTATTAATGATAAGTAAGACTTTGCTTTCAATCCTAGCTATTTAAGGTGGAAGTGTATTCGTTAATGTTTGGATGTAATAGGTCTTTCTCTGAAATAATGGCATCCTTTAAATCCATATTCCAATCGATATTTAAAATTGGGCAATTATAAGCAAGACCGCCTTCAGCGTCTTTTTTATAGTAATTGTCACATTTGTAAAAGAACTCCGCTTCGTCACTTAAGACTGCATAGCCATGCGCAAATCCTCTCGGGACAAATAATTGTATTTTGTTTTCAGCACTCAAAATAATACTATAGTGTTTACCATAAGTTACTGAGTCAGGCCTTATGTCGACAGCAACATCTAATACAGTTCCAGCAATTGCAGAAACTAATTTAGCTTGAGCGAACTCTCCTTTTTGGAAATGCAATCCTCTTAAGACATTTTTTGTCGACTTCGCTTGATTATCTTGTACGAAGTGGATGGCTCTTCCGTATAAATCTGCAAATTTAGCTTCATTGAATTTCTCAAAAAAATAACCTCGATCATCCAAGAAAAGAGTAGGGTGAATGATAACCAAACCTTCTATAGGTGTTTGTTCAATGCGCATTACTTAGTTGGTTTGTTTTAAAAGATTCTTTAGAATAAGCGCTAGAGTTACTACACCGGTAGCTTTGATGGTAAATCCTTCAATTACACGGTTCCAATCCGTCGGATTTTTTATGGTTGTAGTTTTGTTCTCTGTTTTAAAAGGAACATAAATCTTAGAGCCCGCGTGTACCTTAGGAAACTTGTTAAAGAGTAAGCAATTAACGGTTTTTCTTATACGACCATTGGCCTCTATGACAACAAGTTTACTGCGTTGTGCGTTTTTATCAAATCCGCCGATATAGTTATTGATATAGTATTTCGCAGTTCTGTTTTTAACGAAAGGAGTATTGATTTTGCCTAATGTGTCAATACCGCTATAGGCTACAGCTCCGAATACCGTGATGATTTCATTCATCTTCGGAATATTAATTGAGTCACCATCTTTAATGACGTAGTTGAATTCAGATTTAGGCTTGTCTAAGGCCTTCTTTAAATCCAAAATAACAATCCCTATATTATCTTCTGTTCTGTTCAACTTAGCTCCAATAGTAAACGCGTAAGGAGTTAAACCGCCAGCGCGTGTTATAAGATCCATTATCTTTTCATTGTTATTAGTAATCACATAAGTGCCTGGATATTTAACTTCTCCTGAAATTTTAACAAACTGTGGTTTATTAGCGCCAGGTAATTTTCTTACAAAAACTTCATCATACGGTTCAATTACAAAATTCTCAGACTCCTTATCAATACTTAAATCTTTGCCAATCGCTACTGTTTTAATAATAGCTTTTACAGTAGGGCGCGCACCTTCTCTGTTTATTCTAGCGATTTCAATACGATTATTAGCGGCTTCCATATCCAAACCTCCAGCGAAGTAAATAAGGTCCTTTAAGGTAAGTTTAGTACCATAATCAAATACTCCTGGTTTTCTAACATTCCCACTTATACGCACTGTAAGTGAATCGAAAAACTTATCCTTGTTAAAGATGATAATTTCATCATAAGGGAGTAATGATAAGTTCGATGCAGTTTTAGGGTTGCTGATTATTGAATCTACATTGAAACGGTAATACATGCGAGTGAGGTCTTCCTCATAACGTAATAAGTAACCAGTAGTGGTGAAGGAACGGTCAATTAAACCACCGGCTTGTTCAATTAAGTTGGAAATATGCGTATTCTCTGTGATCTCGTACTTATCTGGCACATTTACGGCTCCTTTGATGATTGCGTAATTGCTCATCTGTGTATTAATGCCTCTTACGCTAATGATATCTCCATCTCTTAAAGGACTAGCTTTTGTAGTGTTGTTTAAATCAATCTCTTCAAGGGTTACCTTGTTGTTTTGGAATCTAGTAACTTGTATCGATGATTTAAACGCATTAGCCTTTAATCCTCCACAAAAATTTAAAAGCTCTGTTAATTCATCCTCCGGTTTTAATTCATATTTACCTGGACGCTTTACCTCTCCTTTAATCGTAACGACTTTATTTAAGTTTGGAACCACTATATAGTCGTTATCCATCAAATAAAATTCACCAGTAGAAGTTGGGTTAATTAAGAAATCATACAAGTCAAGTTGTTTAATGACTTTACCATTACGTTTTACATAAATATTCCTAACAGAACCGATAGAGTCAGGTCCATTTGCTGCTGCAAGTGCATTGAAAGCACTATTAATGGCAGATATGTTATAAGTACCAGGGTTTTTAACTTCCCCTACAATATGAATAGTGATAGTTCTAGAATAATTAAGACGAATGGCAATTCGCGCTGCATTTAAATCATAAGAAGAGCCAAATCTTTTGGTAATAACCGATTGTGCTTCTTTGAAAGTTAGTCCTTTTAAGAAAATACGGCCTACGATATTTGGTTGAATAAATCCGTCTTCGTCAATTCTATAAACCTCATTCAATTCACTGTTTCCCCAAATAGAAATATTTAATTCGTCACCAGCTTCTAAAACATAGTTTTCAGGAGCCTTTCCGTTTGGTACTTTTTCAAAGAGTTGAATTTGATTGTTGTCAAAATAATCCTGTCCATAAACTGAGTGACTTATTTTAGGACTTGTTTTTTTGGGAGCATTAATGTTTTGCGGAGCACTTGTTTCTAGAGCCTCTACCGTATTTTTACCAACCTGCTGCTTAAAAGAATCTGCTGCCGTGTTTGTTACAATGGTTGAATTTTTATTACTGGTGGCCTGCTTTAGTGCCGCAAGCTTTTGCTCTAAATCATTTTGATTTAAAATACTGGTTCCTCCTTCACCACCGTTTTTTAAATAGGTGGCTAAATCAGCAGTGGTTTGTGCAGCTATGGTTTGATAAAATGCGTTGGCAATTAGTAATAGTAAAACGAATATTGTTCTCTTCATTATTTGCTATTTAATTCTCTGAAATAAGTAATGGTGCGTTCAAGCCCTTCCTCGAATTGTACTTGCGGTTGGTAGTTTAATAAGTTAGTTGCCTTAGAAATATCTGCTAATGAATTTCTAATGTCTCCGCTACGAGTTTCGCGGTGTGCTGATTCAAATTTCGTTCCAATCGTTTTTTGCATGCTATCAAACATGTGCAATACGGAATAATTATGACCTGTAGCCACGTTAAATATTTGACCGAAAGCATCTTTGTTTTCACTTAACATTGCTTTGATGTTAATCTGAACTACATTTTCAATAAATGTAAAATCTCGGGTTTGTTGTCCATCTCCATCAATTATTGGAACCTCATTACTCAATAATTTATTAATGAATAATGGAATAACGGCAGCGTAGGCACCATGTGGATTTTGACGTTGGCCAAATACATTGAAATATCTAAAGCCAATTACAGGAAACTGGTAAGTATCGTAGAAAATTTTTCCGTACAATTCGTTAGTGAATTTTGTAACAGCATAAGGCGAAAGTGGCTTTCCTATTTGCTCTTCTACTTTTGGTAGAATTGGACTGTCGCCATAAACAGAGGACGAAGAGGCAAAGACAAACTTTTTTACATTGCTATCGCGAGCGGCGATTAGCATATTTAAAAAACCATCCACATTTGCCTGATGTGTTGCGAGTGGGTTTTTGATGGAACGTGGTACAGAACCTAAGGCCGCTTGATGCGACACATAATCGATTCCTTCACAAGCTTCCACACAGTTTTCAAATACGCGGATATCCTTCTCGAAAAACTCAAAGTTTGGCGCATTCAAATAAGGGCTTAAATTTTCTTTGAATCCTGTTTCAAGGTTATCAATCACACGAACCAAACCAGCATTGTTTTCCATTAAATACTGGACAAGGTGAGATCCTATAAATCCGGCTCCTCCGCTAATTAAAAATTTAAGAGAAGATAAATCTTTACCTGAATGAAAATTACTGTTTTCGTACATAAGTTATGGGCAACAAATTGTACGCTAAAATAGGTATTTTGCCCCATAAATTCCTGCTTATTTCTTTGAGTTAATAGAAGATTTAACCTTGATTAAACTTATGTCAAAAATAAGGCAAGCATTTGATGGAATTGGCCCAGATGAACGTTTGCCATAAGCTAGACCCGATGGAATGTAAATCTGCCCCTCTGAGCCTTCAGCAAAGTACAATAATCCCTGGTCCCATCCCTTAATTACGTTGCCTTTACCAAGTATAAAATGAAAAGGCTCCGGATGACCGAAACGCGCATCGGTATTGGAATCGAAAATAGTCCCATCTAATAATCGTCCAGTATAATTTACCCAAACTGTGTCGCCTGTTTTTGCCATTGCTCCCGTTCCTGGTTTGTTCACAAAGTAACGTAGACCGTTATTGGTTCCTATGCACTTTCTGTTCTTCTGAGCTAAATAGTTGTCTATTAAAATTGAATCCTTATTAGCTTGGGCTTGAAATTCAGTTTTAGTCTTAAGTTCCCAATCTGCTTTGCTCATAAAGTCTATTAAGGTGATATAAAACTTCATGTATTTTTTAGGTCGTGCAAATTGCGGCATATATTTCCCATAGAGGGAATCGCAGGAAATAAAAATCAATGCACTATCGCCCTTGTGTAGAAAGCATAATTGTTCGTTTAAATCATTTTTGAAGCCTGGTTTTTCAATGGTCAGTTGTTGCATGCCAAACTCCTTGTGCGTATCAAAAATGACTGTGTCTTTAAAGTTCTTTAAAATTAATTGGTAATAAATAATATTTCCTTGTTTGGGATGTAGGCTGTCCTCGCCCCTTTTTAAAAGGATTAAGGAGTGCTTGTTTTTGATTCCACCTAAAAGAGATTTTCCCCATACTGCATTTGTTTGCAATAAGGGGAAAATAACTAAAGAGAAAATTAATGTTCTTAGGGAAAGCATTATTTAAAGTCGATCAATTCAACCTCAAAAATCATAGGTGAGTTGGCAGGAATACTTGGGCTAGGAGAATTTTCTCCATAAGCTAGATTAGAAGGGATATAAAGCACAGCCTTTGCGCCTTTGTTCAAATAAGAGAAACCGAAATCCCAACCTTGTATTACGTTGCCTTGCATAATGTTGAATGAAAACGGTTCTACGTGCCCAAATTGCGGATCAACGTTCGAATCAAACTTTGTACCGTTCAATAACATACCTGTGTATGACGCAGTTACTTGCTGACCAGGTTTTGGTGTTTCCCCCGTACCTGCTTTCAAAATTCTGTAATAAATACCTTCTTTTGTTTTAACTGCATCAGTGATGTTGTTGTCTTTAAAGTATTTGGTGAAAGCATCTTCTTGACCTTTGAAATCTACTAATTCCACATCGAATACTAGGGTAGAGTAGGCAGGAATAGAACCTTGAACACGATCGCCATAGCCTAAGGAAGAAGGTACATAGATAGTCGCTTTCTCACCTTTCTTTAAAATTGAAAAGGCAATATCCCAACCTTTAATAACACGACCTTGACCTAATGGGAAGGAGAAGGGTTGCACATGATGAAAAGCTGAATCTACATTGGAATCGAATTTTTTACCATCCAAAAATTTGCCAGTATAATTTGCGGTGATGTTGTCCCCGTTATGCGCTTTTTCTCCAGTTGTAGCCTTTGTAATCACATAGTAAATACCTTCTGGCGATTTAATCGCATTAATCTTATTAGCCTTGAAATATGCTTGTAATGCCGATTCTTCTCCAGCTTTTTTCTTTTCTGCTTGAATCTTTGCCTCCGCATCCATTTTTGCAATCATTTCATTTGTAAACGTTCTGAATACAATATTCATGTATTCTCCGTTTTCAAAACCAGGATGTGCTTGTCCTTTAGCTATTGAATCAATATTTGCTTTAATAACGGCACTATCTCCGTTTTTTAATTCATAGATCGCAGGTAGGATAAAGGCATAGGGTCCGAATGTTTGATTTGATAAAACGTAGTCTTTCATCACTCCAAAATCTTGCGCCTTTCCATCCTTCATAACGAGGATGATTTGCATATTACATTTTGAACCGTCACTTAATGTGGCAGCATCAGCAGTATGATTTGGCATCGCCTTTAAGAAAAGTCCTTTTTTAACGGGCATAAAACCAGTGAAGGTAGTAGGTGCATCAATTTGAGAGGCTACTATCGTTTCTTGAGCCTTACTGTTGAAGCTCGTTGATAAAACTAAAATCAGACTAAGTAATGCGATTTTTTTCATGCTATTATTGTTATTTGGATTGTAAATTTAATTGAATTAAACGTTCCTTCAAATTTTGTTTTAAGGGAATCGTCAATGAATTGTTATAATCACTTGTTAATTTATCTGCTCTTCTCAAACCTCCTGTATAAAATCGTTGAAACAAAGTATAGCCTATTAATATTCCCGTTGCATAGTAACCTTTGTAAATGCATAAGGCCGTAAATCCTAGGGTCGCTAAATTCAGGCCGAAATTAACTAAGCCTTCCTCAAAATGACCAGTATACATCTGACCGGTTCCTGGAATGAATGCGGAGAAAAATGCCGCTTTTTTCGCAGACTTTAATTTTAAGTTTTTTCCAACTTCTATAAGTGAATCAATGGTACTCGCTCTGTCTATAGGTAATTGAAAGGATGTTTTAAATGTTGTGAAGGTAGTGTAGAGTTTTGGGTAGTCGTCTTTTGAAAGTAATATTAGGCATTTTAGAAGTTGCGCAGCAGTATCACGACTCAAACCAATACTGTCATTTAATTCATATTGTTGTATAATTGACAGCGAGTTATCCTCTTCCTTATTCAAATAAGCACAGAGTGCAGTTGAATTATAATAGTGCTTAAGTTGTTGGGCAGGAATAGCATAAACAGGGATTCTTTCCACTACCTTACTCGCTTGCGTTATCTCTCCCTTTTCTAGTAAGTGATCTATTTTGTCAAGTAAATGAATGTATTTATTATCTGTTGTGTCTGAATAAAAAGCGTATTCGTCCAGCAATGTATTAGTTGCAGGATTTTCATTAGACAACTTTACATTCGTTATAACAGTATTGAGCTCTTTTTTACTACTATCTACTTGCGTCATACCTTTCAAAGGCAGACAAAGTATGATAAAGCAAAACACTTTTATAAAATGCTTCATTCTCCTTCTTTTTAATTTTTACACTGTATACGGTGCCGATGATATTTCCTGCATAAAAAGCACTGAAGGCGGCATAGCTTGCGATTGCAGGCCAACTGGTCCAACCTTGTTTTATACCCAATTCTAGTGCCACACCTCCTAAAACTGAATTAATGATTAGGGCAGCAAAGGGGGTTCCAAAATAACCTGCGTACCATTTACCCGCACCAGGAACAACAGCAGATAATAAGCCTGCAACTAGCGCTGATTTATTTTTTGGGTGTTCTAGCACTTGTATCGATTTAAGAATGTCTTTTACATCTTCTGAAGTAAGTAGAGTTAGTCTAGGTATCATGTTACAAGAAAAAGGGGAAAGTTCTTTCTTTTGTCGTATTATCGTATCATAAATATTTAGAATAAATATTAATTCTTCTTGCTTGTCATTTTTGATATTACTAGTTAATTGATTTAGTTTGCTACAAGCAATACTGTCTTTTTTTAGTTTAATGGCAGCAAGACTCTCTAATACTAGAAAATTAAAATACAAATCACTGGTATCGTTTTGACGCCAGAAAATGTCATCCTTTAAGATACTTTCGTATTTGCCAAGTTCTAAAGCTGCAAGGGCGTGGTGATATACTAGCGGTTCGCTTTTGTAATTCTGATCAATACCCGCTTGCGTTAAATTATAAAGAGCCTCAAATTCACCTGTTCTAATGAGGTGCTTGTAAAAACTTACGTGATTGATTAAGCTCGAATCACTTTGTGCAAAACTCGTCGTAAATGTGAATGCTAATAACCCAATAAATAGTTTGAGTACCCCTATGTAACGCTTCATCTTTTGAATTGATAATTTTCTAAGGGATCAATTAAATGATTGTCTTTGCTTAAATTAACTGGAGTTATATCATACTTTAAAAATTCATTGCATCGCATCAATCGATCCGCGCTCAAAGCAATCCCTTTAAATAATCCATAACGGTTAATGGCCGCTTTACTGAAATTTGAGCAAGATAATTCATACGGACATTCAGCAGCAAATTGCGCAGATAAAAAACGCTGGTAGGTATACATTAAGCCAACAAACACAAGATGCACCGGGTTGTATTTCGCTAACTTTTTAGTTGATTTGCTTTTTAAAAAACTTACGTGCTTAACACTTGGTTCATAAGCTTTTTCTGGTGCTTGTGCTCTTAAAATTTCTTGATAAAAGGTAAGGTCTTGAGCCTTCAACGTTGAAGTTGAAAGTAGTAGTAATAGCACACATAAAACGGAAGAAAAAATAGTCTTCATATTTATTTCTTTTGAGCAGTTTCTATTCGTTTTGCAGAGCTTGGAATAGTGAAGTTAATATAGCTCTTATCACAAGCTGTATTTGTTTTAAATTCTGAAAAATTCCTTTGTGTGATTACAGAATCAGTTTTACTCGTGAATTCAATCTCCGTCATAGTGCTTGGAAGCATAATTGAAGATACTTTTACATAATTGTCATAATATATCTTCAAGTTAGTAAACTTCTTTTCGTTGGTAAAACTCATATAAATAGGTAAATTCTTTTCTTGCGCTAAAATTATTTTAAGAATTCCTTTGCTTCTCTTTTCAATAGGCACCCAGGTAGTAACCAATATTCCATCTTTATCTTTTTTCGTTTCACTGATTTTATAGCCATTTTGTTTTAATCCTAGATCACCGGTTGCGCCGTAAATAAAGTTGTATAAAAAACTGTTCTTGCTACTCAAATCCATGTTGTTCAAAGAAACATATGTGTTTTGCTTCGAATTATACACCTTCATATCGCCATTTACGTAGTTTATGGCCACTTGGTCGATAGGAGAGATTGCATGAGTAACCATTGTTTGCTTAACGATATCAAAGTAAAGAGTTGAATTTACTTTAACATATTGTTTGCCTTGCAGCGTTCTTGCAAGCATATTGACTTGTAAAAATTGTAAGTTTCCTTGTGGGAAGAAGGCTAGTAAGGGTAGAATAGCAATTAGAACTATGGCTACTAAATTCCATTTTCTCATCTTCTAAAAATAGTGTTTTTTGCCTTTATCGCCAATTTCAAAATCAAGGAATTAAATAGTCAATTTGTAAAATATTGTTAATCAGCGTGTATTATTTTTATAAAAATGCCTAGTTTGTCATTTTTCACTTGATATCGGCTTCGAATTGTTGTATATTTGCGTCCCTAAAAAGAGGAGCAGTGCTCCATATACAATGAAATTATCTTCTTTTACATTCGAACTACCACAAAACCTAATTGCGCAGTCTCCGGCTAAAAATCGTGAAGATGCTAAATTAATGGTTGTGGATCGCCAGAAAGGCAAAATTTATCACAAAGAATTCAAAGACATCACTAGCTATTTTAACGACAAAGACTTGATGGTCGTGAACAACACAAAGGTGTTCCCGGCTCGTATGTATGGTCGTAAGGAAAAAACTGGTGCTAAAATTGAAGTTTTTTTACTACGTGAGCTAAATGGTCCGCAAAAATTATGGGACGTATTAGTAGATCCAGCACGTAAAATTCGTGTGGGCAACAAATTATATTTTGGTGATGACGGATTCTTGGTAGCAGAAGTAGTAGACAATACCACTTCTCGCGGTCGTACTATTCGTTTCCTTTGGGATGGTCCGGATGAAGAATTTAAAGCTATTTTAAAAAGCTTAGGTGAAACTCCACTTCCTAAATATATCAAACGTAAGCCAACAGATGACGACGCAGAACGTTACCAAACCGTTTTCGCTAAGCACGAAGGTGCTGTTGCTGCCCCAACTGCAGGTCTGCACTTCTCAAAAACATTGATGAAGAAATTGGAAGTTAAAGGAGTTGATTTTGCAGAAGTTACTTTGCACGTGGGTCTTGGTACATTCCGCTCAATCGAAGTTGAAGATTTGTCTAAGCACAAAATGGATGCTGAATATGTAGAGGTGGACGCTAAGGCGGTTGAAATGGTTAACAAAGCAAAAGACAATAAATCTAAAATTTGCGCAATCGGTACTACCAGCGTTCGTGCTTTAGAATCTTCAGTTACAGCGCAAGGATATTTGAAAGAATACAAAGGATGGACGAACTTGTTCATTCACCCGCCTTATGATTTCAATATCCCGAATGCGATGGTCACTAACTTCCACTTGCCTAAAACAAGTTTGTTAATTATGGTAAGCGCATTTACAGGTTACGATTTGTTGATGGAAGCGTATAACGAAGCCGTGAAGCAAAAATATCGCTTCTATTCTTACGGAGACGCGATGTTGATTATCTAATATTATTGGATTCTATCCATTCTTAAAAGCCGGAGTAGCTCATCAGCTTCTTCGGCTTTTTCTTTATTATTGCTCAGCTCGAAATCTGTTCTAAGTTGCTCTAAAGCTTCTTTAATAATATCGACATTGAAAGCCGGATGGAAATATTTATCCTGAGTATGCAATTTCATGCGTTGTAAATAATCTATTATCGCATTACGCTTGAAAATCTTTCCGCTATTATATGGATTGATGTAAAAAAGAATATCCTTCGAATTGATCATCCCAAGGTCCGCATTGAAGACATACGTGTCAATCATGCATAGTATAAAATATCGCTTCAAACAGACGCCAAAAATTGGCATCCGTAGGCGTTGTGCAATGACAAGGTACAACAGGCCTAAGCCCATGTTGTTGCCTTGTTTGTTCTTAAAAACGCCGCTAATGAGGGTTTGGTCAGGAGAGTGGGTGTTACCTTCCTCAATTGCCTTAAAACCGAAATGTTTATAGAAGACAATATTGAAAAGTGTTACTTGTTCTAGGGGAGTGGATTCATCCCCGAACTCTAGCCAAATATCACGTTTGATTTTTTCTATCCCTTCTAAAACAGCACTTAAATCTGCGTTGGGATATAACCATTTTTCAAGAATCATTAAGCCATCTAGTAAATGCTTATGATTATTGATTTGCCATACAAGTAGTTCGCTCTTGGTATGATTAAATTGGATGTCGTGAATAATCGTTTCAATACGTTCACGCATCAAATTGTCTTCACAAACTTCCCACGACTGTTCAAGCGTAGGAATACATACTGGACCTAATTCTAGAAAGCGATTATAAATCTCTTCATAGATTCCTTCATCAGGGTCGTCTAATAAAGTAATGAGTGCTTGGATCGTGTTCGGATGGAGCACGGACGTACTTATTTTTTAGATTTACCTTTAGCAGCGCCCCAACGACTCTTCTTCTCAGGTGCAGCATCCGCTAATTTTTGCACCTCTTCTAAAGTAAGTTTGTTGATATCTGCATCCTTTGGCAACTTCACATTTTTCTTTCCTGCTTTAATATAAGGCCCCCAACGACCCACTACGATACTAATATCAGTGCCTTCGAAGGTTCTTAATACACTGTTTCTTTTCTCCTCAATTACAGCTACGGCTTCGTCCATGCTTATCGTCATTGGATCTACACCTTTCTTTAAGCTATAATATTTCTTGTCATGCAATACATACGGACCAAATCGACCTTCACCAATAATCAAATCGGTTCCTTCGAATTCTCCTAAATGACGAGGTAAGTCGAATAAACTTAAGGCGTCTTCTAAGCTAATGCTAGAAAGACTTTGATTTGGTTTTAGTTTAGCATACTTCGGCTTATCACCACCTTCTAATTGTTCTCCGATTTGAACCATTGGACCAAATCGTCCCATACGCACAATAACACGCAAACCACTCTTAGGATCTACACCTAATTCTCTTTCTCCACTTACACGTTCTGCATTCTCAATAGTATGTTCAATAGAATGTTTGAAAGGAGCATAAAACTCTTTCAACATGTCATTCCATTTCAACTGGCCATTCGCAATATCATCGAATTCTTGCTCAATTCTAGCTGTGAAGGAATAGTCAAGAATGTTTTCGAAGTTTTGAACTAAGAAATCACAAGTTAAAATACCGAGATCTGTTGGAGCTAATTTGTTTTTATCAGCGCCGGTAGTTTCTGTTTTAACCACTTGTGTCACTTTCTGCTTCGCATCTAACTTAACAATAGTATATTCTCTTTGTACACCTTCTCTAACAGGCTTTTCTACATACCCTCTTTGTTGAATCGTGTTGATGGTCGGAGCATAGGTAGAAGGGCGACCAATTCCTAACTCTTCCAATTTTTTCACTAAACTAGCTTCTGTATAACGTGCAGAAGGAGCTGTGAAACGTTGCGTTGCTGTAAGTTCTTTTAGATCTACAACTTGACCACTTACCAAAGGAGGTAAGATGGCGCTATCGTTATCAGTTTCTTCTTCTACATTGTCTTCGTCCACACTTTCCGCATATACTTTTAAGAATCCTTCAAAACGAATCACTTCTCCTTTTGCAATTAGAGATTGTTTGTTCGTAGAAATTTCGATTTCAGCAGTAGTACGTTCTAATTCTGCATCTGCCATTTGACTGGCCATTGTACGACGCCAAATCAATTGATAAAGTCTTAATTGATCATCATCAACTTTGATGTCGATTTTATCCATGAAAGTCGGACGAATAGCTTCGTGCGCTTCCTGTGCATTGGCAGTTTTTGATTTATACGTTCGACGTTGGTGATACTGACTACCATATAAATTGGCAATCTGTCCACCTACCTGTTGCATTGCCTGCTCAGATAAGTTTACACTATCCGTACGCATATAGGTGATGTGTCCCGCTTCATAAAGACGTTGTGCCAACATCATGGTGCGACTCACGTTCATATAAAGCTTACGACTCGCTTCTTGCTGTAGGGTAGAAGTGGTAAATGGCGCAGCAGGAGTGCGTTTGCCTGGTTTTACTTCTATATTCTTTACTGTATATTTCGCGCCTACACAACTTTGAACAAATGCTTCTGCATCTTGTAACGTCTCGTGCTTTTTAGAAAGTTCTGCTTTGAATGCAGCTGGTTTTCCATCTTTTTCAGCCAATAAATAAGCAACTACTTTAAAGTAGCTCTTACTTTGGTGGGCAATAATATCTTTCTCTTTTTCTACAATTAATCGTACTGCAACAGATTGTACACGACCCGCACTTAATCCTCTTCCTCCGTTCAACTTTCTCCATAAAATAGGAGATAATTCAAAACCAACAATACGATCTAATACTCGACGCGCTTGTTGCGCTGCAACAAGATCCATATCGATCTTACGAGGATTATTGACCGCCTCTTGAATAGCAGATTTAGTAATCTCATGGAAAACAATTCTCTTAGCTTCCAACGGCTTTAAGCCTAAAGCCTCACACAAATGCCATGAAATGGCTTCCCCCTCACGGTCCTCATCCGTTGCGAGCCAAACTTCATTGGCCTTTTTAGCAAGTTTTTTTAATTCTTTAACAACGTCTTCTTTATCCTCAGAGATAATATAAGTAGGCTCAAATCCGTTTTGGACATCAATGGCTTTATTTCCTTTTGCTAAATCGCGTATATGTCCTTTACTAGACACTACAGTGAAATCGCCTCCCAAATATTTTTCAATAGTCTTGGCTTTCGCAGGCGACTCAACAATCATCAAATTATTAGCCATATATTAGAATAGAACGAGTTTTACGGGTTAAATAATCGGTGAATTTTCACCACTTTTCTTCTCAAATGCCCACTTTCCGAATGGGCAAATATACTTTCTTTATTTAAAAATGAAAATTATTGCAGAATTCGGACGCTAGTTCTTCTGTTTTTCGAACGACCTTCTTCCGTTTCATTACTCGCAATTGGGACAGTCTCGCCATAGCCTTTTGCTTTCATTCTTTCTTCAGCAATTCCTTTCGACTTTAAGAACGCAACCACCGACTCAGCCCTTTGTTGAGATAGATTTAAGTTGTCCTCACTAGTACCAGTATTATCGGTATGTCCTCCAATTTCTATCTTCATGTTTGGGTTCTCTTTTAGCAACTGAACTAGCAAGAATAATTCTGAAAAAGATTTTTTCTGTAATTCTGCAGAAGCAGTAGCAAAATAGATATTATTCAGGTTTATGTTCGCTCCAACAGCAATTGGTTCCATTAATAAATCTGCATTGTGTGCAATGTTTTCCTCTGTTGATTGTACATCCATATGACTACTATAAATAAGATAGCCTGGCATCACAGCTTCGATAGCATATTCCCCTTCGCCCGAAGGTAAGCAAAACATGAACTCACCATCTATATTATTACTTTCTGCCTCTCTTACTACTCGCCCGGTGTTCAAGTTCACTAATTCTAAGGTAGCACCTAATGCCTTGTTTGTTTTCTTGTCCAAAACTTTACCTTTTAGATAACTAACAGGCTTAGCCTGAACTTCTGGATTTAATTGAAAGGTATAGATATCTAAATTATTTCCTCCTTTGCCCATTGATGAAGCATAATAGGCTGTTTTCCCATCTGCAGTAACAATTAAGTTGGTCTCGTCATCCTTGGTATTGATAGGGTAGCCAAGATTTTGCGGTTTACTCCAGCTACCATCCGCTTGCTTCCTTGTTACAAACAAATCCATTTTACCCATTCCCGGATGACCATTAGATGCAAAATATAGGGTTACTCCATCAGGATGAATAAACGGACTGTTTTCATCACTCATTGAATTTACGGTTGGACCTAGGTTCTCTGGCAAACTCCATTTTCCATCTGCCTGTAGTTGACTCATATAAATATCCGCTCCGCCAGAGCCAATTTTACTTCTATGTGCTGCAAAGTATAAGGTGCGGCCATCCGCAGAGAAGGAAGGCTGAGATTCCCAATCACCTGTATTAATAGGAGGGCCAAGTGGGGTAGGGATAGTCCATTGTCCTTTTTCTTTATAGGTAAGATATAAATCACAACCGCTCGACATGTTACGCTTATCATTGCAACGCGTGAAAAACATATAACTGCCATCCACACTCATACATTGTGCACCTTCGTTATTGTCAGTATTAATAATGTTGCCTAAGTTTTTGGCGCGAGTCCAATTTCCATCTCTAAAATAGCTGATATAAAAATCTTCATTGCCTGCCGCTCCGTTATTCAATAATCGGTTAAACAATAAAGTACTTCCGTCAGGTGTGATAAAAGGAGAGTAATCACGCGTTCTGGAATTAATACTGTCTCCGAGATTATGTGGGTCAAAAGGTACAGGATTTGCAAGGGCTGCAATTCTGAATTCGTAAGACGCTTTTAAATGATCTCCTTGTATTTTCTCTGCAGAAGTCAATTTACTCAAAGCAAGATACTTGTCGATCGGCTGCAGAGCTTCTTGGCATTTGTCTTCCGCAGCGTATAATTCAGCAATGGTTCTGTAGCGCTTGCCACAATATTCTTCATCGATAAGAATCGCTTTGCTATAGCTTTCAATCGCTTTGCTTGGTTTCTTTTCTTCTCTTTGAACATCACCCAATAACAGCCAAGCATCGCAATAACGTGGTTCCAAAACGATTGCCTTGAGTAAAGCTTTTTCAGCATCCGCAAATTGCATGAGTCCCACTGCGCTTATAGCCTCTTGGTATTGTGCTTTCGCTTTAGAAGATACTTTACTTGGGTCGTACTGCGCATGCGCCTTGTTTGCGCCGAAACACAAAACAAAGAAGATGGCTAACATTAAAAAGGGTTTAACGGTTTTTGTCATCAAACAAGATTTGGTCAATTAGAATTAAGCCTGTTTCGTAGATATAGCTGTCTTGACGGATATTTTTACGCCACACATTGTTTTTACTAAGCTTATTAGTGTCAGCAATCATGCCAATTGAATCTGTGCTTGGAATAGCAACGAACATCGGACGAGTTTTTTTACTCAAACGTTCATTCGTTTTTGTTTTACTCTTCATTTCATTTTCCTCGCTGATATACTTGTCGTAGTTTAAAGAGTATTTATTGTCATGATTCTTGACACCTATATAATTTGCAAGACTAGATACATTGACAAAGAACGAGTCATTCGTTAAACGAGTAGAGCTTTTTTTCTGCAACTCATCTAGTTTAGGTGCTTTTGTCCATTCCTGATGAGCCGCTGCAGGGATCTGTGACCAACGTAATGGGAAGTCGTCTTTCTTTTCACCATATTCAATTTTTGCATAGGCATCTGGGAGTATGATATCAGGAGTGACTCCTTTTAATTGTGTAGACCCTCCGTTCACTCTGTAAAACTTCTGATCGGTAATTTTTAAAGCACCAAGCGTTCTCGCCAATTCAAAATTATTGGTACGTGCGAATACTCCTAAATCATAAAAACGTTGTACGCTACCTTTACCGTGTGTGGAAGGACTACCAACGATAATACCACGATGATAGTCTTGAATAGCTGCAGCTAAAATTTCAGATGCCGAAGCACTGAATTCATTTACCATTACCGCAACTGGGCCATCATACTGTATTCTGCCATCTGGATCAGCTAAAATTTCAGGATCTTGTCCTCTAGCTTTTACTTGAACCATGGGGCCATTCTGTACAAACAAGCCTGCAATCTGAACTACGTCAGATAAGGATCCTCCGCCATTATTTCTTACGTCTAGGATGATTGCATCCACATGATCCTTCTTCAGCTTTTCAACCTCTTTAGCCATATCTGGACCACATCTTCTTCCATTTGCTGCATTAAAGTCCGCATAAAATTCTGGCAAATAGATATAGCCGATTTTTTTGCCGTTCATTTGCAATATACTTGATTTTGCAAAGGTCTCTTCAATTTCAACCACATCACGCGTAATACGGATTTCTTCTTTTGCGCCATCACTATGTTTCACAAATAAACGAACAAGGGTTCCTTTCTTGCCGCGGATATGCTTAATCGCTTCATCGATATCGACATTCTCTAGTGAAAACCAATCGGCATCCAAACCCTCTGCAACTTTCATAATTAAGTCTTCCGCTTTCAAATGACCTTCCTTCCAAGCCGGACCACCGATTACTAAACTAGCTACTTTGATATAATCATCTTTCACTTGCAATGTTGCTCCGATGCCTTCTAATTTGCCACTCATTCGAATGTCAAATGTTTCCTTATCTTTTGGTGGGAAAAAGTTAGTGTGCGGATCCATTACCCCTGTTATGCAGTTTACATATGAACTGAATAAATCTGATTCATTTATCTTGGCAATTCGGTCAAAATAGTCTTTGGTTGATTTTTGAATCTTAGTACGCGCTTCAATTTCAAGTTGTGCGTCCGTTTTAATTGAATCGTAAGAAGAGTCTTTTTTATCAATCTTCTGTTGTTGCTCGTCCTTGAGTTCCTTGAACTTCACAAGCACTTGATATTTTAATTCTTTTCTCCAAAGGTCTTTACGCTGCTCCTCCGATTTAGCAAATTGTAGTTTTTTGCCATCAATAATGATTTCTTCATCCTCCTTAAAATTAAATGGAGTTTCTAATAGAGTAGGGTAGAAGGTCTTTACTTCGGCGATTCTTGATTGATAAATTTTTACAATATCGTTATATGCACTCAAATCAGGAGAAATGATAGCATCGTCTAATTTGTTGGCATATTTAGTTTTTAAAGTAGCTATGTCGCTCGCAAGAAAAAACTTTTTATTATAGTCTAGACGTTGAATAAATAAATTAAAAATATCGTTTGAAAGCGCATCATTAATTTGCTTTGGCTCAAAATGACTGTTCATAACTGCCGTAGCAACTGATTGGATGACCAACTTTCTTTTTTCTGTTGACTCGGTACTTTCTTGTGCTTTTAAACTCAAGCTCAAACCTAAAATGGTGATAGCTACACTAACTATATTTCTCATGTGGAATCATTTTCTCAATAATACGAAAATTACTTTGGTTTTGTTGTAGCAAGTTCTAAATAAGCTGTTAAGCAGTTTCTGGTTTAAAATATTTGAGGGCTGTTAAAATCCTCGAACCGTACCAGCTGCAATAGCTTCCATTAATTAATTCAACTTTAATTCCAGGAAGTAATAATTGTAGCTCCTCTTTGTGTTTTTCTTTGAATGGAAATGGCTCGTCTGAAAGCAATAGTTTGTCCGGCGCTAATTGTTTTATCTCTTCTAAACTCAGAGTAGGGTAACGGAGCGTTTCTTTTGGAAGGATATTCTCGTAACCAATTGCCTTTAAAAATGAACTGATATAAGTATCATGACCGATACTCATGAAAGGCTTATTCCAAATTAAATAGATTACTTTTTCGTTTTTGAATTGAAACTGTTTTCTCGCCTCATCGATTTCAGTAACTAATTGCTCTGATTGTGTTTTCTTGTCAAAAATGTAACCAATGTCATGGATCATTTTTAAAGCATCTTCAATGGTCTGAATATTACTTACATAACAGTTCGTGTGCTCCGAAATTAAGTCAATATGCTCTTTTAGATTTTCTTCTTTATTGGCAAATACAATAGCAGGTTTTAATCGAATAATCTCTTCAACATGCGGGTTCTTTGTTCCTCCTATTCGATGAATGCTATTACATTCTTTTTCAGGATAAGTACAAAATTTTGTTCTTCCAATAATTGATTCTTTAAGTCCCATGTCAATTAGTAATTCCGTGATGGAAGGGACCAAAGAAACAATGCTTTGTGGCACTTCTAAAAAAGTAAGTGGCCGGCCTAGTTGGTCATTTATTTTTAGCATAATTGTCTCAAAAATCGTAAATTTAACCAAGACAAAGGTAAAATGTCAACAGGTCGTTGGAAATGGCGCTTAGCGCAAAATTTAGAAATCCGCTGGTGGAAACGTTATCTAACTGGTAAGGACAAGTCGACCTATTATGAATGGAAGCGAAACTATTGGTTAAATGCCTTAAATGAGTTAAAAGAATTCGTACCTAAACTTTCTGGATTACACATTGCTGATGTTGGTAGTGGTCCGGCAGGAATATTCACTATTCTAAATGAAAATATGGTTGATGCGATTGATCCTTTAATCGATTCGTATAAAAACAATATTTCAATTTTTAGTACGGAAGATTTTCCGTGGGTGAATTTTGTAAATCAAGATTTAGAAAACTGGACTCCGGAAAAAAAGTACGATGTCATTTTTTGCTTGAACGCTATCAATCACGTAGAAAATATTTACCAAGGATATAGAAATTTATACACCGCACTC
>JAPJNH010000103.1 GCA_026461075.1 Chitinophagales bacterium
ACCATTCAACTGCACGACAGCATAGCGACATACCAAAAACGGATTGGTACGCGTACTTCCTACGCTACCTCCGTTCATCGTAATACTAACTGGACAGCCAGCATTTACGTTCGCTTGCGAGGCAATTATTATTTGAAATACACTAAAGACAAATAACAATTTGTAAAATATCTTCATTAGACTGGTTTTGACCTAAAAAATAGACATAAATATACGCAAATTGTTAACAACATGCAAATTAAGTACGCGTTGGCGATTGCAAGTAATTGCAAGTAAAAACCAATAAAAAAACAAAATAAAATGCGCTTCCATTTTAATAAACAGAAGCGAAAAAGCCCTTCAAATAGCTATTTCAACAATGTAACCGTCCCCACTTTCTGCGGCTTCTCCCCTTTCAGAGAATTTCCCATCCAAATAGAGCCATCATCAAAAACAGCTTCTATCTTCCAAACATATACATCTTGCGGAGCCGTCTCCATGTCTTCAGGACGTAATTTCCCATCCCATCCTTCACTCGGACGACCATAATTATCCAAGGCAGTCGATTCCCAAATCATAGTCCCCCACGTATCAAAGATCCAAATATGATATTTTTCTAGTCCAGTGCCCGAAGGTTTAAAGGTACGGTTAGCCGCTACGTCTCCGTAAGGAATAAACGTATTTGGAACAAACAATCCCTTCTCATATTTTACTAAGACAGACTTGGTAATCGTATCCGCACAACCATATTGATTGATTGCAATTAACATCACAGTATAATTACCAACCTCGGCATATTCATGCTGCGGATTCTCCTCCGTACTACTCTCTCCATCTCCGAAGTACCAAATATAATTAACGGCATCAATCGACTTATTCGTAAAGACCACCAAACAATGAGGAGGTGCGGTATTGATATTCTCAAATTCAAAATCAGCAATAGGATCATGTACCACCTGTTGAATTTTTGAAATTGAATCAAAGCAAGTATTATTCGCATTACTGATGACTAACTTAATCGTAAAGAATCCTGTAGTGTCAAAAAGTACCGTAGCAGAAGGATTCGTGCCGATCAGACTATCTGTAACATACCACCAATAATGACCAGAATACTGCGATGTATTATTGAAAGTAACAAAACTTGGAGGTTCACAGCCAAACGGAATATTCGGAACAAAATCAGGTACCAAAGTTGGATATACCGTGAACGGCTTCACAGCAGTATCAGAACAACCAAATCCATTAAATGCAATTAAGGTAACTGGATACACACCGGGTAAATTGAAGGAGATAGTCGGACTGAAATTTTGAGAAATATTCCCATTCCAAAACCAATTATAGGTTAAAGCGCCTGTAGAGTTATTCGCAGTCCCTAAACTTACCGGATGCGTACAACTAGAATCAAAGGCCATATTGAAATCAGCATGTGGAGAAGGATTGACTGTAAAGGTAAATCGCAACGTATCCGCACAACCATACATATTGGAAGCGATATAGACTGCTGGAAAAATACCAACGGAGTCATACAAATGGGCTGGAACAGCCTGATGGACGGTATCTCCGTCACCAAAATCCCAATAATAAGAACTTACGTTAATAGCTGTATTGCTAATTTGAACAGTCATTGGATTACAACCATTCAATGGATTAACCACCACATTATTATGAGGAGAAGGATAGAGTGTTACCAACTGACTATCATACGAATTACAATAGTTAGTATCTGTATAAACATAAGTTACTGTATCCACAAAAGGGGTAGTAATCATACTATGTGCCGAATTCGGAACATACAAATTACCTTGCACCGAACTACCTACAAATACCCCACCCGTCGGCGTTCCAGCTAATGGAACGGGGTTATTATTCGAACAGAAAATAGAAGGAATTACATTCATTTGACAAGGCGTCGGATTGACCACATTGAAATTCAAATAAGTGGTATCTCTACAACCATTCAAACCTTGATAAGTATAGCCAATCGTATGTCCTCCTACTCCCAAGTTTGCAGGATCAATCGTGCCATTTACGACTCCGACACCAAAGAAGCTTCCACCCGAAGGATTAGCGCTTAACGTTATCGTTCCAACATTAGAACATACTGGAATTGGCAAAGGATTGATAGCAATTTGCGGCAATGGATTCACACTGATATACGCCATTGCAGTATTAGAACAACCATTCGGGGCTGTATAAGTATAGGTGATTGGAATAGAACTTCCAACGCCAGCAATCGATGGATAAAAAGCATTATTCAAAACCCCTTGACCACTGAACGTTCCTCCCGGAGGATTCGCCGTTAATATAAATGCCGAATCGTTTAAACACATCGTTGCAGGGGTTGCTCCAAAAGTCACGGTAGGAATTGGTAAAACACTAATACTAGTGAAGGTATCTCCTTTACAGCCAGCTGCATTACTAACTACATATTTAATGGTATCTGGACCACCGACCCCAGCGAGGGCTGGATAGAATACTCCGTTATTAACCCCAAAGCCACTGAAAATACCACCAGGCGGAGTTGCAGTCAAATTAATACCTGGATCATTTAAACATGCGGTTGTAGGGATGGCAGTTATAATTGGTACAGGCAAAGGATTTACTGTAATTGATTTACTATAGGTAGAAATACAGCCATAGTTATCAGTATAAGTATACGTTATGACATGCGTCCCCAAGCCTGCTTGAACCGGATCAAACACATTCAAGGTTACACCTGGACCGGAAAACGTTCCGCCCAACGGTAAAGCAAGCATACTAAACGGAGCAGTGTTGATACAGGTATTCGCTTGTAGGTTAAAAATGATGGTCGGTAATGGAACGATTTGAATCGTAGTAGACGTAGAATTATAACAACCGCTCGGCGCAGTATAAGTATATGTAATAGTTTTAATACCTGGTGCAGCCAAGGTAGGATTCAACATATTATTAGAAATACCTGGTCCGGAGAAGGTACCTCCAGAAGGCGTTCCGAAAAGAGGTATTGGCGCGGCATTCACACACAAGAAAGGAGGTAAAGAGTCAATCCCCACCGCAGGTAATGGATTGACTAAAACGGTATCTTGAATAGTATTTGTACAGCCATTTCCATCTGTGAATTGATAATTTAATACATGCGTTCCTAGTCCAGCACTATTCGGAGTAAAGATATTTCCACTCAACGCAGGTCCTGTCAAAATACCACCGCTAGGCATGGCCGTTACAGTGAACCCAGGTTGGTTTAAGCAAACACTGTGTGGGAATAAATTATACGCCAATATCGGAAGTGGATGAATTACGACGCTTGTATAGACAGAATCGATACAACCATTATTAATCCCTCCAGCCAACATTACTTGATAGGTTCCAGGTGTTTGATACACGTGTTGAACAGTTGGATTTTGATTAGAAGTGGTTCCATCTCCAAAATTCCATTCAACATAATTAAGATTATTATTAGTAGAAGTAAAACTTAAAATAGTATCGAATACACATAATGAAGGCGTGGAAGCAAGCATGCTTACCGTTGGAGGTGTTAGTATTTGAATCACAAAGCGTACGGTGTCAAAACTACAACCATCATTCACCATAAATTTAACCGTATCAATTCCAGGATTGAGATAGGTATGAGAAGGATATAATAAATTACTTACACCACCATCTCCGAAATCCCAATACCAAACATTTCCGCCTATTGTTCCTCCTGAAAACTGAACATTTAACGGAGCGCAACCAACATAGGTAGAGGCATTCGCAACTGCAATAACAGTATTTGGATGAACAACCACACTATGTACAACCGTATCCACTCCACACATATTCGTAGCAACCAAGGTGTCATAATAAGTCGTGTCTGTATTATAGGCTACATAATAGTGCGAAGGCGCAAGATAAGCAGCAGTATCAAAACCACTTCCTAGATACCAGTGAAAGGAAGGATTTAAACCAATAGACTGATTAACATATGTCACCCAGACAGGCGAACAACCAGTATTTGTTGCAACGAATTGCGCGTGTGGCTTGTCCTTAACAATAATGGTATCCTTTGCAATACTCGTTCCGCATAGATTAGAAACACTAAGAACAACTACATAGGTAGTATCTCCATTATTGCCTGCATTGAATGAAGCATTAAAACTTTGATTAAATCCGGCATTTGAAGTTTGACCATTTCCTAAATTCCAAACAGAGGTGGCACTATAGCCAGAAGAAAGGTTTTGAAAACTAGTCTGCAAAGGCGCGCAACCAGAATCAACACTAGTGCTAAATCCAGCTGTAGGAGGAACTTCAATAGAAATACTATGATTAATACTATCCTTACATCCATATTGCGATACTGCTGTAAGATGAATGGTATAAAGACCAACAGTATTATACACACTTGCAGGACTCATCCCAGAGATCGTTTGCCCATTTCCAAAATTCCATAAATAACTACTAGCTCCAGTAGTACCATTTGAAGGAACAACTGCAACCCCTTTACAGCCAACAGGAGGAACAGAAAAATTAGGTATCGGCAATGGATGCACGGTGATGATAGAGGAATTGCTTAAGCCTGGACAAGCATTGATTGTAGCAT
>JAPJNH010000104.1 GCA_026461075.1 Chitinophagales bacterium
ATGCCCAGTTCGGTAGCCATATGCGATTGGGTGAAGTTTTTCAACTCACGCAATTTTTTGATTTTCTGCCCGATTAGTGCTGGTGCCAATTCCATAAAAACTGATTTTAACCAAAATTAATAAAACTGCTCGATTAGTGATAATTAATTCTTAAAAGGAATATTGTATAATACGAAATATAGGTAGGCATAAATGCCTACAAGTAAATTTGTAATACGTAAATATTTAATTAGATGAAACGTCTTTTACTCCTATTATCCGTTTTCTTTTTTGCAATAAATGGATTGCAAGCGCAGGTGCCGCAAGGTATTCCTTACCAAGCAGCCGCACGTGGTGCTAACGGACAACCATTGGTGAATACTAATGTTAAAGTTCGCTTTAGTATCATTGATAGCATAGCTACGGGCACCACTGTTTATCAAGAAACGCATACTGCCACTACAAATACTGTTGGTTTGTTTAGCGTGAATGTAGGCTTAGGGTCACCTGTTATTGGAACATTCGCAGGCATCAATTGGGGCACTAATTCCAAGTTTATGAAAGTGGAATTAGATCCAATAGGTATAGGTTCAAATTATACAGACTTGGGTACACAGCAGATGATGAGTGTTCCGTATGCGTTGTATGCGGGAACTACCACTCGAACGGTTTATTCTCCTGCTAATAATAATCTAACATTAGGAATGAATTATGGCGGAGGTATCGTGGGTTATATTTTACAATTTGGAGATCCTGGTTACGACCCTTTGATTCAACATGGCTATATTGTTGCACCGATAGATCAAAGCATTGGTAAAGCCTGGGGATGCCCAACAACTGCATCTGGAACAGGCGGTTTAAATTCTTATCTGATGGGCAGTGGTCAGTCAAATACAGCTGCAATAATAAATAATTGTGGCTTAAATACCCCTGCTGGACTGTGTGATGCATTAATATTAAATGGTTATAATGATTGGTATCTTCCTTCCCTTGGTGAAATTCAATCTTTTGGAGGTAAAGGAATTTTAATATATGGATATAACTATTGGACAAGTACTGAATGCAGTAATACAACAGCTTATTGGGTTACTGGTTCTGATGGAAGTTCGGGTTGTCCGGTGAAGACTTCATTGGTAGCTGTTCGTGCTATTCGATCTTTTTAATCCCAAAACTTTGAGTAAAATGAAATTTAATCTAAATGTTCACGTTGCAATTTTAACCATCTTTTTGGTTGTGAATAACGCGTTCGCTCAAGTTTCGCAAGGCATACCTTACCAGGCAGCTGCCCGCAGTGCTAACGGACAGCCACTGGTGAATACAAATGTGAAAGTTCGCTTTAGCATTATTGATAGCGTTGCTACAGGCACCACTGTTTACCAAGAAACACATACTACCTCTATAAATACTGTTGGTTTGTTTAGCGTGAATGTAGGTTTAGGAACAGCTGTTACAGGCACTTTTGCAGGTATCAATTGGGGAATGAATTTCAAATTCATGAAGGTTGAATTAGATCCAACAGGAACCGGTGCAAACTATACCGATTTAGGAACGCAGCAGATGATGAGTGTACCATATTCGCTTTATTCAGAAAAGTCGGGTTCAACTTATTCTAGCGGTTCGGACAATAATACAATGATTTATCTTTTAGACGGATTTTAAATAAAAAAATACAAAAATGAAAAAGTTAGTTGTCTCCCTTTTTATGTTACTATCAACCTTTGCTAGCCTCTACTCTAATGCACAAGAGGCGGCTGTAAAAATTGATGGTAAACAAGTCTTTTTTAAATCAGGAATTTCTTTGCCGTATTGGTTAAATGCTGGACAGACAATTGCACCTTCAAACAATGTAAGTTTTCTTTCTTGTGTGCAATTTATTGCTGATACGACAAACCATTCTTTAAAGTTTGACCAAGTTCTGAAAATTTCTACATTGGCTAACGTGCCTGCTGGTAAAGTGTGGAAAATTGAGGCACTTGCATTCGATACCTTGGTTGTACCAACAAATACAAATTCAATTCAAGTACCCAATAATTGGGGGACAAACGGCACCTCTGTAGGTTCAAGTTCGAATAGTACTAATATCCCAACATTGTATAAATCCCCTAAGATTTATTCTACACCTGGCACGTACCAATGGGTTGTGCCTCCGGGTGTGACAACAATTTGTGTTGAAATTTGGGGTGGTGGTGGAAGAGGTGGTGATATCGGTTCCTCGTTTTCTTCAACATGCTCAGGTGGAGGCGGAGCGGGAGGCTATGGTTACCAATGCATAAGCGTGACCCCAAATCAAAGTTTTTCATTTTTAGTTGGTGCTTCTGACCAGGCGAGTACTTTTGGATCTATTTTAACAGCAAACGCAGGTGGTGCAGGCACAAATAATAATACTGTTTTATTTGGATTAGGAGGTACTTGCAATGCAGCATTTAATGTTAAAGGGGAGGATGCTAATTTGCTGTGGAGAAGTGGGGGAAGCGCATATAGCGGAGGAATAGGAGGCGTCAGTAGTGTTGGTTATTCTCAAAATGGTATTTCAGGTCAATCTCCGGGGGGGGGAGGAAGCGGAGGTTGTGCAGGTTTCGGTAATTATTATTCGGGCGGAAATGGCGGTTTTGGTCAAATTATAATTTATTGGTAAAGCCAATATTCATAATAGAATATCGTATGAAAAAATATCTAGTACTAATCCTTGTTATATTATACAGTGCAATTCACGCCCAAGTCCCACAAGGCATTCCCTACCAAGCAGCTGCTCGCGGTGCTAACGGACAGCCATTAGTGAATACCAACGTCATGGTACGCTTTAGCATTATTGATAGCGTAGCTACAGGTACCACTGTTTATCAAGAAACACATACTGCTACTACCAATACCGTTGGTTTGTTTAACGTAAATGTTGGCTTAGGAACAGCTGCAATAGGCACCTTCGCAGGCATCAATTGGGGAAAGAATTTCAAATTCATGAAGGTAGAGTTAGATCCAACAGGAACGGGTTCTAATTATACTGATTTAGGAACGCAGCAGATGATGAGTGTGCCTTACTCGCTTTATTCTGCTACCACCGGTGCTATTAACACAAATAGTGCTGCAAGTAATAATACTACACTTCTTTATTTATCTGATGGCTTTTAAAACAAACTTCAATGAAACAAACTAAATTTTTATTTGCGTCTTTATTTTTATTTCTATTCTCCTCAAACACTTTTAGCCAAGGAAATTTACAGTTTAGTCAAGTAATTACTTTAGGTGAGCATGTTACGGGAGGTTATCCTAGTGCTTCTTCAATTTGGACCGTTCCTTCAAATAAGGTCTGGAAAATTGAGTATAAAACACCAACAGGGCTTTTATATCCTGCTAACAGCAGTTTTTTAGTTAACTCAGTTCCATTTGATGATATCATTAGTACTTTTTATAATGCTTCTAATAATCAATATGGAATGACAGCTGTCACAATTAAGCAAGGTCCAATTTGGCTAAAGGCTGGTGATCAAATTCAATTTAAAGTGATGCCTGTAAATAATACAAATTGGCCTGGAAATAATTCATGGGATTTTTCTCTATCAATAATTGAATATAATATTGTTCCATAGAATTTACGTGAATTTAAACCTCCAACATTTTGTATTTAAGAAAAAATCGAATGAAAAAAATAATACAAATACTTTTTGTTTGCGCAATTTTACTGAGTGTGAGTAATGCCCAAACAATCACCCATAAAGCACTCAGCAGTGGGGCAAGTAAATTTGATAATGCTAGTTTGCATGTTACGAGCTCTACAGGGATTGTGTTCGGTACGAGTCTAAGCGCAGGAAATCTGCTGCTTACCCAAGGCTTTCAGCAAGGCGTTTGGAAATATTTTAAAGATCAAGATGGAGATACTTATGGTAATCGAGATAGCGCTGTTTATGATTTCGCCCAACCTCTTGGTTATGTCTTAGATAGTTCAGATTGTAATGATTTTGATTCTACTATTCATAATACTATGCGTATTGCTAATATTATTGGACTAGACTCATTAGCAATTGGTAGCTCATTTAATTATACGGATTCAACTGCGAATGGTATTTGGTCGCTAAGTACTTCTGCCTACGCAAGTATCAATGTACAAGGCCTTTTAAATGCTTTAAGTGCTGGACTTGATACTATAAAATATACGGTACAGAATGGCTGCGGAACATTTGTTGCAACCAAACCTATTCAAATTATTGCAAATCCTTGTCTACCTTCTTATGTCCCAACGAACGGACTTGTAGGCTGGTGGCCGTTCTGTGGAAACGCGAACGATGAAAGTGGGAATGGGAATAATGGGGTTGTTACTGGAGCAACTTTAGCAGCAGATAGATTTGGTAATTCTAATCTTGCCTATTCTTTGAATGGTGTTAATGACTTTATTACAATTGATAGTTTGAGAAATTACAATTTTAATTCTCAAATCACAATAAGTGCATGGTTTAATTCAAATAGTATTCAACAGAAAAAAAACATTGTCACTAAATACGGAGGCTTTATGGATGCGTTTTCGTTAGATATAAAGCCTTCTCAAATTGAATACAATGTATCACCAGGCTCTGCTAATTGGAGCACATGTTCAAACAATACAATCAACTTAGGATTCAATTCTTGGCACAATGTAACGGCAACTTACGATTTTGCAAATAATCTGTTTAAGATTTATTTTGATGGAATTATTGTTGGTACAAAGAACGCTTCAAGTCTGTTAGGCCAAGCAAGTAATGTTCCTGTAATCTTTGGTTATTTTTATGATCCTAATAACACATTTCCTAGTCAACATTTCGACGGTGATATTGATGACATTGGCATTTGGAACCGCGCCCTCTCTCCATCAGAAATACAAGCTTTGTATTTAAGTGGTCAGCCTTGTCCTAATATTGCAAATATTCAAGGGCCAACGAGTGTAAATGTAGGAAGCACAATTACCTTAACTGATTCTACTGCGAACGGTACATGGAGTTCTTCCAATACTGCTGTTGCAACGATTGATACGAATGGTGTAGTGACAGGTATTACAGCTGGAACAACGGCTATCTCCTACATCGCTAACTTAGCTTGCGGATTGGATACAGCCTTCTATACTGTTACAGTAAGTCAAAGTATTATTCCAACTAAATGCGGATTTGTAGATAGTATTTATTTTACACGACCAACTACTTTCTGTTTTGGTGATTCAACTGTTTTAAACACAGTAACAGTTGGACCTTCTTATACATATTCTTGGTATAACCAATATGGGGCTTTAAATGATTCCTTATCTTCCCGGACTGTTACGAGTGCGGGGACATATTATGCTATTATCAGTAATGGTGTTTGCTCTGATACAAGTAACGCAATCATAGTAAATATTAATTATCCGAATAGTATTCCAAGTTTTACTGTAGGTGTTTCTACTGGTACAATTTTATGTGTTGGTGATTCTTCTGTGGTTAGCGCTAGTTTGTCTTCTCATTATAATTTTACTTGGTATGGCAATCCACTTGAAGTTGCTGGTCTTGGACCGCATGACACTTGTTTCACAGTTCATCATTCAGGGAATTATCATGTCTTTGTGTCTGACCCTAATAGTGTATGCCCAGGTGGGGTTTGGGAATATGGAGGAGGCCTCCTCATATTTTCATCGCCTAGCACGAATGCACAATTGGCATTATCTGGAGGAGTAAACACTATTTGTTTGCCTAGTGATACCGCAAATCTATTGGCTACACCATCTTGGGGATATAACTATCAATGGCTCTATAATGGATCATCAAACATGCCTTCAGTTGGATTGTATGGCGGAGGTCCAGGTATTCATACACATGTTCCGGGTAATTATCAAGTAATAATTAGCGCAGGTTCTTGTAAAGCTGATACCTCCAATATATTTACTGTTGGGTCATGTAATAATTTCAATAATTGTGGTTTTAATGATAGTATATATGCTGCTTCTCCTACTTCATTTTTATTCGGAGATTCAACGGTCTTACATGCAAATTTTTTAGGGGCTCCTTACACTTATTCTTGGTATAATCAAAATGGAGCCTTAAACTCTCATTTATCTTCGATAGTAGTAAAACAGAGTGGTGCATATTATGCTATTATCAGTAATGGTATATGTTCCGATACGAGTAATATAATAACAACTACTGTTATCCCTAATCCTTGCTTACCAAGCTATGTTCCAACGAACGGACTTGTAGGCTGGTGGCCTTTCTGTGGTAATGCGAATGATGAAAGTGGGAATGGAAATCATGCTGTTAATTATGGATCACTTCTCACTACTGATAGAAATGGGTCGTTAAATAGTGCTTATTCTTTTGATAGTACATACATGGTTGTTAATAATTCAACAAGTATGAATTTTGACTCAATTTCAATTAATCTTTGGTATTGGAATCATGAAATTAAGAATGGTTGTTTTGTTTCAAAACACCAATCTGGTACACATAATTCTTCTTTCGTCCTTTACTGGGAAAATTTATTAGGCTGTGGCCCTCAATGGTATATTACATCTTCAGCAAGCGGAGTAAATTCGGTATGGGCATCTTCCTTATGTGATACTACTCATTGGCATATGATAAGTGCTACTTTTGCGAATGGAATAATGCGAATGTATTATGATGGTGTATTATTTCAAACAACAAATCAAGTAGATATTAAGAATACTAGCTTGCCAATTGTTTTTGGAGGTGGTAATAGTAGTCCAACTCAATTAGCTTCTTTTACCAATGCAAAACTTGATGATATTGGCATTTGGAACCGTGCACTAACTCCTGCAGAGATTCAATCCTTATATCAAAGTGGACAGCAATGTTCTGTTTCTCACACCACTAACCTGACCATCTGTCATCGTGATAGCACACTATGGAATGGCAAATATTATTCAAGAATTGGGATTGATACGGTGCGTCTAACAAGTTATCAAGGATGTGATTCAATTGATATATTAAATCTTAATGTCCATCCTTTTTATTATAATGTTATAACACAGTATTTTTGTCAAGGGGATAGTATTGTTTTCAATGGTCAAAGTATCAAGAATGCAGGCACCTATTTTTATCATTATACCAGTATAACAGGTTGCGATAGTACGGTTCGTCTAAGAGCGCTATTTTATCCTAAAACGGTTACAAAAGTTAATTTGAATATTTGTACAAATGGTACGGTTAGCTATGGTGGCCAAACGTATTCAAGCGCAGGTGTTTTTGCACAATATTATACCAATCGTTTCGGATGTGATAGTATAGTTCAATTAACTATAACTAAGCGTGTGCCTAATTCAACCCCACTTGCTTTATACAAATGCATCAATGATAGTATTTCTTATAATGGTACTTACTATAAATCAGCAGGACTCTATTATGTACATTATAGTAACAAATTTGGTTGTGATAGTTTGATCAAATTAACAATCATAAATCGCCCTAACTCTTTTTCTCAAACTACACGTTATTGCTGTGTAGGCGACAGTGTTTTATATAATGGTCAATATTATAAAACTGCCGGTACTTATACAGTTCGTTATACTAACAAATATGGTTGTGATAGTCTTGTTGCTTTGCGTATACTGAATTATCCGGTTGCCCCTGCTAGCTTGGTGAAAAAATATATTTGTCAAGGCTCAACACTTAGCTTCGCTGGTCAAAACTTTACGCAATCAGGGAAATACATCATTCATTTACAAAACAGAAATGGTTGTGATAGTGTCGTTCAATTAGCTGTTTATTATAATCCTGTAAGTATAAGTAGTGTCACAATTTATCGATGCAGTAATGATTCTGTATTGTATAATAGTAAATATTATTCAACGAACGGTGTATACACTGTTCGTTTAACGAATAAATATGGTTGTGATAGTATAGTCAATTTGCAAGTATTAACGCGTGCAATAAGTACAAATGTTGTGACTTATAATAAATGTAAATCGGATAGTGTATTGTATCAAGGTAAATATTATAATCAACCAGGAACTTATATAGTTCGTTTACAAAACTATTTGAATTGTGATAGTCTAATTAGCTTACGCATATTGAATTATCCAAACACCGTAACGTATATCACAAGAACCATTTGTAATGGAGGAGTGGTGATGTATAATGGTACCCAATATACTTCAGCTGGTGTCTATGCTCAGCATGCAATAAATCGTTATGGATGTGATAGTATAATTCAAATTACGATTACTAAAAACTTGAGCAGTTATACAAATATTACAAAGTATAAATGTCCAAATGATAGTGTTCAAGTCAATGGACAATATTATTCTAGTAATGGTGTTTATACTATTCGCCTTACTAATTACAAACAGTGCGATAGCATCATTACGCTATTGGTTTTAACACGTCCCGTTTCTTATAGTATCCTTACTCATTACATCTGCCAAGGAGATAGTCTCTTATACAATGGAACGTATTACAAGCAAACAGGCACCTACTTCATACACTTAACGAATCGTTACGGCTGCGATAGTACCGTTCGTCTTCGTCTACTGTACAATAATAGCAGTAGCTTAACAACAGTTACCCTTTGTCAGGCACAGACCTATACTTGGAATGGAACAACCTATACGTGGGGCATGGCCGGTACTTATGTGCAAAAATTCATAAACTATAAAGGCTGTGATAGTATTGCTACATTGAAAGTCTATAGAGGCAATTGCAAAGGTGAAGGAGTTGCTATTGGAACTACAATCACTACTACAGAAACAGTAGATAGCGAAACGTCCTTGAATCCTACTCTAGAAGCTGCACATAATTTTGAAATGAATCTCTACCCGAATCCGAATACTGGTCGATTTACTTTAGAAAACAACTGCACTACATGTAAGATGATGTTGGTCGAAATCTTCACGATGGATGGGAAATTACTGTATTCTAAAACAGAAGATAATAGCACCGGCAAGATCAATATCGATGTGCATTTGGCTTCAGGGATGTATTGGGTGAAGATGAGTAATGGAGCTTCTGGCTACGCGGAAATAAAGAAGTTTTCAATTAATAATGATTAAAGAAAATGATTATGAAAAAACTTCTTCCAGCCATCATCGCTATTCTCATTATCCCATTTGCTTTTGCTTGCAAAAAAGGAACTAATTCTACAGGTACCGTTACGAATGGGGTGGCACGGGTAGAGCTTACAATAAATCCTGCAGTAATAGGTCCTGGTCAAGTAATGCTGGATATTCAAGTTAAGAGTCCAACTTCCGGTACAAATGTAGGTACAGTAACAATTCCGACTGGTACCACAAAATATGTTTCGGACGACTATGCTGTTACCGAAGGCCAAAATTTTACTTATTTTTTAAATACTAATGTTGTAGGTGGATGCTATTCAATAACAGGCGACATATTCTATAACAATATTAAGGTGTCGTCTAAAAGCTTCAATATGGGAACAAATTTAGCAAGTTGCAAGGACGGGTCATCAACTTCT
Source organism: Chitinophagales bacterium (assembly GCA_026461075.1). Taxonomy (GTDB): domain Bacteria; phylum Bacteroidota; class Bacteroidia; order Chitinophagales; family CAIODY01; genus JAHEYX01. Next base: position 9,403 of record JAPJNH010000104.1, read on the forward strand.
CACAATGCAATAGTAAAATAATTAAATATGAAAAAGCTCATTCCTACAATCATCGCCATTCTCATAATTCCATTAGCATTTGCCTGTAAAAAAGGCACCAATTCCACAGGTACCGTTACGAATGGGGTAGCTTACTTCACAATAACTAATATCAGTCCTGCAGTTACAGGAAGTATAGGAGGCTATCATTCTGTAAATGCATATGTAAATGGGCAAAATACACCAACTGATTTGCCTATAGGTGCAACATCTTATACATCAGATAATTTTACGGTAACTGAGGGACAAAATTTTTGTGTAGCAATGGCTACGGGCGTGTCTCAATGTACTTCCTTGACTTGTACTATATATTATAATGGTACAAGTATAAAAAGTAAAAGTTTTGTAATTGGGCCTAGTTGTACAAATGGTTCGAATACTAGTTTATGCGAAATTGCTAAATAATTCACTTAGTTCGTGAGGTCCCGTTCCAAAGGCTCGGGACAATGAGTTAAAGGTGAAAGGTGAAAAAGTAAAAGTTGCGCGATGCTACGGGGATTATTCTTTATTCTTATTCCCGCTAGCTCTTTTTCGTTTTTTTAGTGCCGCTTTTGCCAATTGCATCGGACTAATAACTGGCTGTAGCGAAAATACTTCCAACACATTTAGCTG
>JAPJNH010000008.1 GCA_026461075.1 Chitinophagales bacterium
CAACTCTTCAGGTGTTCCGGTAAACACGATCTCGCCTCCACCAGCACCACCTTCTGGACCCAAATCGATCACATGATCGGCGTATTGGATAACGTCTAAGTTGTGTTCCACAACGATCACACTATGTCCAATTTTAATCAAGGCATCAAAAGCGATGAGCAATTTCTGGATATCGTGAAAATGTAATCCCGTAGTTGGTTCGTCGAAGATAAAGAGACCCGGTTTTGGTGAAGTACCTTTTACTAAAAACGAAGCAAGCTTAACACGTTGTGCCTCTCCCCCGCTTAAGGTGCTACTGCTCTGCCCTAGACCAATATAGCCCAAGCCCACTTGTTGCAAAGGACGTAGACGGTCGACAATACCTTTTATGTTTTCAAAAAACACAAGGCCTTCATCCACGGTCATATTTAAAATATCGTAAATGTTTTTGCCTTTGTATTTTACCTCAAGCACATTTGTTTTAAAACGCATTCCTTTACACTCTTCACATTGTAAGTGAAGGTCGGCTAAGAACTGCATTTCTACAATCACCTCTCCATCGCCTTTACACGTTTCACAGCGTCCGCCTTCTACGTTAAACGAAAAGTGCTTCGGTAGCAAACCCTTTATTTTCGATTCAGGCAGTTTGGCAAATAAATCACGGATCTCATCATAAGCCTTCACATACGTAACCGGATTACTACGCGAGCTTTTACCCAACGGATTCTGATCCACGAGTTCTACGAAATGCAGCTTTTTGATATCACCGGCCAAGCCATCGAATAAACCGGGCTTCTGGTCGGCGGTTTGACCAAGTGCTATTTGTAGCGAAGGATGAAGGATTTGACGGATGAGTGTTGTTTTACCGGAGCCACTCACGCCACTCACCACTACTAAATTATTGAGTGGAATTTTGACGTCTACATTTTTGAGGTTATTCTGACGGCAGCCGTTCAAGTCTAAATGATAGTTAGAAGCTCTTCTCGATTCCGGCGTAGGTATGAATAATTCTCCGCGAAGATATTTAGTCGTAAGCGAACGCTCGTCGTTACCAAGGGCTTTATAATCGCCACTAAAGACTACCTCTCCGCCATGTATTCCCGCTTCTGGTCCCATATCAATGATATAATCCGAAGCACGCATTACCTCTTCTTCGTGTTCTACCACTAATACGGTATTGCCTAGATCACGGAGACGTAATAAAACTTTTACCAAACGATCGGTATCACGTGGATGCAAGCCAACACTAGGCTCATCTAAAATATAAAGCGATGAAGTAAGATTACTTCCTAAGGAACGCGTTAGCTGAATACGTTGTGTTTCTCCCCCACTCAAGGTAGAAGAGTTTCTGTTGAGGTGTAGATAGCCAAGACCAACTTGTAAAAGAAATTCTAGTCGGTTATTGATTTCTGTAAAAATGATTTTAGCGATACTCTGATCATGTGGATTCAATTTCAAACTTGCGAGGGTAGGTGCAAGATCTGAGATTGGCATTAATAGGAGTTCTCCGAGTGTTAATCCGTCGATTTTTACATAAGAGGTTTCTAGTCGAATTCTGCTACCATTACATTCAGGGCAAGTTGTTCTTCCGCGATAGCGAGAGAGCATCACCCGATATTGAATTTTATAGGTCTGCGATTCCAACATTTTGAAGAAGCTGTTTAAACTTTCAAAATATTGATTGCCTGTCCACAGTAATTGATATTGTTCTTTCGTAAGCTCTTTAATAGGCCTATGAATAGGGAAGTTAAAGCGGTGTGCGTGTTGAATGAGGATCTGTTGATACTCGCTCATTTTTTCTCCTTTCCAAGGAGCAATCGCTCCGTCAAAGACACTCAGTCCTCTATTTGGAAAAACGAGTTCAGCGTCGATACCGAGCACGTGGCCAAAGCCTTCACACTTTTTACAAGCACCGAAGGGACTGTTAAAAGAGAAGAAATGTTCGTTGGGCTCGTCGAAGCTCATGCCATCGCGTTCGAATTTATTGGAGAACCAATGTGTTTCGTTTTTGTCATGAATGAGGATGGCGCATTCACCTTGACCTTCTTCAAAAGCAGTTTTTATGGAATCGGCTATACGAAAAAGGTGGTCTTCGTCGTTATATGTAACTGCGAATCGGTCGATGAGAAGAAAACATGCTTGCGGTAGGGCTTTCGTGTTTTTGTTTTCTGTAAGCCAATCTTCAATTAAAAAAATCTCTTCGCCGATACGGATTCTCGAAAAACCGTTCTGTAAAAGGATACTGAGTTGTTGAGCGGCCGTACGTTCAGGATGCGCTTGGATGCGCGATAATACTAAAATACGGGTGCCTTCGATCTGGTTCTGTACAAACTGAACGATGTCGTTGACTTCGTCCTTTTTCACTTGTTCGCCGCTAATAGGAGAATAGGTTTTCCCTATACGGGCATAAAGAAGGCGTAGGTAATCGTATATCTCTGTAGCGGTACCAACAGTACTGCGCGAGGATTTGGTGCTAACCTTCTGTTCGATAGCGATCGCTGGTGCCAGTCCTTTGATATATTCTACCTCGGGCTTGTCCATTCGTAGCAGGAATTGACGTGCGTAGGAAGAAAGACTTTCTACATAACGGCGTTGTCCTTCCGCGAATAAAGTATCGAAGACGAGGGTAGATTTACCCGAACCCGAAACACCAGTAACGGTGACGAGTTTGTGCTTGGGTATTTGTACGTCAACCCCCTTCAAATTGTGCATGGAAGCGTTTTTGATGAGGATATGAGTATGTGGTGTGTACGTAGATTCGCGCATACGTAATTTGGTGTATTCCGTTATAATTATACGTGATTATGCTGATGGTTTAGGCTCCTTTCACGAACTACCTTAGCAACATCGAAACAAAAAACTAATCAACAAAAACTCTAAACATGAAAAACTTAACAACAATCCTCGCCATTAGTTCTTTATTCCTTGCAATAAGCAAAGATACATTGGCAAACACCAAATCTGCAGGATCTTTTGCAAATCCTGTTAACAGTATAAGTGTAGATGAGAGTAATACTAAACGTATTAGCTTCACCAACACTGCTCCTGTTTTAAAAGATACATCCTATATCAATGGTAAAGCAGTCGTTACGACGTATTGCTTGACGAGTGGTAAGGAGCAAAAATTATTTAGCGTACACAATTTGAATAATGAGCAAATCGCTTACGTTACAAAATTGGGTATGTATAACGGACGTCATATCTATCGTACGTATTTCATTGGTACGCAACAAAGTATTACGGGTTCTTTGTATGAATCACCGTATGCATGGGTTGATTTGATCAGCGAAAAGGTAAAGGATGGCGCTATTAGTGCTAATGCGGTAGCAAGTTTAGCGAAAGAGCTACACTTAGAAGTTAGAAATGATGTTGCCTTTACAATGCCTGCTGCAGAGCAAGAACGTATCGCTTCTGCCTATGCTGCTGAAGTAGCACGTAAGGCTACAGTTGTTGCAACTACTGCAACTCCGGTAGTGGCTGTCTCTATGAAATTAGAGAACGAATCTTTAGAGAAGCAAATTGTTCAGTTTAATTACAATCATGCCTATGCTTCTGTTACCTCTGATAAAACAGTGGTAGAACCTGGTCACGCTCGCGTTATCGAATTGCGTAGCGGAGATTATATCACTCTCTTGAACAAACAAGGTGCGATCATCGAACGCATTGAGGTGAAAAAAGGAATTCAAACTATTAACGTAAGTGCCGATGGAATGCATTTACAAGCGATGAGCATCGACGATATCAGCCAAGAGGCGGTAGCGATGGGAAATCGATAAACGATTTATTTCAATTTAGAGTTAGTTTTATATCGATCAGCATCTCGAAGAGTTTTCTTCGAGATGTTGTTTTTTAGGGCCTCTGTTAAATCAATGCCCGTTTGATTGGCTAAGCAAATGACAACAAAAAGTACATCTGCTAATTCATCCGCCAACTGTTTCCCTTCATCAGATTTTTTCTTTGACTGCTCGCCATATTCTCTGGCGATGATACGCGCCACCTCTCCCACTTCTTCCGTCAACATTGCCATATTGGTAAGCTCGTTAAAATAACGAACACCTGTGGTTTGGATCCAATTGTCGACTGTCTTCTGTGCTTCTTCAATAGTCATTAGAAAAGGTTGTTTTTAATGCGGCGGTTCCAAATACGAATCAAAATAAAGGCGAATAACATTCCGCCTAAATGCGCGAGGTGCGCAACATTATCATTCGGATTATTTTGCCACATAGCATATAGCTCCAAGGCGCCATAAATCATTACAAAGTATTTCGCTTTGATAGGAATGAAAAATTGGAAATAGATAATGGTATTCGGAAAAAGATATCCGAAGGCGAACAATACGCCAAACACCGCTCCGGAAGCACCTACAAGGTTGGTAGCAAAACGAGTATCAAACAAATCAAGCGACTGCGCATTTTGAAGCGTGTACATGTTTTGTTGATAGTTGCGCATGATTTCTACTGCTTCATTCGCATAATGAGAACTACGTGGAAACGACTCCCATGGCTGAATTAGCTCCCCGACTATATAATCAGGATCCAAACGCATATAATCGAGGAGATGGTGCGTGAATAAAAGATCGCGCAGACCAGAAGGGGTAGGATGACTTAAAAAGTGTTGTACTAATATCTCTGTTTGGTGCGCGTTAAACCACATCACGCTTAAATAGCACAGGGCGGCGCCTACACCAGTCAAAAGGTAAAAGATGACAAAGCGGCGTGTCCCCCAGTAGTTTTCTAAAACCGATCCGAACATGTAGAAAGCTAGCATATTCGAAAAGAGGTGCATAAAGCTTCCGTGCATGAACATGTGTGTTACTAACTGCCAAGGACGGAAATGCGGACTCTTTGGAAAGAACAAACCTAAATAGTCGTTCAGGTCGATGTGGTAAACATTGTTGAACACAAAGGTGGCAAACAACATTAAGCCGTTGATGATTAGGATGTTCTTGACCGCGATGGGTAGCAGACTAAACTGACGAGGACGAAATTCGTTCATATTATTTTTTCAATCCAATTTCGATGAGACGTTCGTTTAAATATTCTCCAGCTGTACATCCTGGGTAATGCGCAGGGTTTGCTTCATTGACACAGGTAGCTAAAACATCCAAGCGCATTTCATCGCGAGGGTGTAGGAAGAATGGAATAGAGAAACGAGAGGTATGCCATAATTCGCGAGGAGGATTTACCACACGGTGCGTGGTGCTACGTAAGACATTATTGGTAAGTCGTTGTAGCATATCTCCGACATTAATGACGATATGATCTGGTGAAGAACGAACAGAAATCCATTCTCCATCTAATGTTAAAACTTGTAAGCCATCTGCCGAAGCACCGATTAGCAGGGTGATAAGGTTGATGTCTTCATGTTGTTCTGCACGAATGGCAGAGGCTGGTTCTTGTGTGATTGGCGGATAATGAATGGCACGTAAAATCGAGTTGCCATTTTTTATCTTATCATCGAAGAAGTTTTCTGGTAATTGAAGATATAAAGAGATGGCGCGTAAAAGTTCGCTGCCGCTTTTTTCAAAGGCACGATAGGCCGCTTCAAATACTTGATTGAATTGTTCTATTTCTTCTCCTGTTGGGTTAGGAGGATAGTGCTCTGCACTCATTGTTTCACCTTCTACGATTTGCCCAAATTGCCAAAACTCTTTTAGGTCGCCTACTTCGCTTTGTTTCGCTTTTTCTTTACCGAAGGAGGTATAGCCGCGTTGACCAGCCAGACCAGGGATTTCGTATTTAAGCTTTGTCTCGAGCGGTAGTGCATAGAAGCGTTTTACTTCTTCGTACATATTAGCAATAAGCGCATCGCTGATACCATGATTTTTTACAGAAACAAAACCGACGCTGGTGAAGGCTTCTCCGATTTGTTGGATGAATTGTGCACGTTGCGTTGCGCTACCTTGCGTGAATTCCGCAAGATCGATAGATGGGATTTCCTTTAGCGCCATGGTTATTCTGCTTTAGCATTAGTAATCGAACATCTCACATCCTCAGCATCTGCAGGCTTTTCAATTTTGAAATCGAAATTGATACTGCTGTTTGGCTTGACTGCTTGATGTAAAGTATAATCCATACTGCTTAGAACGGCGCCGTCCTTGGAGATGAATTCTAGCAGTAATTCTATTTCGTTGAAGGTCGTTGCATTTGATTTGCTTGTGATGCTTCCAGAAATTTTAAACTTGGTTCCGACACCGAGGAGGGTGCGTTTCGCACTAGCTTCTAGACTAAGAAATTTGACAGGATTTGTTTTTTCTATTTTGCTGACGTCTTCTAGTTGACGGTTATATTTTTCAGGAGAGAAGGTGGAAGAGCCTGTGATAAAAAAGTAACCACCGACCCCTAGGATGGCGATGATTAGAACGGTGATAAATATTCGCATTGTAGAAATAGATTTATTTTACAAACCTACAAAAATGTTAGCAAGAAAGCGCGAGTCGTATGAATTGGATTAACTTTGTAAAAACATTTTTTATGCGTTTAGCCATAGTTGGTGCAACGGGTTTGGTAGGTGGTGAGATGATGCGTGTCGTTGCGGAGCGAAAGTTTTCTTTTGATGAATTAATATTAGTGGCTTCTGATAAGTCGCAAGGACGAATGATTGCTTTCGAGGGCAAGGAGTATCGTGTGCATACGATAGCGGAGGCTTTGGAGAAGAAGCCGCATATTGCTTTATTTTCTGCGGGCGGTAAAACGTCTAAGATGTATGCACAAGCTTTTGCAGCAGTTGGCACGGTGGTGATAGATAATAGCAGTGCATGGCGCATGGATCCGGATAAGAAGTTGATTGTGCCAGAGGTGAACGGTAAGGTTTTGACGGAGGCGGATCGTATTATAGCAAATCCTAATTGTTCTACGATACAGCTGGTGGTGGCTTTGGAGCCCTTGCGAAAGCGTTATGGGATTAAGCGCGTGGTGGTGTCGACCTATCAGGCGGTGACAGGGACGGGTGTGATTGGGGTGCGTCAGTTGATGGACGAGCGGCAAGGGATTGCGGACGGACCTAAGGCGTATGCGCATCCAATAGATTTAAACGTAATACCTCACGGAGGCGATTTTTTAGCGGACGGGTCGACGACAGAGGAGGAGAAGTTGCTGAAGGAAAGCAGAAAGATTATGGGCGACGACAGTATTGGTGTGAGCGCTACGGTTGTGCGCGTGCCGGTAACGGGCGGTCATAGCGAGAGTGTGAACGTAGAACTTGGCTCGGCTTATGAAATAGCAGAAATAAGACAAATTTTAACAATGGCACAAGGTGTGCGACTTTTGGACAACCCTTCACAAAACGAGTATCCTACGCCTTTACAAGCGGCGGGAAATGATTGGGTGTGGGTGGGTAGAATACGTCGTGATGAGAGTGTCATCAATGGCTTGAATATGTGGGTCGTTAGTGACAATCTGAGGAAGGGTGCAGCGACTAATGCTGTGCAAATAGCGGAACTTGTAAGAACTTGGAAATTTAGTATATAGGGATGCGAAAAAAGGAAAAAATCCTTATTTTTAACCCAAGTTTGAAAATACTTAACCCAAGAAACCCTTAAGCAAATGAGAAAAGCTGATTTATTTCAGGCCATTTCAGAAAAAACTGGCATTCCTAAAGTGGATGTGTTAGTGACTATGGAAGCCTTCTTCAAAGAAGTCAAAGACACTTTGAAGTCTGGAGAGAATATCTATGTACGCGGATTTGGCAGTTTTATTTTAAAGAAGCGTGCTGCAAAGGTGGGACGTAATATTAAAAAGAACACAACCGTTAATATTCCAGAGCATCATATCCCTTCATTTAAACCTGGCAAAGAGTTTATGCAAGAGGTAAAAAAGATTAAATTTGCTCCTGGAAAAATTAAGAAAGAAATTGAAGATTAAGCCGATTTTACTTTTAGCAGGATCCTTTGTCCTGGTTATCGTATTATATTTTTATTTAGACACTCAGGCTCCTAAAGCTTCCATGCCCGCAATGGCTAAGCGAAGTGGGAGCCTGATTGATTTAGATGCCTTATCGAAGAGTGCACGAACACAGATTGATGCTCGTTGGGTTCCTTCATTGGACCGATTGGATGCGGAGCTTAAAGCGGGTAAACGTGATGAGGTAAGCATCTATAAAGAGTTGGCAGCTGTATGGGATAGTGCAGGCGCCTCTATTTTGGCTGCTGAATACTATAATCGTATTGCGCAAAAGACACAATCGGAGTCCGACTATCGTCAGGCGGCAGATCGATTGATTGATGTGATGCATCGCGCAGCAGACAGTGTAATGGCAAAAGCCTTGTTTGAAGACGCGTACGCTAGTGCTCGTCAGGCTTATGAGCTTGATTCCACTTCGTTAGATAACCAAACAAATCTGGGTGCTTGTATCATGGAACAGGGCTCAGAAGTGATGACAGGAGTGAAATTATTGCTCGGAGTTGTAAAAAAAGACCCGAATCATTTGAAAGCTAACTTTATTTTAGCTAAATTTGCCGTCCTTTCGGGGCAGGTTGATAAAGCAAAGGCTCGTTTAGAGCATTTGTTAACTTTGGATAAACACAATATTAATGTGTATTTACTCTTAGCAGAAACCTATAACCGAATGGGAGAACGTTCGAAAGCTGTCGCTACTTTACGTACTTGTATCTTAGAAATCAAAGATGAAAAAGGCAAAAAGGAAATTCAGCAATACATCGAACAACTGGAAAAAGGAAACTAAAAGCTATTCTAAACATATTTAACGAACGACTATGCCTTGCGGAAAAAAAAGAAAGCGTCATAAAATTGCTACTCACAAACGTAAAAAACGTTTGCGTAAGAATCGCCATAAGAAGAAGTAATAGGCTCTAGCCTTTTACTCGCTTCTAGCGTGCAAGATTTTTTGACAATATCCTTCACTACAATCTCAGCCGAATGGCGAAGGTGTGTTTAGTGAAGGGTTTTGTTGCATATAAACGTCAGCTTCGTTAACTTATGTTCAATTAGCGTAAAACGCATATTCACTTGAACAAGGAGCTAATTATTAATTGGAATGCCGAGGGTGTCGACATTGCTCTATTGGAAGAGAAACGCCTAGTAGAACTTCATAAAGAACGTACAGGCAATCAATTCAACGTCGGAGATATTTATTTAGGTCGCGTCGCTCGTTTGATGACAGGTCTAAACGCCGCTTTCGTTAACGTAGGTTACGAAAAGGAGGCCTTTTTACATTATACCGATCTCGGACCGAATCTTCGTTCCCTGCTGAAATTTACCGATAACTCCCTTAAAGGACAGCAAGGTAAATTATTGCAAGGATTCGAAATCGAGCCGGAAATTATCAAGACGGGGAAAATCAACCAAGTGCTGAAATCGCGTATGCCGATTTTAGTGCAGATCTTGAAAGAACCTATTGGTACGAAAGGTCCGCGCCTAAACGCAGAAATCTCTCTTCCGGGTCGTTACCTTATTTTAAATCCATTCACCAACTTCATCACGATCTCTAAAAAAATCGTCGATAAAGAAGAACGTATGCGCCTCACCAAAATTATGGAGAGTATTCGCCCGGATAACTTCGGCGTAATCCTCCGTACAGCGGCAGCAGGGAAGCAGACCGGTGAATTGCATCAAGACTTACTTCAGCTTTCTCAAAAATGGGAAGACATGAAGGCGGCATTGAACAACGCCACCCCACCTTTGAAGGTGATGAGTGAGCTGGATAAAACCTCTTCTATCTTACGTGATTTGTTGAATGATAATTTCAGTAAAATTATCGTCAACGATAAAAATATGTCAGCCGATCTAAAAGCCTATATCGGCAAGATTGCACCTGGCAAAGAAAGTATCGTCCATTTTTATAGTGGGCAGACGAATATCTTCGATGCCTATGGCGTGACGATGCAGATTAAAGCAAGCTTCGGAAAGCAAGTTCCTATGGGCTCTGGCGGTTCTTTAATCATTGAAAAAACAGAAGCCCTACACGTAATTGACGTTAATAGCGGGAACAATGTAGGAAGTGCGAATAAGGAACACGAAGAGAACGTTTTAAAAGTAAACTTAGAAGCCGCTAAAGAAGTTGCCCGTCAGCTTCGTCTTCGTGATATGGGTGGTATCATCATCATCGATTTCATCGATTTGAAAGATCCTAAGAATCGCTTATTGTTGTTTAACACCATGCGCGATGAAATGAAGAGCGATCGTGCAAAACATACCATTCTTCCTGTAAGCAAGTTTGGCGTTATGCAAATCACTCGTCAGCGTGTTCGTCCGGAAGTTCAAATTACCACTACAGAGGCTTGTCCGACCTGTAATGGTTCTGGAAAAATTGGCGCATCTGTGTTGTTGGTGGATGAGATCGAAAAAGCGATGCATCATCTTTTCGTCAATAATAATCAGTCGTCCCTTAAATTGGTGGTACATCCGTTTGTCGAGAAGTATTTAAAAGCAGGCTTGTGGAGCACACGCATGAAGTGGATGTTAAAATATAAGCGTTCTATCCAAGTGATGGCCGACGCAAATTATCCTTTGACACAATACAAGTTTTTTGATAAGGTAGGCGACGAGATTGATTTAAAATAATCCTTCAAACCCTTTATAATGGGGAAGCTTCGTTATTTATTGTTTTCCTTACTGTTGCTCACGAGCTTCAGTCCGGCACCTAAATTACGTTTAGGGCTATTGAAATATAATGGCGGAGGCGATTGGTATGCCAACCCTACATCTTTACCCAATCTTGCAAAATTTTGTAATCAGGAGTTAGGGACAAATCTCGACACAGAGAATGGTGTGGTTGAAGCAGGAAGTCCGGAAATTTTTCAATACGCCTTTATCCATTCTACCGGACATGGTAACATGACGATGAACGAGCAAGAGGCTGCGAATATGCGCGCATACCTCCTTGCAGGCGGCTTTTGGCATATCGATGACAACTACGGAATGGATCCTTTTGTCCGCCCGACTTTAAAGAAAATATTTCCCGAAGCGGAATTGGTAGAACTTCCATTTGATCATCCGATTTATCATCAGCACTATCAGTTTAATAGTGGTCTTCCAAAAATCCATGAGCATGATGGAAAGCCACCGCACGGCTATGGCTTAATAATAAAGGGACGTGTAGTGGTGTTTTATTCGTACGAATGCGATCTTGGCGATGGCTGGGAAGATTTCGCTGTGCACAAGGATCCGGCTGAAAAGCATATTCAAGCCTTACAAATGGGGGCTAATATTTTACAATACGCCTTTACGCATTAAAATCTGCAAAGCAGTTTATACAAACCAGTTGGCGACCATCATACCTACAAAGCCAACCATATAACCGGCATAGACCTCTTCCGTTTGATGTGCTTTTAAATAGATGCGACAGCTACCTACTAAACCACAAGCTAATAATACAATAACAAGAATGGTATTAAATGGATGTAGCGCAAAGCCGTGAGCAGCGATGGCTACGGCAGCTAAGCAGGCTGCACCCAGCGAATGAATGCTAATTTTTAAAAAGGTATTGACGATAAAAGCGAATGAAATCGCTAAGCAAGAACCCAACATCATCCAATTCATAACAGGCGGCAGATATTGCTTACGAATAACTAGATAAGCCCAGATATAAAAGATAAGAATGGCGATATAAGGCATGAAACGTTGTTTCTGACTTGCCAAATAATAGTCGTCGACGAAGTTGAGTTTCTTCATTAAGAACAAGGCGAATACCGGAAAGAAAAAAGTTAGGATGAAGATGAGTGGTATGATACCGAGTCCACCCCCTTTGATATGCGCAAATGCGTAAGGGTTGGCCCAGAAGAGGAGCAAAGATGCATAGGTTGGCAGCAGCAGTGGGTGAAAAATATAAGCGATGGATTTAAAGAAATACTTCAACACGTTATTCATAATTATAATTCTTTACGTAAGCGAGCGACAGGAATATTTAATTGCTCACGGTATTTGGCGACCGTGCGGCGCGCGATATTATAGCCTTTGCGATTGAGTTCTTGCATCAAAAACTCATCGCTCAGTGGTTTTTTCTTGCTTTCTGCATCGATTAAATCTTGCAGAATCTTTTTCACTTCTTTGGTAGAAACTTCTTCACCAGAATCGGTGCTGAGGGATTCACTAAAAAAGCTTTTTAGGGAAAGGGTACCAAACTCTGTTTGCACAAATTTACTATTCGCCACACGAGATACGGTTGAAATATCTAGTCCGGTTTTTTCCGCGATATCTTTAAGAATCATCGGCTTCAACATTGTTTCGTCGCCCGTTTTGAAATAGGCTAATTGCTTATCGAGGATGCTGCGCATTACTAGCAAAAGCGTATGCTGACGCTGTTTGATGGCGTCGATAAACCATTTTGCGGAGTCTAATTTTTGCTTGATAAATATTAGCGCTTCTTTTTGTTGTTTATCCTGCTTCGCTCCCTTTTGATATTCGCGCAACATATCCTTGAAGGAGTTTGATATGCGAAGTTCGGGTGCATTACGTGCATTGAGCGTGAGTGTTAATTCACCTTCATTATTTAAAATGATGAAGTCGGGAATCACATATTGTTCTTGTCTGCCGCTGCCGATAAATGCGCTACCGGGTTTGGGGTTAAGGCGAACGAGGATGTCTATCGCGAGCTTCATGACCTCTTCGCTTATTTCTAAGCTACGTGCAATTTTTTCGTAGTGTTTCTTTTTAAACTCTTCGAAGTGATTGCTGATAATCTCGATAGCAAGGCGTATGAGCGGGGTGTGGGTATCGCGACGATTTAGTTGCAGTAAAAGACATTCCTGTAAGTTACGTGCTGCAACACCAGGTGGGTCGAAGCTTTGTATCGTATGCAGGATACTTTCTATGCTAGGAATATCAGTAATGATATTCATAGAAAAGGCGAGGTCGTCGACCATGGCATCAAGTGGACGCGACATATAACCATCGTCGTCGACACTGCCAATGATTTGCTGCGCAATTAGAAAGTGTTCGTCTGAAAGATCACTTAGGCTTAATTGTTCTTCCAAATATTCTTGAAAGGAGAGATTCGTGTCTGCGGTAGGAATGCTCTTTTTGTCCTCCTCTTCATCGTTCGGGTCGTAGTTGTCGGCGTTGAGCTTATAGTCGGGCGTATCAAGGTCGTCCGGACTTAAATACTCATCGATATTGGTGAGTTCGTCGTTATCAACGCTCGTATCATCCGCATCTTTAACGGATTGTTCTTCTTCTAGGTCTTTTAGGATATTGTTTTCATCCTCGTCGTTAGCGGCGCCATCTTCAAGTGCTGGGTTTAGTTCAAGCTCTTCTTTGATGCGTTCTTCCAATTGCGCAGTCGGCACCTGAAACAGTTTCATCAGTTGAATCTGTTGCGGAGACAGTTTTTGCTGTAGTTTGAGTGCTAAGGACTGTTTTAACATAGGACAATGTAGGCGATAAAGTTAATAAAATGAGCGTTGAGATTTACGAATAGGCGGGAAGAGTTGAGTATTTTTGGGCAATAATTTTTCCTATGAAGATTTTACTATTGGGTTCGGGTGGCCGCGAGCATGCTTTTGCCCATCAATTATCGAAGAGTCCGAACTGTGAACATTTGTATATAGCGCCAGGGAATGGCGGTACGGGCGATTGTGGAGAGAATGTTGCATTGGCTATTGATGATTTTCCAGCGGTTGCTGCGTTCTGTTTAGAGAAGGGCGTTGAGATGATTGTGCCTGCTTCGGAAGCACCTTTGGTAGCGGGGATTTATGATTATTTTTTAGCAGATCCGCGCTTGTCATCGATAGCGGTGATTGGTCCTTCTAAAGCTGCGGCGCAGTTGGAGGGGAGCAAAGCTTTCGCGAAAGCTTTTATGGAGCGTAATGCGATACCGACAGCGGGATACCGCGAGTTTACAGTGTCGGAGTTGGAAGAGGGGAAGCGTTATTTAGAGGGCCAAGCTTTACCGATCGTTTTGAAGGCGGATGGTTTAGCGGCAGGTAAGGGTGTGGTGATTTGTGCGAGTGTGGAGGAGGCGAAGCAAGAGATGGAAGAAATGTTAGCGTCAGCGAAGTTTGGCGCTGCAGGAAGTAAGGTGGTGGTCGAAGATTTCTTGACAGGGATTGAGTGCAGTGTTTTTGTATTAACGGATGGGGAGCATTATCGTTTGTTGCCAACGGCGAAAGACTATAAGCGCATTGGAGAGGGAGATACAGGGTTGAATACAGGTGGAATGGGAGCGGTATCACCGGTGCCGTTTGCGGATGCGGTGTTTATGGAAAAGGTGGAGCGAACGATAATATTGCCGACGATTGCGGGCTTGCGTAAGGAGGAGTTGGTGTATAAGGGCTTTATTTATTTTGGGTTGATGAAAGTGGGTGATACGCCTTATGTGATAGAATATAACTGTCGAATGGGCGACCCGGAGACGGAGGCGGTTTTGCCAAGGATTACGAGTGATTTGGTGACGGAGTTTGAAAAGGTGGCAGCAGGAAGTTTGGAAACGAAGCCTTTAGAGGTTTGTGCGGAAGGGGCGGTGACTATTGTTTTGGCAAGTAAGGGTTATCCAGAGGCTTTTGAAAAGGAGAAAGAGATTAAGTTGGCATCGATACCTGCGGGTGGTTTTGTCTTTCATGCAGGGACGAAATTAAAGGACGGGAAGTTGGTTAGTAGCGGAGGACGAGTGTTGATGCTTACTAGTTTGGACAAGGATTTGCGCGAGGCTTTACGAAAAAGTAATGCATTAGCACAAATGGTTGATTTTGAAAACAAATATTACCGCCGGGATATCGGATTGGATTTAGGGCTGGGCGAAGGATAATATTTGCAAGACGGATTAAAATATCTTAAATTTAGGACGTGTTCTATCAGTTCGGTAGGACGCTGTTATTTATTACTATGAAGTATATGCGACGTATAAGTTTATTATTAGTTGGATTGTTATTCTTGAGTTTGAAGATTCAGGCACAAACAGCTTGCTTTTCTATTTCAGCTCCAGGAACAGCCTATAATCAAACGCATCAGTGTGTGCCGTTTCAAGCTACATTGAATGATTGTAGTACGGGCTCTTATCATCATGCCATTTGGACATTATTAGTTGCGACGAATAGCAGCTGCTCTGGTCCATTTGGAACCTGGCAAGTAGTGGGTCCTTTAGCGCCTGGTACTCCAGCGTCTATGAACGTTAACGCGACAGGTGTTTACAATGTGCGATTAGATTTGTACGATGCTTCGAACAACTTATTAGCGACGACTACTCAGAACTGTATTTTCCAAATTTTTCCAAAGCCTTCTATTAGTGCGACGGCGTCTCCGAACCCATTGTGTGGAGGTGGTCTTGTGAATTTTACACCAAGCGTAAGTGGTGGAACAGGGCCGAATGCCAATTGCGGATGGACTTATCAATGGAATTTTGGAGGAG
Source organism: Chitinophagales bacterium (assembly GCA_026461075.1). GTDB lineage: Bacteria > Bacteroidota > Bacteroidia > Chitinophagales > CAIODY01 > JAHEYX01. The sequence continues at coordinate 15,280 of JAPJNH010000008.1, forward strand.
GAAACCCGAGCACCTTTAATGGCTTAAATCCGCCACCGGTTAACTACTCTTGTCGTACAGCCCCTTACAGTGTGGTGTTCATTGCAACGGATTGTAATGGTTGTAATGATGTGTATGTGAACGCGGCTGCTGTAACAGCGCCTTGTAAGCCGAACGCCTCTTATTTAGTTACTGCAGGAAGTACGTGTAGTGCACCTGCGAATTTAACGTTTGCAGCTAGTCCTGTAGGTCCAAATTACAGTTATGGTTGGTGGTTTCCAAGTACATTGCCTACAACAGGAGGTGCTACACAAACAGGTGTAAGTATCAATCATAATTTCCCTGCATTAGGTTGTTATAATATCCAGATGGCCGTGAAAGATAATACTACAGGCTGTTCGGATACTGTTTCTACGCCGAATGCTATTTGTATTGATGGATTTTCTGTTACCTCGATGACTTCCAATCAGACTAGTATCTGTAGTGGTCAATCGGTATGTTGTACCTTACATATTGTGACGACTTCGGGTGCGAATATGTCTACTGCATTTTTCTCTGGAACGGCAACCCCTACCACAGCTGGAATCCCTACCACAGCTACGTTTAATTATATTGGTAATGGAGATTATGTAGGCTGTTTTAATTTGGGTGCGAGTGCTAATACATTGACGTATACTATTTCAATTGGGACTATCACGAATACGCAAAACAACTGTACGATAACTTATTCAGGAACAAAATCAGTTGCTGTAAAACCGGCACCCGTCGCCAACATAAATATGCAAGCGCCATATGTCGATAATTATTGTGCGCCTTCGCATCAATTTTGTTTTACAGCATCTCAACCGGGGGTAAATGCCGGAGCGACCTACGACTGGTATTTAACAGCGGGTTATAACCCTTCCGTAGGATCTAGTCCGAGCTCATATTGTAATACATTTAACGGTGTTGGCCAGCACAACATTTATCTGAAAGTTTGTATCAATAGTGCAGCGGGATTATGTTGTTCGTTTGATATGGATACGGTTTATTTACAGAAGCCTAATTTTAATTTCGTTGGAGATACATTAAATACTTGTGCTCCTTTTAATACGCATTTTATTGCATCGCCGTATAACGCCTCGAGTGATTCAATTTACAAATGGTATCCTACAGGTTATCCAGCTCCTCCTGGCGCTGGTCCGTTTATAACCACCACCAATACGTTTACCTATACTTACAGTTCTCCATTAGATACTTGTTATAGCGTGACATGTATTTTGGTAAAGAAGGCTGCAGGCAGTCCGGCTTACGCTTGTACGGATACGATTACAAAAAAGAATTATATAAAGGTTGGCCATAAAGTAACGCCTGTTGTAAATATTTTCCCTAACAACGTTTGTTTGGTTAAGAAGAGTGCTTGTGTGCAGTTGAATACAATTGTACCTGGTTATTCTTTGCCTATACCAGCGGGTAAGTGTCCGACGCCTTTGTGTGATTGGTATTTTACTCGACCGGGAAGCAAGGCTGCGATTTTACACAATTATAATTGTGATTCGCCAAAGGTTTGTTTTTCAGATACCGGATATTATAATGCTCACTATCGCGTTTGTATAGGTAATTGTTGCGATACTGTGCATGTGGATTCTGCTATTGTTGTTTCGGGCATCATTGCTGATTTCTTAGATTCTACCCACTGTACCTCTGCAGGAACTTTGAATGCCGGAAACCCTACCGTAACGTTCAAGACGAAATATAAAATTTTCCCTCGTCCGACTTCTGGTAAAGTATATACGCAGTTAGTGATCAATGGCGTACCAAATCCGCTTACCGGAACATCGCCATATATTATTTATGATTCATTAGATTATGGAACCCCGGGCAATCCTTTGACGCCAAGCTTTAAGCGATATACGGTCAATGCTTTTCCTCAAACAGGGTCTTATAATGTCTGTTATATTGTTAGTTATCCTCAGAGCGGTTGTCCACCTGACACTACTTGCAAGACGATTCAGCTTGTTCCTTTGACTGCTGTAATCCGTTTGGTGGGGCAGAATAAAACGACCTGGAATCAATGCAAAGCAGCTACGTGGACATTCTCCTCTGCGGGATGTAGTCCGCAAAATCCTGCTGTTGTACAATGGATATTTAGTGATTCTCCGAATGTGATTCATACGTATACGAATCCAACAGATACTTTAATTCCGCACACCTTTAAGAGTTGTGGTTACGTATGGGCGAAGTTGCGTATTTCTAATGCTTCCGGATCATGTAAAGATTCAGCGATTATTTCAGGATTGCAGGTTGTCGACTATACACCAAAATTTGTTTTAAAGCCAGTTAGTTCTAGTTGTAACACTTGTTTTTGGTTAGTGAATAATAGCACCTATTGTAATACTGGATTTGATAGTGTTTCTATCAACTGGAATTATTATAAACCGGGGGGTGAGATGATGTATTTATCTAACGACTTCGACTCGGTGTATTATTGTGTAAATAATGTTCCTTATGGAGGAAGTTCTTCTGTTGTAGTTAACTTGGTTGATACCGTTGCTGGCTGTATGAAGCAACAACAGTTTTTTTATTTTGCTTCGGGTGTTGTGGCAGATTTTAATATATCTACAGATACTGTAGTGTGTTCGGGTGCGAATGTGAGCTTCTTTAGTACGACTAAAGGATCACCTGATCCATCTCAATATGTTTGGAATATCAATAACGGTCCGTGTACAGGAGCGAAGACGGGTACTCAAGCTGCCAGCTCTAATCCTAATTTCGCGAGCGGGGTTTCTGCTATTAGCAATACCTTCACTTCTCAGGGATACTATAATGTGACACTATATGCGAAAAATCCTGCGGGTTCTTGTTTTGATTCGATTTGTAAAACGATTCGTGTGCAAGATCCTGTTGCTTGTTTTACTTGGAAAAGAGACACATTAACGTGTCCTGGTTTGGATACTTTGTACAATTGTAGTTATGGTGCGGGCGACTCCTTGATTGTTACATTCAAAACAAATAATGCAGCGGGTTCTGGCTTACCGTTCACTTATACTTCTTCCTTTTCGAAGCCTTTCCCTAAGAAAATCATTATCCCTGCGAAACTTCCTGGTGTATATGATGTATGTATGGAGTTGAGAAATAATTCAGTGGGATGTATGGACTCGATGTGTAGAACCTTAACGGTAATGGGTCCGATAGGTTATGTAACATCGATACAGAACAGAGTAGTTTGTGCCGGTGACCCATCTCCTATCTGTTGGTACACGAATTCATTCACGCGACCGAATGTTATTTATTGCGATTCGCTTCCAATTTCTGTTCCGTATAGTTCAACTAATTCGTATTGTATCACCCACACGTTCAGATACCCAGGCTATTGTAAAAATCAGATTTGGATTCAGGATTCTGCAGGATGTTCGTATCCATTATCAGACACTGTGATTGTAGATAAACCTTTAGGAGGCTTCACTTGGTCGATCAATGGTAAGCCTGGTGTGAATGGTGCGTATTGCGGACCTATCACTATTTCTTTTGCAGATACATCTAAAAAGACGGTTTATAATTTAGATCCGTTAAGTTATAAATGGACCTTCTACCATGCGAATGGAACGGTGATTAGTACGTCTACACAGGTAAATCCTTCTGTCGTATTCTTCCCTCCAGACACTATTAGCGCACGATTAATATTATCCTCACTCTATGGTTGTAAGGATACTGTTTATCAAAGCAATATCGCACGTTTATATTCGTTCCCAATCGCTGCTTTCCAAGCGACCGCAGATACGGTGTGTCGTAACGCTTGTGTAAACTTTACCAATACTTCTCTAAACTTGGATCCTGTCCAGCTTTATACATGGCATTATAATTGGCCATCTTTATCGCCAGTAGATCATAATACGAATGGTTCTCAATGTTATAATACTGCAGGTAATTTTACAGCGGTATTAATTGATAGCTCAGTGAATGGCTGTGTGGATACAAGTACTACTCGTGTAGTGACAGCTCTTCCTGATTTGGTTGCTGCGTTTACTATCGCGAATGATACCTTATGTGGTGCTTCTGCAACAGCTATATTTAATGATGCTTCTACGCCAACAAGCGGATTGTCTTATTGCTGGAATTTTGGTGATTTGTACGATGCAAATGGTAACCTTGATCCAAATACTTGTCAGTCTACCTTGGTGAATCCTACGCATGCTTATATTTTGAATCCTGCGAATGGAGCAGGCAACCAGTTTAATGTAAAATTGGTCGTAACTAGTCGATATGGTTGTATGGATTCTATCATGCACGACGTTTGGTTATTTGCAAATCCTGTTGCTCAATTGAGCTCTTCGCCATTAGTGGCTTGTGATCCGATGTTGACGAATTTCATAGACTTATCCTCTTCGGTAAATCCGATTGCTAATTATCATTTGGTGTATGGTGATGGTAAGCCTGATTATAGCAGTCCAAATGCTATTGGCGGTGTGACTGGTCAGCATACATATAGCCCTGCAGGGTCTTATACAGCAAGTTATACCGTAACGACGATTCAGGGATGTTCAACTTCATCAACTTTGAATTTCACTGTTAATCCAAATCCGGTAGCATGTGCTGGTAATCAGGATACGATTTGTGCTGGAGATATCATCGCATTAGGCTGTATGCCGGTGCCAAATATTCAATATAATTGGTTTAACCCTGGTGGTCCGATTTATACGCCGAATAACACAGTTGCACAACCAACGGTACATCCCTTCTTGTCAACTACTTATCAGTTGGCGGTAGTTAATCAGTTTGGCTGTTCGGATACCGATGACGTATTTATCTATGTATGGCCTTTGGTTTCTGTTACTGCAGGGCCAGATTCGAATGTATGTTATGGACAACCTATCACCTTGTGGGCTACGAATGTTGGTCCGATTATCGGTCCATTCCAATGGCATTCTTCACGCTATGATGTGGTGGCGAATACGCCTACATTGACAGTGTCTCCATTACATACGGATCTTTATACAGTAGCGGTGAACGGACCATGTAATAGCGATAGTACTTCGGTACAAGTCAATGTGTATATGCCTCCGCCAGTTACTTTAGAGCCGAGTGCAACGATTGTGGCAGGACAGCCTTATAGCATCCTTTCTGTTGGTAATGGAAATGCAAATTGGTATCCAAATTATATGATCACTTGTACTGATTGTGTGAATCCGACGGTATCACCGGAAGTGAATACAACGTATCATGTCATTCTTACAGACATACATGGATGTATCGACTCTGCCAAGATTACGGTAACGGTATTGTGTGATCGTACGAATGCGGTTTATGTACCGAATGCATTTACACCTTCTAAGCCTGGTTTGAATGATCATTTCTATATTCAAGGAACCGGTGTGAAAGAGGTTAATTATTTACGTATTTATAATCGTTGGGGTAATTTAGTTTTCAGCAACGAACATTTCCAAATCAATCAAAAAGATTTAGGTTGGGATGGTCGATTCGGAGGACATGAACTTAGCTCTGATGTATTTATGTATCAAATGCAAGTTGAATGTGCTAATGGCAACGTGTTTCCGATATCTGGTAACTTTACATTAATACGCTAATCTCCTTTAAATCACGTACCTTTGGTTGCTTTTCGAAGTAGAAGAGCAACCGATTTTTTTTATGTTTAAACGTATTTTTTCGGATGCTGTAGTATATGGGTCGGCTCGCGTACTTATGATGGGCGTGAGTGTTTTTTTAGTGCCCATTTATAGCCGACATTTTTCTCTCGGAGATTATGGTGTGATAGAGACGTTTAATCTATTTATCAATCTCGTTTTACTGATTATTCCTTCAGGAATAGCGCAAAGCATGTTTCGTTTAGTATATACCATTAAAACGAAGGAAGAACAAAGCGTTTTCTACTCGACGATTTTGCACTATTATCTAATGCTAGCCCTAGTATTTGCGACTATTGCCATTTTGTTCAGCGGCTTTTTTACAGATGCCTTAATTCAAGATCGACAGTATCAAAAAATATTTATCGCGGCATCCATGACGATTGTATTTCAGTTGTTGAACAGTTATAATCAAGATTTACTTAGATCTCAATTTGAGAAATGGAAATATCTCGTTTTGTCGGTTGGTACAGTGATCTTCTTAGCTTCTGGAGGTATTTATACGGTCCTGGTATTAGGAATGGGTGTTAAAGGCTTTTTCTATGTTGCTGCGTTCACGCATTGCCTTTTCTTTTTATTGGGCTTCCTGATCAATTATAAATGGTTTAGTTTAAAGTTTAGTAAAAAGAATCTCAATGAGCTCATTCGTTTAGGCTTACCCTTTATTCCTGCTGGATTGAGTTTGGCCTTGATGAAGTTTTTAGATCGAATCGTAGTACAACGTGTAATGGGCGATGGCCAATTAAGTGGTTTAGACTATCTCGGTCTTTATGCCATGGCAATCAAGGTGAGCGTATTATTTGATATTATCAGCCAGGCATTTGCAAGTGCGTGGTTTCCGTGGGCGATGAAGATTGCAACAGAGGAAGATGCAAAGGAGCAATATCGCGGTTTGTTTTTAAAAGTACTTTTAGCATTGACCTTTGCCGTATTCTGTTTCACTTTAGTATCCAAAGAGATCTTACATATTTTAGTGGATAGCAAGTTCTGGGCTTGCTTACCTATGATACCAATCTTACTTTTTGGAACCTTACTGAATACTTCTAATTATGTGATTGGTTCTGGTATTTATGCCTCTGGAAAGACAAAATATATTTCAATACCTCCTATAGTTGGTGGTCTGGTAAATCTTTTGTTCTGTTGGTTATTCGCTATTTATTTCGGATTAGTTGGCGTGGCATTCAGTGTGGTGATGGGAAGCTTCGCCTATTTGAGCACCTCTTATTTTATATCGCAAAAACATTACCCGATCAATTATTCTATTGGAAAAGGATTTTTGGTTCTTAGTACCTTAATCGGATTTATGTTCGCGATTCATTGGGTAGATAGTTTAAGTGTTCAAATAAATTATATTGAATTAGGACTTAAAATAGTCATGCTTTTGGTTGCGGTAGTTTTAGTTTTCCTTTCTAGAGTTTATTCATTTGGAGAGATAGAAAACGCATTAAATAAATTTGTTTTTTCAAAATTGAAGCGTAAATGATTCTTGTTATTAGCCTTGTATTGCTAGCTTTATTGATTGCTACTGTTTTCGTAGGAAAACGCTTGTACAATGTATACCACAAAAACTTATTGATACGTTATGCAAACAAGTATGCCCACAAGTGGCATCCAGAGGAGTTTTCTATTGATGATGCACGACCAACTTTTTATTATGCCGACTTTTCGCCTTGTTTGCATGAGTACTGTTTTAATGAGAAAGGTGAAATTTTATATGAGTTTGAAACAGGTGAAGTAGCTTATCATCCTTGTATGATTGCGGAGTATGCGATTGTGAATGCGGAGGCCTATTTAAGAACGAATTCTGAGGAGAGCAAAGCTAAATTTAAAATACATGCAGATTGGTTGCTAAATAACCTAAAAAAGGATGAAAGCGGCGCGGGCGCTTGGTATTATGATTTTAATAATTCGGTTTTACAAATGTATTTCTACTCCGGTATTTCACAAGGGGTTGGTATTAGTGCATTAGTTAGAGCCTATATTATTTTCAACGATCAACAATATTTGGATGCTGCCATAAGTAGTTTTAAATGGATGATTCGACCGTATAGCAATAACGGATGTTTATACGAAGAAGGTGAATGGAAGGGATGGATTGAAGAGGATACCGAAGGATTTCATATTTTGAATGGGCACATTTATGCTGCGATTGGTTTATACGATTTATGGCGCGTTACCAGAGACACCGCTGTTCATCAGCAATTTGAAAATGCATTAAGCGTATTAAAACAGCAGGTTCATAAATTTGATGTAGAATATTTTTCAAAGTATAGTCAACGTCCTGGCGCTTATTGTAATAACTCCTATCACCTTATTCATGTGTATCAATTCAATATTTTGCATAAGATAACGAAGGAGTCTTTCTATTTAGATTATGCGAAGCGTTTTGAGAATCAATATTATAGCAAGGGGAAGCGTTTCCAGTTTTATTTGAAGCTTGTTTCCTTGGCAATACTTAAGCGTTAATTCGTTTTTATTTTCTAATTTAGTAGTATGTCAACCCAAGCTGAAAATATTGAGTTCGTGCCCTGTAATTTGTGTGGCGCTAGTTCTTCAACAACTTACTACAAAGATGGAAAATGGTCGATTGTAAAATGCGATGTTTGTCAACATACGTATACCAATCCTCGTCCAACAGCGAGCGCCTTACCTTCTTATTATACAGAGGATTATTTTCAGGATGAACGTCATAAAAAGAAATTTTATCACGTGGATGGCAGTCCGAAAGCAGTAGCAGATAGTTATTTGAATCGTGTAGCGGATGTAGAGAACTTTTGTGAAGCGAGAGGTCGCGTTCTAGAATTGGGTGCTGCTAGAGGTGCCTTTCTAAAAGTTTTGCAGGATAGAGGTTGGGAGGTACATGGAGTGGAAATATCTGCCGATGCCGTAGCCTTGGCGAAAACGCAGAATAATTTACAAATACACTGCGGTGTTTTAGAAGATTATCAAAGCGATTTGAAATTTGATGTGGTGTGTATGTATCAAACGCTCGAGCATGTCTTAACACCGGATTATGTTTGTAGAAGATCTGCTGAGTTATTGAAGCAAGGCGGAAAGTTGATTATCGAAGTTCCGAATAGAAATTGTTTTGAAATGAAGTGGAGCAAGCGCCGACGAGTCCTTAGCTACGACCTTCCTCGTCATATAAGCCACTTCTCTCCGGATATTCTTGCGAAGCATTTGAAAGGAGTAGGATTTTCTAAGGTGCATATTTACTATTATCCTGATAAGTATGTTTTAGGCGTTTTCAATTTCATTGGAAGAATGATTAATCTTGTTCGTCCTAGTGCTCCGGCACAGGCAGCAAACGCGCAAACAGGCACTGCAACGGCTAAGCAAATCCCGATGGCACGAATTTCTAGTGGAATCATGCATCGTGCTGTACAAAGAATTAGTTCCTTTATTCCTGGATGGCGTTTTACTATAATCGCTGTTAAATAAAAATGAGTCGGCAACTATTGACATTATGGCTTTTGATAAATTTGCAGCTCGCATTTTTAATAACTGCGTTACTGAAAATTTATTTCAAGCTCTTTCCCGTACGCAAAAGAGTTGCCAATACTCTTCTCATATTAGAGTCTTTACCTATTGAAAATGCTGGCTATCAATATCGCGCTGCCAAATGGATTCCGCACTTCGCAACGCAAAAATGGCAACTAGATATTTGGACAATCATAGCGTCTCGTAAATCCTACGATTATCTCACACAGCCCGAAAATATTTCACGTTATCTTATCCATACAATGTGGCTACGACTCCGTCAGATAGTCGCTTCTAGGCACTATAGCTGTGTTATCGTTCGAAGAGAATTATTGCAATATAACGACTATGGCAAATGCTTTATGGAGCAATTATTAAGTGTAATTCATCCTACTGTCATATTGGATATCGATGATAATATAGCTGAGGCCAAGCGTGAGCCACGTGCCATACAATCGTGGTTTGGTAAAGTAAATCGTGAAGATGGAAGTAAGTTTATGAATAGCCTCTCTTACTATCATTCTTTCATCGTTGGCACACCGCACTTAAAGAGTTATGTGCAGAGCTTATATCCTAGTAAGGCGGATAACAACTTTTGCTTTATTCCTACTTGCGTAGATTATGATATTCACCCACCACGAACGTATAATCAGGAGACATCTAAGATTATTTTTGGTTGGATCGGTGGCGTCGGCAACCTTGCCTATTTGGATTTTGTCATTCCTGCCTTGAATGAAATTGCAAATGGAAACGCTATAGAATTACAAATACTTTCGGGCGCAGATTTTGTTCCAAAAACAACTGCAATCTTTCCAATCATCAATTTGAAATGGAGCTTGGATAATGAAGTAGACTATATCAAGTCGTGGGATATTGGACTTATGCCATTGCCTCAAAGTAAGCTGGCTAACGGCAAGTCGGGCTTTAAGCTGTTGCAATATATGGGACTAGGATTAGTATCGGTGGCGAATGATGTGGGTATTAATGGCGAGATCGTTCAATCAGGAAGCAATGGTTTCTTGGTGACGGAACATGCCACGTGGTACGAAGTGCTAAAAGAGGTTTTAGCAAAAAAAGCAGATTGGCCTTCGTTAGGTAAGGCGGCACGCAAAAGCATAGAAGAGAAATATACCTTCCATGCAAACGCACAGAAGTATATTCAATTCATCTCTTCTCGATAGGTACTCGATTTTATTCTTGTACGATAATTTTTCCGCAGCTTAGTTTATCAGCTGTTTTTACACGATAGAAATAGACGCCGTTTTTCCATTTTGGAGTAATGCTTGTTGAGGCGCCAAAACTTTGACGATAGAAAAATCTTCCTTGATCATCATAAATCACAATCTCTGAATAGACACTTGCAGGACAATTAATATTCACCGCATCTTGCTTCGAAATAATATTCGGATAAATAGTAATGTTATTTTCATCATTTGTTAGGTCTTCTATTGAAGTGAATGAACTATTGCTATTAGATGTTACCAGCAATTGCCCTTTAGCAGTGCGGTTACAGTTAGTGAACACTAATTTACCACGTGCTCCGGCAGATGCGCTATCAGCAGATTCAACAGAAGAACCCCAGGTAAATAAATCGGCGTGTGGCCCACGTTGATACATGGAAAAACTATTCGCATTTTGTGCGTCTGCAGCCGCGATTGGTCCGACATTACTCAATACTACTTTTTGCATACGTGCATTTGTATCGGAGCCGTAATTGTCAATCACCCAATAACAACGTCCGCTATTCAGCGTGTTCGGCAAAGTGTCTGGACGAAGATTAATACGCGTAGCTACTACTTCTCCGTTAGGACTCGCACTATTCCAAGTTAAGCTCGCACCGGTATTTCCGAAGGTATACGTTCCGGTGTTTGTAATATTCAAACGAGCGCTATTACCACCTCCCAAAGGAGCAGTAGACTTCACCTTGCTCGTACCATTGGAAGAAGTGCCATGAAAGCCATTCGCCTTATCTAAAAGATCACTACCATCTTCATTCATTTGATAATAAGCAATCAAGCTAGGATCTATTCCTGCAGGACGAGTTAAGTGCATATGCTCTCTAATTTCGTTTTGGGAAAGCGCACGATTATAAATACATACTTCATCTACTTTACCAGCAACATAACGGGCTCCACCATTCGGATCATAACCAATCATAGTGGCACTAGAAAAGGTTTCGGCATTATGAGTGCCGTTATTAACTTTCGCTATTCCGTTTACATAAACAGTACCTGAATTCGGTGTAATAACGAGTACTACGTGGTTCCATTCATTTGCGTTTAAGTACAAACCACTTCCCCAACTCCAATAATTATCATTCCAATGGTAACGCACTTCTAAATTGTTACGAATACTAATTCCTGCTGCAGAGCCACTGCTACGAGAGAAAATCAATCCACCCCAATCGTGTTGTGTGGGATCGGGTTTTATCCAAGCCTCCAAGGAAACGTTATTGCTGTTTAGATTGAAGGCAGGTAAGGTCGCTTTGCCGCTGTTACCATCTAGTAGTAAAGCATAGCCAGGAATCGTATCTGTTTTACATTGATCGTCGACACTAATGAATTTAGTAAGACTTTGTGTGCTTGTGCCGTTGGCGTCAGTTACCGTAAGGGACACTGATTTTTTGCCAGGACTCGTATAGATCACTTTTGGATTACGTAGGGTAGAGCTGGAAGGAATACCACCTGGGAAGCTCCAGTTCCAAGTTGCGCCGTTAGCAGAAAGTGCGGAGTGGTCGAAGAAATAGAAGGTGTCACGCAAGCAGGCATGTGCAAATTGATCTACTGCAATACAAGCAACAGGAGCTGTATTTGGTTCGTATAAATCGCAGATATATGCACTACGATTGGTGCCATTCACAATTTTACGGTTTTTATAGTCGATGACTAATTGTGTCGAACTAGTGATTGAAGGCAGATTGTTATTAAACAAAGCCCAGTCGCTCATCGTTTTGTTGCGGTAATAGACCGCACGGCGTGTGCCGATATATACTCCGCCATTACTTCCTTTCTGATAAACAATATTTGTAATGTATTCGTTGTTCAACAAAGGTGTAGTCAGATTGTTCCACGTGGTACCAGCATCGGAAGAATAGAAAACCTTATAACCGTTCAAATTATTATAGGTAGAGCTTTGCGGTGTACGTACCAACCAGATTTCGTTTGGATTATCGCCAACGGCCATATCAAACGGAGCCCAGAGCTGCGCGTTCATTGTTGCCGAAGACGGCGTAATATCTATCCAAGTGCTGCCGGTATCTTGACTGACATATAATTTCTTAGCACCCCACCAGGAAGGATATACGGCTGCGTAAATTGTTTTTCTATCTGAAGCAATTTCGAGAGAAGTGACTTTTCCATTCGGAAAGGCGTGTACTAAATTGAAATTAGCACCGTTGTCTTTCGAATACCAAATAGCGCTGTCGTGAGCAATGTAGAGGCCATTATAGGTGTTGGGATCAAATTCTAATTCTCCATCTTCACCCACAATATAGGAGCTAGAAGGTAATAAACTCATTGGCATATTTGTCTTATTCACCATTCGATTTCCACTTAGTTTGTGCTGTCCCCACTCTGTATAAATTAATCGGTCGTTACCGTAGTTAACCGAGCCCAAAGTGCCGTCTCCGCCGTTCATACACACCCATCCGTTGGTATAGACATTATTGTCTTTTAACAAAGTTCCATTATGATAAGCACCACCAACCATCACTTGTGTTCCATCCCACCAGCCTGTTGCGAAGCCCCAAAAATCAGAGCCAGCAATACCAAACATCTTTCTATCGATGGTATCACCTGAAGTAGCAGAATAAAAAATTCCTCCGTCACATGCCATCCACAAGTCGTTTCCAAAGAAATTAATATCGTGAATATCTGCGTGGACGTAGTTTACTTTATAACTATGACTCCATGCTGAAGGGCAAGTAAAGTTTACACCACCGTCATGACTGATCCAGTGATTCACGGCTCCGACATGTACTTCGTTGCTGTCAATTGGTGAAACAGCTAATGCTAAGTCGTAATAGTATTGCCCTCCATCATCACTTCCATCATCTGTCCAGGCACATAAATTCTTATTGGTATTGGGGTCTGGAGCACCACCAGGACCAGCTCCACAACATTGAAAGGACCATGTATCGCCTTCATCATGACTCACATAAATTCCGTATAAGCCACTGCCTCCGTTAGCTACTCCAGTTGCTAATGCATATACAATGGATGGTGCAGCAGGAGTTACCGCAATTTCAACTCGTTTGTTTTCTTGTCCCGCAACACTCGGTGTTGGCCAGGTACCGCTTGTATTGGCGGTAAAGCTCACGCCTTGGTTTGTTGACTTCCAAAAGCTAGTAGAGACGCCACTTTGTGCTACGGCATATACAATAGAAGGGTTGTTAGTATGCCAATTTACTTCTAGCCAACGTCCGCTTTGTAACAGCGTCCAGTTTTGTCCGCCATCAATCGTTCTAAACAAACCTTGTTCGGTAGCAGCAATTAATTGATTGGTATCGATTGGACATTGTTGTAAATCGTTCAACTTACGGGTGGCAGCTTGGAATGTGGCGTCACCTGTAGCTGTGAAAGTGATTCCGCCATCTTGCGATTTCCAGATTTTTCTGCCATCGCCGAAATAAACAGTATTAGGGTTGAGGCTATTGATTTCTAAAGCATATACTTCCGCAACATCTCTAAAAAGTGTGAGTCCGTTCCAGTGTTGTCCTTTATCAATACTTTTCCAAAGTCCTGCATTAGCTGTACCGGCATAGAGGATAGAAGCGTTGCTGGCAGCTTGTTCTACGGTATATACGTGTGCAGCACCGGCAGCATAAGAACGTTGCACAGATTCTTTGTCGAAGTCGAATGGTCCGATACACGACCAAGCCGAAGTGGCTGATTTTGCAAGCGCATTCGATTGACAATGCAGTAAGTATTGGTCGAGCTCCTGCTGTGTAGCGGCAGTACGTGGGCCACCGAGTGCTGTTCCGTCATAATCGAGACGCACCGCATGTAAGAGCCTTTTATATTCCTGTGTTTCCGCATTTTTTTTGAAAGGATGCGAACGATAATAAGCGTTATAGGCTTCAGTTACTGTGCCGAGGTCGAGCGGTTGCGTATGCATCAACTGCACCCAGTTAGGAACATCATTCGACTGTGCAAAGGCATTATTTAGCGTACCTGTCATTAGCAGAGAAAACAGGCAAAAGCTACTTATAAAGAGTTTCTTGATCATTTTAAGGTTGTTTTGTGCTAGCGACGAAATTAAGTAGGGCGTGTCCATCACCGCTTATTAGGATAAGATGGCTACCACTGATCATATAGGCTTTCGCTTTTTGAAGATGTTCTAAAATTATCTCTTCGTTCGCCAATTCGTTGCAAGCGGTCTTTGTGCGATTGATGTTTGAAAATTGAATTTCCTGTGCTTGAAATTTCCAAATACCCCATATCATATTACAGCCAGCATAACCGGTGAAGCGGCCATCGGTATTTAGTTGTACATGAACGGGCTGCGATGTTTCAGATTTATAATCCGTTCCATCCAATTGCCATAATTTCCAATAGGTACTTTCTAGTGGTTGACTTGCCTTCTGAAATCCGATGGTTTCTTGTGTTTTACAAGCGACAAAAAGAAGAAAAGAGCAGACAATAAGGATGGTATTTCTCATAAACGGTTTTATACTACTGCAAAATACAAAAAGCGACGTAAAAAGCGACTTGTGAACGCTTTGTTAGGATGATGAATTTATTTCAAGAATTGCTGACATCTTAGTATTTTTATAACCTTAAGATAAGTGTATGAAATTCATTCCTGGAAACGAGACCAAAGAGGAATTACTATCCTTGTATAAAGGCTTAGTATTACCTCGTATGATTGAAGAGAAGATGTTACTTCTACTTCGTCAAGGTAAGGTGAGTAAATGGTTTAGTGGCATTGGTCAAGAAGCGATTGCCGTAGGTGTAACATCCGCATTAGATGCCGATGAGTATATTATGCCGATGCATCGTAATTTGGGTGTTTTCACCGGACGTAATATGCCATTGGATAAACTTTTCATGCAGTTGCAGGGGAAGAAAGATGGTTTTAGTAAAGGACGGGAGCGTTCGTTCCACTTCGGAAGTAATGCGCATCATATTTGTGGGATGATTTCCCATCTTGGTCCGCAGTTGGCTATCGGAGACGGAATTGCCTTAGCACATAAGCTACGCAAGGAAGATAAAGTGTCTGTAGCTTTCACGGGCGATGGTGGCACTTCGGAAGGCGATTTTCATGAAGCATTGAATGTCGCTGCGGTATGGGGCTTGCCAGTTATTTTCATCATCGAAAATAATGGATATGGACTTTCTACACCTGTCCGCGAACAATTCGTGTGCGATCAATTAGCAGATCGTGCGAAGGGCTATGGAATGAAGGGTGTGACGATTGATGGCAATAATATTTTAGAAGTTTATCGTACGATGAAAGAAGCGCGTGAATATTGTATTCGCGAGCAAAAGCCAATGTTAGTGGAATGTATGACCTTCCGTATGCGCGGTCATGAAGAAGCTTCCGGCGTGAAGTATGTTCCAAAAGAGCTGATTGAAATGTGGGCGGTGAAAGATCCCGTTAAAAATTATGAAGAGTATTTACTTCGTCAAATGGTCTTGAAACAAGAACAGATTGATGAACTAAAAGCACAGTATAAAGGAGAGATTGAAAGCGCGCTCACAACGTGCTTTGCGGCTGCCGAGCCAGTAGCAGATACAGCAGAAGAGTTTGGTGATTTATTTGCACCTCGTACGCTTCCGATGGCTGGTCCTGCTTCGCATGAGACGAAAGAAATTCGTTTGGTAGACGCTATTTCAGAAGGATTACGTCAATCGATGGAACAAAATGATAATCTAGTTATCATGGGACAAGACGTTGCAGAATATGGTGGGGTATTTAAAATTACGGAAGGATTTGTAGAAGCGTTTGGTAAGGAACGTGTGCGTAATACACCATTGTGTGAAAGTGCAATTATTGGCGCAGCCTTGGGGATGAGTATCAAAGGAATGAAGAGCGTTGTTGAAATGCAGTTCGCAGATTTTGTTACCTGTGGTTTTAATCAAATCACGAATAACTTAGCGAAGATGCATTATCGTTGGGGACAAAATGCGGACGTCGTAGTACGCATGCCGACGGGTGCTGGCGTAGGAGCGGGTCCGTTCCACTCACAAAGTAACGAAGCGTGGTTCACCCATACTCCGGGATTGAAAGTGGTGTATCCATCGAATCCTGCAGATGCGAAAGGTTTGTTGATCGCAGCGATCAATGATCCGAATCCTGTTATGTTCTTCGAGCATAAAGCTTTGTATAGAAGTATTAGCGGCGCGGTACCGACGAATTATTACGAAGTGGAGATTGGAAAAGCGGCTATCGCAAGAGAAGGGGATGGCATTACGGTATTGACTTACGGAGCAGGGGTTCATTGGGCATTAGAGCTTGCGAATCAACAGCCAGCTTACGATTTACATATCATCGACTTGCGAACTTTATTACCACTTGATTACAGCGCTATCGAAGCGGCGGTACGCAAGACGGGTAAAGTCGTAGTATTACATGAAGACTGTCTGATAGGTGGTATCGGAGGCGAAATTTCTGCTTGGATCAATGAGCATTGTTTCGAAGCCTTAGA
>JAPJNH010000105.1 GCA_026461075.1 Chitinophagales bacterium
CGCAATGTCCAAGTAATGAGGCTCCAGTTAATTTTATAAACCCTCCTTATTCAGCAACAAATCCTTTTTCATCTGCTATTCCTATCACAATTAACTCTCAAAATGGTATTGTTAACTTCCTTCCTAATTTAGTTCAGGTAGGTGTAATGGCGGTATTAGTAAGTGAGTATCGTAATGGATTTTTAATTGGTTCTGTTCGTCGTGATATTCAGATTAACATTATTTCTCAATGTAATCCGATTTTACCTTCGTTCAATGATTCAATCTTAACAGCTACAACAAATGGTATTTTGTTATCTAATTGTAATGAGCATACTGTAATCTTAGCATTCGATACAGTATTCCAATGCTCTTCTGCAATTCCAACTGACTTCCGTTCATTCGGTCCTTTTGGAACTCCTAACCCAGTAATTTCTGCAGTGCCTATTAACTGCGTTAACGGTTTAACAGATTCAATTCAAATTACCTTCTTAAACCCATTATCAGTTGGTCAAACAAAAGTATGGTTGAAGAAAGGATTTGATGGAAATACATTGTTGTCTGAGTGTGGATCTGAAATCCCTGAAGGCGTTGATACAGTAAACATCCAAGTACAAATTGATAACAGTACATTATTCCCTATTACAGATTCTGCAAGTTGTGTATTTGATCGTTTTACAGTTAATTTATCAGATAGCGTTTATTGTTTCTCAATTGCTCCTGATGGTTCTGACTTCATCGTTAAAGATGCATCAGGAACGAACTTCCCTATTTTATCTGCAACTAGTAATTGTTCTGGTTCAACATTAAAATCGACGGAGTTAACAATTCAATTAACAAGCTTTGTTTCTTCTGGTGGTCCAGTTTATTTATTTGCTAATCCAAACCCAAGTACAGATGGTAACGGTTTATTAGATGATTGTGGTGTTGAATACCAAAATGTAGATACAATCGCAATTTTAAATATTGATAATAAAATTGCTGTTAATTTAGGTTCTGATCAATCATTGTGTGCTGGTCAAACATTACCAACATTAAATACTAATTTAACAGGATTAAACTATCAATGGTTTGATCAAAACGGTCCTATCAGTGGTGCAACAGCTTCTAGTTACCAAGTAACTGCAGGTGGTAATTTCAATGTTCAAGTCTCTACTGGCGTTGCTGGTTGTTCGGGTGCTGATACGGTAGCGGTAAATGTTATTCCTGCTCCAACAGATAATTTACCTGCAGATTTCTCTCAATGTGTTAACGATCCATTCCCATTATTAAATGCTGGTAACCTAGGATGTACTTACCAATGGTCATTAGATGGAAACACAATTGCAGGAGCAACTTCTCAAACATATCAACCTTCATCTGCTGGTTCTTACAGCGTAGTTGTTACGAGTTCAACAAATAGCTGTACAGGATCATTTGATGTTGTTATCGCTACAACTTCTCAATTAACAGTAGCATTGACAAATGATAGTATTTGTACAGGTGGTGTATTTCCAGTATTAGATGCTGGTAATACTGGTGCAGCATATCAGTGGTCATTAAATGGAAGCGCTATTTCTGGTGCTACTTCACAAACATATCAAACAAATCAGGCAGGTACTTATAGTGTAACTGTTGGTTCTGGTTCTTGTTCAGGTTCAGGTAACATGACACTTCAAGTACAAAATTATCCCGTTGCTCCAGTTGTAGATTGTCAAACAGGTACAGGTACATTCAAGTATGTATATGCTTGGGCATCGGTGCCAGGAGCAGTTTCTTACGAAGTAACAGAAGATGGTGGTGTAACATGGATTGCAGCTAATGTCCCTAATGGACCAGAAACACATGGTACAATGACTGCTATTCCTTCATTCTCAGTTCGCGCAATCGGAAGTGGAATCTGTAAGATCGGAGCTGGTTCAGACCCTATCGGTTGTGAAGTAATTATTCCAAATATCATCACTCCTAATGGCGATAACAAGAATGATGAATTCGTGATTGGGAATATCGATGGTTATCCAAATAACAACGTACAAATCATTAACCGTTGGGGTAAAGAAGTTTATTCTGCGGATGGTTATAATAATACAACTAAAGTGTTTAAAGGTACTGATTGTCCTGATGGAGTTTACTTCGTAATCGTAAACTTAAACGATGGAGAAACACCAACTAAGACTGGTAACTTAACAATTCAAAGATAATTTATAGTTAAGCCAAAATACTTTTTAAAGAGCGCCCGCCGACAAGCGGGCGCTCTTTTTTTACATAGATTTTAATCGGATATTTGCACTCGTGCAGAAATGAAAACCTACAATGAAAGTAATCGACCATCTTAAGCAAGCAAACGGTAAAACATTATTCTCTATCGAGATACTTCCTCCGCTTAAAGGAAAAGGAATGACAGATATCTATAATGCCATTGATCCTTTAATGGAGTTTAACCCGAGCTTTATTGATGTTACCTATCATCGCGAAGAATACGTTTATAAAAAACGTGCTGATGGATTACTTGAAAAAAAATCAGTTCGTAAACGTCCAGGCACTGTAGGTATTTGTGCGGGTATCATGACCAAGTATAACGTTGATGCAGTACCGCATATCATCTGTGGAGGATTTACAAAAGATGAAACTGAGAATGCGTTAATCGATTTGTCGTTTTTAGGAATTGATAATGTGCTTTTGTTACGTGGTGATTCAATTAAAAGTGAAGGAAGCTTTAAGCCCGAAGAAGATGGAAATGCGTATGCCATCGATTTGGTAAAGCAAGTGGTGAATATGAATAAAGGGATTTACATTGATGACGATTTGCAAGATGTTTCTCCTACTAAATTTTGTATTGGTGTTGCTGGCTACCCTGAAAAACATTTTGAAGCACCGAATTTAAGAACCGACTTAAAGCACTTAAAAGCAAAGGTAG
The DNA here is from genome assembly GCA_026461075.1 of Chitinophagales bacterium. Classification (GTDB taxonomy): domain Bacteria; phylum Bacteroidota; class Bacteroidia; order Chitinophagales; family CAIODY01; genus JAHEYX01. The sequence goes on from JAPJNH010000105.1 coordinate 2,876, forward strand.
ATGCTGGTGCAGATTATATCGTAACACAAATGTTTTACGATAACAGCAAGTACTTTGAATTCGTTAATCTTTGTCGCGAAGCAGGTATTACCGTACCTATTATTCCAGGTATTAAAATTTTCACTGCGCGTAAACAGATGAACATCCTTCCAAGTATTTTTCATATTGATATCCCGGATGCATTAGCAGATGCAGTAGAAAAAGCAAAAACTCCTGACCAGGTGCGTGAAGTGGGTATCGAGTGGGCAATACAGCAATGTAAAGAGCTAGTGGAAGCTAATGTGCCCTGCTTACATTTTTATACAATGGGAAATCCAGAGCCTTGTAAACGCGCAGCTGAAAAAATATTCTAACATGAAAATCATTTTTTATTTAGGTACTTGCGACACATGTACGCGAATATTAAAGGAGCTAAATCCTGGTGCTGATGTAATTCTTCAGGATATTAAGAAAGAAAAAATTACTGAAGAGCAAATCGATTTAATGCGTACGCTCGCAGGTTCATATCAATCGGTATTTAGCAAAGTCGCTAAGAAGTACAAAGCAATGGGATTAAATGAAATGCAACTAACGGAAAAGGATTACCGAAGATATATCTTGATTGAATATACTTTCTTAAAACGACCGGTTGTCATCGTTAACGACAAAATATTTATTGGTAATTCAGAGAAGGCCGTTAGCGATGTTAAAGCAGCACTTGCATGAAGTCGAATACCAAAGCGCATTTAGCAGTTTTAACAGCGAATTTTATTTACGGGGCTAATTATAGCATAGCTAAATTTGTGATGCCCGCTTATATTAAGCCTTTCGCTTTTATTTCTATTCGTGTTTTAACAGCAACAGTTTTATTTTGGATTGTTTCTTTATTCACTCCTAAAGAAAAAGTAGAGCGCAACGATAAAATCAAGTTTTTTTATTGTGCCGTGTTTGGTGTTGCTATTAATCAGTTGTTGTTCTTCAAAGGACTTTCCCTTACTTCCCCAATTAATTCAGGATTGATCATGGTAATTTCTCCTGTGTTTGTTTTGATCTTTTCTGCGTTGATTCTTCGAGAGCGAATTCCGTTTAAACGAATCGTTGGTGTATTATCAGCATTAGCTGGTGCATTTGTATTGATAAAATATGCAGGTAGAAATGTACATGTGCAAACGAGTGTTGCTGGCGATCTTTGTATTTTATTCAATGCTATTTCCTTCTCGATATTTCTGGTAATGGCAAAACCATTAATGAAAGAGTATTCGCCTTATACATTGATGAAATATGTTTTCTTATTCGGAGCGTTTATGGTGTTTCCATTTTCATTTAAAGAACTTCAACAAATTGATCTTGCTAGTTTCACTCCGCAGATTTGGTGGGCAACAGCATTTGTTGTTATCGGTACCACCTTCTTTGCTTATCTATTTAATACGCTTGCTTTGCAACAATTAAGTCCAGGAGTAGTTAGTGTTTACATTTATCTGCAACCTGTTTTAGCTGCAGGAATTGCCATTCTTCTTGGAAAAGATAGACTTTCTATAGTTCATATTATCTCGGCGGTATTCATCTTTATGGGTGTTTATTTTTCGACGCATACATCTGTTAAAGAAGGACAATAGTCATCCATATTTTTTCAGTAAATTTGTTACACTTAAAAAAATAGTATGCTAAAATCAATGACCGGTTACGGGAGTGCGAAAGGCACTGTTGGAACGCAAGCTGTAACTGTTGAAATCAGATCATTAAACAGTAAATTCCTCGAGTTAAATGTTCGCCTGCCGCTTCAATTCAGAGATAAAGAATTAGAAATTCGTGCGGATGTAGGAAAGTTGTTAGAGCGTGGGAAAGCTGATTTAAATGTGAGCATTGATAACAACGAATTAGCAAAACGTAGTACCGTTAACAAAGAAATATTCTTAGCTTACTATGAAGATTTAAAATCATTGGCAACCGAAACAGGAATGTCGGATGATAATATGCTCGATGCAATTTTAAAATTACCTGCGGTGTTAAATTCTGAAAAATCAGAAATGGATGAAGCACAGTGGAAGCAGTTAAAAGGACTTATTCAATCGGCAGTAGAACAATTTAATTTGTTTAGAAGCAATGAAGGAAATGTGTTGGAGCAAGATGTAACGCAACGATTGAATGCAATTGAGAATTCAATTCCGCAATTAGAAAATTATGAGCAAGCACGTATCGAGAGTATTCGTACGCGTTTACATAAATCAGTGAATGAATTAAAAGATCAGTTAAACATCGATACTAATCGTTTTGAGCAAGAGCTGATATATTATATAGAGAAGTTAGATATCTCCGAAGAGAAAGTAAGATTAAAAAGTCATTGTGATTATTTTATTCAGACTATGAACTCGAAAGAAGCGAATGGAAAAAAATTAGGATTCATCACACAGGAAATTGGTCGCGAGATAAATACGATAGGCTCGAAAGCGAATGATGCGAACATGCAACGCATCGTTGTGGAGATGAAAGATGAATTAGAAAAATTGAAAGAACAATTAGCAAACGTATTGTGAAGATTAATCCGAATTATCAGCATAAATTAATTTTGTTTTGTGGGCCTTCGGGAAGTGGTAAAACAACCATCGTTCATCACTTATTGAAGAAATTTCCGATGATGCGTTTTAGTGTTTCTGCTACTACGCGTCCAAAGCGTGAGAATGAAACAGATGGCATCGATTATCATTTTTTATCGCCAGAAGAATTCAGAACTAAGATTGCCAACAACGAATTTTTAGAGTGGGAAGAAGTATATAAGGATCGTTATTATGGTTCTTTGAAATCAGAAGTAGATAGAATACTAAGTGAAGGCAATGTTGCCTTGTTTGATATTGATGTAGTAGGAGGGTTGAACATTCGCAAGAATTATGGCAGACAGTTATTAGATGTTTTTGTGATGCCTCCTTCGGTGGATGAATTACATAAACGTTTAGTAGCGCGTGCTACGGAAGATGAAGAATCACTACGCAAACGGTTAGATAAAGCAGAAGAAGAAATGCATGCTGCTTTTCAGTTTAATCATGTAATCGTAAATATCGATTTGCAAAAGGCAATACAGGAAGCGGAAGAAAAAGTACTTGCGTTTTTAGAGGAAGAATTTCCTGAACCAGATGATATAGCATAAACAAAAATGAAAATAGGTTTGTATTTCGGTTCATTTAATCCTGTGCATAACGGGCATATGATGATTGCAAACTATTTGGCGGAGTATTCTGACCTCGACCAAATTTGGATGGTTGTATCGCCTCAGAATCCGTTGAAACCAGCAAATGGTTTATTGCAAGACTACAACCGTTTCCATTTAGTAGAATTAGCCATTGGTGATTATAAAAAAATCAAGGCCTCGAAAATAGAATTCGATTTACCGAAGCCTTCGTATACCATTCATACGCTTACTTATTTAAAAGAGAAGTTTCCAGATTATTCTTTTTCATTAATCATGGGTGCCGATAATCTTCAAACCTTTCATAAATGGAAAAACTATGAAATGATTTTAGAAGAACATGATTTATATGTTTATCCTCGTCGTGAGAGTGATGGTGGTGATTTAAAACATCACGCACGCGTAAAATGGATGGATGCTCCAATCATGGAAGTCTCCTCTACGATGATTCGTAAAGCCATTAAGGACAAAAAAGATGTTCGGTTTTTCTTACCCGCATC
>JAPJNH010000106.1 GCA_026461075.1 Chitinophagales bacterium
GGATTAAGGATTAAGGATTAAGGATTAAAAATTTGGATTATTTGAAGTTCTGAATTAGACCAATTCTTAATTTCTCATTCTTAATTTTTAATTTGCCTTGAGGTCCAGTTCCATTAATTTAATACGACGGACAGGAATGAGTGTCGCTAAGAAAGTGATGACATTTACCAATAGGAAGACGAAGACGAAGTCCCAAAGGCGCATTTCGACCGGGTAGGCTTTGATCACAAAAGAATCGCCTTGTAATTCAATCCAGTGGAAATACGATTGTCCTAGGCAAATGCCGATACCGATTAGGGTTCCGACGATACTCGCGCTGAAACTTTGTATATAACCTACCCAACGGAAGATCTGTTGTATATCTTCTTTGCTCGCGCCTAAAGTCAGTAATACACCGCTATCACGACGTTTGTCGATGGCCATTAAGCTAAGCGACCCGATGAAATTGAAAGAGGCGATGAGTAAGATGAAACCTAAAAGCAGGAATACCATGAGCTTTTCGATTTTCATAATTCGGAACACCTCTGCGTTCTGCTCGTCGCGATTTTTTAGTTGAATCGTGTTTTGGGAGATTTGGTTCAAGGCGGCACGAATCAATTTTTCATCGGCACCTTTTTTTAGTTTGAAATCGACGGCACTATAACCATCCGTTTGTTCGGCAAGCTCTCTGACTACCTTTTGCGATAGGAAAGCATAGTGTTGGTCGAATTCTTGTTGTATCGCGAAGGCACCATAGCAGCGTAGATAAGCTTGGTGGAAGGCGCTACTCGGATCGAGTTCGTTGACGGAGGCGCTACGGCTTGCGCAGTAGAGCGTGATTGGTTCTTGCGCATGTTCGGGGTCGACTTGCAATGCTTGAGCGATGCCAGCGCCTAGGATGATACCATGTGGTTCGCTTTCGGTATTAAACTGGCCCTTATACATGTAATGGCCGATTTCATGAACTTTAGTGAAGTTGGAGTCGACACCCATTACGGAGGCGATATATTGCTGTTCGTGGTAACGGAGCAGCATTTTCTCTTCTACGATGGTGCTGAGGGCTTCGATTCCCTGAACGCGGCGCATGGCATTGAGTTGCGCTTCGCTCAGTTGTACCACTTTGCCCTTGAGGGGACTGAGTTGTAAGTCGGGATTGAAGGAATGGTAAAGGGTTTTGACAAGGCTTTCGAAGCCGTTGAAAACAGAAAGAACGATAATTAGTGCGGCAACTCCGAAGGAGAGTGCGATCATTGAAATCCAACTAACCCATTGAATGGCGTTGTTCGATTTTTTCGACCAACAGTAGCGGTAGGCAATGAAAAAGGAGGCAGACATTTACGAATTACCTTTAGCGTCTTCGTCTTTAATTTTTTGGAAAAGGGCTTCCAATCTGAATACTTCATCCAAAGTATCGTCGATATAAAACTGTAATTCCGGCATTCGACGGACCAATTTGCCGATTTTATGACTCAATTGATGGCGGATTTCTTTATTTTTTTCGTCAAATACAGACAAAATGCTGTTCTTGTCTTTGGCGTTGAAAATACTCAAGTAAATCTTCGCTTCTAATAAGTCGGGGGTCACCGTACTATGGGTAATCGTCACCAAAGCCCCATCAATAGTGAATAAGCCCATTTTTTGTAAGACTTCACTCAAATTGGTTTTGATTAATTCTGCTACTTTTTTCTGACGAATACTTTCCATAATGCTACAAAGATACAGAATTTAAGTGGTCTACTTTTTAATAACAATAGGATAAGATAGACTTACTTGTTAAAAAAAAGGCAATATCCGCCGAAAATGCTATCTTTGCGGACTTTTACGCCCATTGGGGTTTTAATTTTATTATGAATATTCGCAATATAGCTATCATCGCCCACGTTGACCACGGTAAGACTACCCTTGTTGACAAAATTCTTTATCAAACCAATATCTTCCGTGAGAATCAAGAGAAAGGAGAGCTGATTATGGATAATAACGACCTCGAAAGAGAGCGCGGTATTACCATCTTCTCTAAGAATGCGGCGGTGATGTATAAAGACACAAAAATTAATATCATCGATACTCCAGGTCACGCCGATTTCGGTGGTGAGGTGGAGCGTGTTTTGAAAATGGCTGACGGCGTTATCCTTTTGGTGGATGCCTTCGAAGGACCAATGCCTCAAACACGTTTCGTATTGCAAAAGGCTTTGCAATTGGGCTTACGTCCGATTGTTGCTATCAACAAAGTTGATAAGCCGAATTGTCGTCCGGATGAAGTACACGATTCAGTATTTGAATTGTTCTTCCAATTAGATGCTACTGAAGAGCAGTTGGATTTCCCAACCGTTTATGGTTCTTCTAAACATGGTTGGATGGGTCCTGATTACAAAAATCCTACAGACAATATCAATCACTTGTTGGATGTGGTATTGGATTATGTTCCTGCTCCGAAAGTAAGTGAGGGTACTTTGCAATTGCAAATTACCTCTTTGGATTACTCTACGTTCACAGGACGTATTGCAGTAGGTAAAGTTTCTCGTGGTTCTATCAAAGAAAACCAACCGATTAGTTTGGTGAAAGCGGATGGTACTATCAAGAAAGCACGTGTGAAAGAATTACACGTATTTGAAGCGCTTGGAAAAAAGAAAGTAACGGAAGTTGTTGCTGGTGATATTTGTGCTGTGGTAGGTTTGGAAGATTTCCAAATTGGTGATACCATCGCTGATTTTGAAAATCCAGAAGGATTACCAACAATTAAGATCGATGAACCAACGATGAATATGTTGTTCACGATTAATACTTCTCCGTTCTTCGGTAAAGAAGGTAAGTTTGTAACGTCTCGTCACTTACGTGATCGTTTATACAAGGAGACAGAAAAGAACCTTGCATTACGTGTTGACGAAACTGATTCTCCGGATGCATATTTAGTTTATGGTCGTGGTATCCTACACTTAGGTATCTTGATTGAAACAATGCGTCGTGAGGGTTATGAGTTACAAGTAGGTCAGCCACAGGTTATCGTTAAAACGATTGACGGTGTGAAGTGCGAACCTTATGAGTCATTGGTAGTAGACGTTCCTGAAGAATTCGCTGGTAAAGTAATTGAGTTGGTGAGCATGCGTAAGGGTGAATTATTATCGATCGAGTCGAAAGGTGAGATGCAACATTTGGAATTCAATATTCCTTCTCGTGGATTGATCGGTTTGCGTAATAACTTATTGACAGCTACAACGGGTGAGGCTATTATGGCACACCGTTTCGTAGAATATTCACCATGGAAGGGAAGTATTCCTGGACGTATGAATGGTGTATTGTTAGCGAAAGAAACAGGCGAAACGACGGCTTATTCTATTGATAAGTTGCAAGATCGTGGAGCGTTCTTCGTTGATCCAGGTGAGGCTATTTACGAAGGTCAGGTGATTGGTGAACATATCCGTCCGACTGACTTGGTAATTAATCCGATCGTGGGTAAGAAGTTGACAAACATGCGTGCGAGTGGTAGTGATGGTACGGTTAAGATCACGCCTAAGCGTTTGTTCTCTTTGGAAGAATGTATGGAATACATCGACGTGGATGAAGCGATTGAGGTAACTCCGAAGTCGGTTCGTATGCGTAAATTGTTATTGAATGAGGAAGACAGAAAGCGTGCTGCTAAGAAGTTAGGAGAATAATTAAAAAAAAGGCCCTTCAAAATTGAAGGGCCTTTTTTTTATTAAGGATTAAGGTGAATTGATATCGCAATTTTTAATTTTTAATTTCTCATTCTTCATTAAATAATAGGGTGTTTCTCAAAGGGCTTCGAACGATCGAAATGATAGCGGTAGGTAATAAGTGTTTTACAGATTTTTGTTTGAAGTGCTTCTGCGATGGCCATCATTTTCGGGTTGAAGCTACCGATCCAATTCATTTGTAGTTCGGTGTATTGCGTTTCTCGAATGGCTAGTTCAGCGGCGCGAATCATACCTCCTTCGATTCCTTTCCCTTGAAATTCGGGGATGACGCCGAAGATAATACCGTAAATTTTGTGGATGCGTTTGGTGAATTTTAGCAGGAACAGGAATTGAATTTTCTGCCACCAACCAAATTTTCCATTCAATGATTTTATTATTTGATTGATTTCTGGAAGTGAGATAAAGAAGGAAATTGCTTTGTTTTGATAGAATCCGAACCACATCAAACGCTCGTCCATAATAGGTTTCAGCGTTTTCATCATAGTCTTTGCCTGTTCTAAGGTGATGAGTTTAAAGCCGATATGATTTTTACCCCATGCTGCATTATAGATTTCCATAAAGTATCGCGTATAATCATCGATACGATTTCGTTCTAGGTGTTTGAATTGAATAGCTGGATTTTCCAGGAGTCGATTGGCCTTGTCGATGAATTTTTGGGGCAATTCTTGATCGATATAGTAACGATAGACATATTGCTCGAAATAATTGCCAAAGCCGTAATTTTCGAATAAAGCCTGATAGTAGGGCAGGTGATAGTTCATGCCATAGGTAGGCGCTTCAAATCCGTCTACAAGGAGTCCCCACCATTTATCACGATCACCGAAATTGATTGGTCCGTCCATGGATTGCATTCCGTTTTCAGCTAGCCAGTTTTTTGCGGTATCGAAGAGGGTATTAGCGGCGTCTTGGTTATTGATACATTCAAAAAAGCCGATGCCACCGACTTTATCCTTTTCGGAGTCGGGTTTGATGAACGCGGCGATACGACCGATGCATTGCTCGTCTTTATAGAGTAGCCAACGTTGCGCTTTGCCACCGCGGCGGAGGAGTTTGTTTTTTTGCGGATGGAATGGGTCTAGAATATCGTGATCCCAGGGGCGTATCCAGAAGGGATCCCCTTTGTAGAGGCGTGTTGCAAGAAGAAGAAATTCTTGTTCGAGCTGTGGAGTATCAACGGGAACGATTCTCATATATTGCAAAAATAAAAATCCCGTCCGACAGTGCCGAACGGGATTTTGTTAAGATTTACTTAGTGTAAGCTTATTGAGCGCCTTCCACCATTACGTTTACATGATTTTTCAAAACCTCTACAAATCCGCCTTTGATAGCGACTGTAGTGTCTTTACCATTGCTACGAATGCGGATGCTACCTTCTTTCAAGGAAGAAATGAGTGGTGCGTGATTGTTTAGAATCTCGAAGCGACCATCCATTCCAGGAAAAGAAACCGATTCGGCTTCTCCTTGGAAGAATTTTTTTTCAGGTGTTAAAATTTCAACTGTCATTTCAGATTAGTTTGCAGCTAACAATTTCTTTCCTTTTTCGATAGCGTCTTCGATGCTACCTACAAGGTTGAAAGAAGATTCTGGATATTCATCTACTTCACCATCCATGATCATATTGAATCCGCGGATCGTTTCTTCGATAGGTACCAATACACCAGCAAGACCAGTGAATTGTTCAGCTACGTGGAATGGTTGAGACAAGAAACGTTGTACACGACGAGCGCGGTGAACAACCAATTTATCTTCTTCGCTCAATTCATCCATACCAAGGATAGCGATGATATCTTGTAATTCTTTATAACGTTGCAAGATGTTTTTAACACGTTGCGCAGTATTGTAATGTAAGTCACCCACAACTTCAGGAGTCAGGATACGAGAAGTAGAATCTAATGGATCCACGGCAGGGTAGATACCCAATTCCGCGATTTTACGACTCAATACGGTTGTTGCATCCAAGTGGGCGAAAGTAGTTGCCGGAGCTGGATCGGTCAAGTCATCCGCAGGAACGTAAACCGCTTGTACAGAGGTGATAGAACCACGTTTTGTTGAAGTGATACGCTCTTGCATCAATCCCATTTCGGTAGCAAGGGTTGGTTGGTAACCTACCGCTGAAGGCATACGACCTAAAAGCGCTGATACCTCAGAACCTGCTTGGGTGAAACGGAAGATATTGTCTACGAAGAAAAGGATATCACGTCCTTTAGCTTCATTTTTGTCACCATCACGGAAATATTCCGCCATAGTCAAACCTGACAAGGCAACACGTGCACGTGCTCCTGGAGGTTCGTTCATCTGACCGAATACTAAAGTAGCTTTAGAATCTTCCAAAGCTTTCATATCTACTTTATCCAAATCCCATCCACCATGTTCCATTGATTCTTTGAAAGCTTCACCGTATTTAATTACGTCTGATTCCAAGAATTCACGGAGAAGGTCATTTCCTTCACGTGTACGTTCACCCACACCAGCGAATACAGACAAACCGCTGTACGCTTTCGCGATATTGTTTACCAATTCCATGATCAAAACGGTTTTACCTACACCGGCACCACCGAATAAACCGATTTTACCCCCTTTTGCATAAGGTTCTAAAAGATCGATTACTTTGATACCTGTGAACAAAACTTGCGTTTCCGTAGAAAGGTCTTCAAATCTTGGAGGTTTATTATGGATAGGATATCCGTTTTCTGCGTTTACAGCTTGGATACCGTCGATTGCTTCACCGATTACATTGAACAAACGGCCTTTTACTTGGTCGCCGATAGGCATGGTAATATTTTTACCAGTATCTACCACTTCCATACCACGTTTCAAACCGTCGGTAGAGTCCATAGAGATACAACGAACGCTGTCTTCACCTAAGTGTTGCTGACATTCTAATACCAATGTAGAGCCATCTTCACGTTTGATGGTTAAAGCGTTTAATATTTCAGGAAGTTGATTGCCTTCCCCTTCAAAACTAACGTCAACGACCGCACCGATGACCTGTTTGATTTTACCTTTGTTCATGGAAAAAAGAGTATTTATAAGATTTTCGAGGCGCAAAGATAATAATCCGTTAGTGGAATTCAAAACAAGAACAAAGATTAATTAAGAATTAAAAATTAAGGATTAAAAATTAGGAATTAGTGAAAAATTATCCCGAAGTCTCGGGACGAGAGGGAAAAATGAAAGGTGAAAGGTTCAGTATTCGGGAGATATCACTAGGGCGGCTCTTTAGAGCCGTTGATGAATAATGAATGATGAATAATGAATAATTGAGGAGGAATAATCGACAAAATGCTAATGTGGACAAATTTTTTTGTGCCATCCCTAGACTGATAATCAATTAATTAGAATAAATTAGAAAAATATTTTTTGCAAAATGTTTGGTTTCCCGACTATCTAAGGGTACTTTTGCATTCCTTTTTTAAACAAAGAAAAGATATAAGCAGTGGATACATTAAGTCAAAAAACACCTTTTGCCAAAGTAGGACAGGTTGAGCGTAAGTGGCATATCATTGACGCTGAGAACCAAACTTTAGGCCGTATGTGCACTCAAATCGCAACTTTATTGCGTGGAAAGCACAAAGCAATTTACACTCCGCACGTTGATGCAGGTGATTACGTAATTGTTATCAATGCCGGTAAATTCAAATTAACTGGTAATAAAATGATGGACAATGAAATCATCACTTTCAGTGGATACCCTGGAGGACAAAAAATTACTAACCCGAAAGATTTGTTAGTGAAGCATCCAACACGTGTTGTAGAAAACGCAGTGAAAGGTATGTTACCTAAGAACCGTATGGGACGTGCGATGTACAAGAAATTGTATGTATATGCAGGTACTGAACACCCTCATGCTGCACAAAATCCTAAAGCTTACACCATTAAAAAATAATAAAGACAGATGGAATTAATCGTAACCGTAGGACGTCGTAAAACTTCTGTTGCACGCGTCTTCATGAAAAAAGGTACTGGTAATATTGTGGTAAACGATCGTCCGCTTGCTACATATTTCCCAATCCCTTACTATCAACAAGCTGTTGTAAAGCCATTGACAGTTACTGAAATGTCTAACGACATGGATATCCAAGTAAATGTACAAGGCGGTGGTGTTAAAGGACAAGCAGAAGCTATACAATTAGGTATTGCTCGCGCTTTGGTGAAATTCAACGAAGAATTGAAACCAACTTTACGTAGCCATAACTTGATGACTCGTAACGCTGCTGAGGTTGAACGTAAAAAACCAGGTCGCCGCAAAGCTCGTCGTAGCACGCAGTTCAGCAAACGTTAATCGTTTATTCATCTATTTCTCAACAACGAAAAAAGAATTCATTTCACATGAACAGAATATCACAACAAGAATTGCTTGATGCAGGGGTACACTTCGGTCACTTGAAGAAAAAGTGGAACCCAAAGATGTTGCCTTATATCTTCATGGAGCGTAAGGGCATCCACATCATCGACTTGGAAAAAACTGCAGATGCCTTAGAAACAGCAGGTGCTGCGATGAAACAAATGGCGAAAAGCGGTAAAAAAATCCTTTTCGTAGCTACTAAGAAACAAGCTAAAGAAATCGTTGCTCAATGCGCTCAACGTGTAGGCATGCCTTACGTTACTGAACGTTGGTTGGGTGGTATGTTAACTAACTTCACCACTATCCGTAAGAGCATCAAGAAAATGCAAAGCATCGAAAAAATGCTTGCTGACGGCACTTTAGAAAACATCACCAAGAAAGAAAAATTGATGATGAGCCGCGACAAACAAAAGATGGAAAAAGTATTGGGTGGTATCGCTAACATGAACCGCACTCCTTCAGCTATCTTCTTGGTTGACATCGGACATGAGCACATTGGATTAGCAGAAGCTGACCGTTTGAACATCACTACCTTCGGTATGGTTGATACAAACTGTGATCCTAATAAAGTGGATTATGCTATCCCTTCTAATGACGATGCTACTAAATCTATCACTGCCATCACTACTTATTTGATGAACTGTGTATTAGAAGGTTTGGAAGAACGTAAAAACGAAAACGTAGAAGATACAGAAGAAGTTTCTAATGATGAAGCTGCTGAAGTAGCTGCTGACACTAACGATACAGATGACAAAGGTCGTCGCCGTCGTGTAGGTGGAGGTAATGATCGCAAGCCAGCCGGCGGAAGCGGTCGCGGTGGAAACAACGGCGGTCCTCGTCGTCCACGCTAATCTTCTTCTAGAAAATAATAAAAGACATAGTTCCCAAAGAGCTATGTCTTTTTACTTAAATTAAACAATTAAAAAATTAATAAAATGCTAACTGCTGCTGAAATTAACAAACTCAGAATGCAAACTGGTGCAGGGATGATGGATTGTAAAAAGGCATTAGAAGCTTCTAACGGAGACTTCGATGGCGCCATCGATTACTTGCGTAAAAAAGGTCAAAAAGTTGCTGCTCTTCGTAACGACCGTGAGGCTAAAGAAGGTGCGGTAATCGCTCTTACAACTGCCGATAACAAGCACGGTATCGTTGTTTGCGTAAACTGCGAAACAGACTTCGTTGCTAAAAACGAAAACTTCGTAGCATTCGCTCGTAGCATCGCTCAAATCGCTCTTGATAAAGCTCCTGCAACATTGGAAGACTTATTAGCTTGCGATATGGACGGTATCTCTATCAACGATCGTATTAGCGAACAAGTTGGTAAAATCGGTGAAAAAATCTCTTTGAGCAAATACGAAACAGCTAGTGCTGAATGCGTAGTTCCTTATATCCACATGGGTAATAAGTTAGGTGTTTTGATCGCTATGAACAAAAACGTAGGTGAAGCTGGAATCAATGCTGGTAAAGATCTTACCATGCAAATCGCAGCGATGAATCCTGTTGCTGTTGATAAAGATGACGTTTCTGCTGAAGTAGTAGAACGTGAAATGGCGATCGCTCGCGAAAAAGCAATTGCGGATGGTAAGCCTGAAGCAATGGTAGAAAAAATCGCTACTGGTACGGTTCAAAAATTCTTCAAAGAACAAACATTGGTTAACCAAGCTTATGTGAAAGATGGTGGTAAAACCGTTGCTGAATTCTTGAAGAGCGTAGACGCTGATTTGAAAGTCCTTTCTTTCAATCGTGTTACTTTGAACTAATTCAATACTGCTCTTAAAAAGTCCCTTCTCGAAAGCATTGCAGAGAGAAGGGACTTTTTTTATGAGCAAATTTTATATTTCTTATGTCTTTTAAAGCAGCTGTCATAGGCGCAAGCGGCGCCACCGGATTTCAATTAGTGCAACATCTTTGCAAAGAAGAAGTATGTCATGAAGTGCATGTCTTCGTTCGCAAAGCACTCGCTATTCAAAGTCCTAAATTGCATCAGCATATTGTCGACTTCGATCAAATAGCTTCTTGGCAAAATTTAATTAAGGGAGATGTGCTTTTCTCTGCTATGGGCACGACGCTCAAAGCTGCAGGCTCGAAAGAAGCACAATATAAAATCGATTATACCTATCAATATGAAGTGGCGAAAGCGGCTGCTGCAAACGGGGTGAAGGAGTTGGTATTGGTTTCAGCCTATGGTGCGAAATTAAAATCACCTTTCTTTTATAGTCGGATGAAAGCTGAATTAGAAGAAGCATTGATTCAATTGCCTTTCGAACGCATACATATTTTCCAACCAGGCATTCTTGATCGAGAGAAAGCCGATGGTAGAATGGGAGAACATCTTTCTTTGAAGATTATTTATGCTTTGAACAAGGTGGGGATTTTACGTTCGCAACGTCCGATGCCCGTACACATTTTAGCGCATCGCCTATTAGAAACGCAGGTGAGTAAAAATTGTCCGCATAGTTTCTACCGCGAGCCGAATGTTTATTATTATCGTCTAGCGGATATTTTTTAGATGATTAATTTTGGTTCGTGAGACACGAACCAATTCATGGTTTTCGAATGTTTATTAATATCGTTTAGCGGATGTTTTTTAATTTCAACAAATGGAAAGACTTAAACACGTTTTAATTATCGTAGGTGCAATCATTTTAGGCGCCTTTGTAAATGGCTTTATCCTTCGTATAAACGGCACGATCATTCCATTACCTGAAGGGGTGGATATGAAAACGCCAGAGGGATTGCAAGCTGCGATGAAAGTATTGAAGCCTATACACTTTTTAGCACCGTTTTTAGCGCATGCCATCGGTACTTTTATTCCTGCCTTCATCATAGCCTATTTCATTCCTTTACGCCCTAAATTAATGGCAATCATGACGGGTGGCGTGTTCTTAGTAGGCGGGATTATGATGGTCATTCAAATTCCTGGCGCACCAATGTGGTTTAATATCCTGGATTTAGTATTGGCCTATATTCCTATGGGATTGTTGGGGTATTATTTGGCGAGCAAATTAAAAATTAAGGATTAAGAATTAAAAATTGGTTTGTCAGGATTTATACAACGAAATAGACGTTCCTTTATTTTGAATTCTTGTTGAATAAATTGTTTTAATTTAAAAGAAATTAATTGCTGTCCAACGCAATTCTTAATTTCTAATTTTTAACTTTTAATTATTTGAATATTCGTGCTTCACAAACATTCAAAATTAGTTTCTAACTAAACTTCTATTATCCATCATCGCCTTATGCAATACCGTTTTGAAGGTTGCTCCGGCTTGTAACATCAGCTCTGCATTCGTTGGAAAGGGCATCGGCTTGCGATCTAATTTTAATTTAGAATCTTTAGTCAGCGCGGACTGATCTCCTACAGCAACAGCGAATGTGTTTTCGAAAACGCCATCTCCTTTCACTGGCATTGTCTTTATGAGCATATTGCTATTGGTCGAATAATATTCCAAAACGCCATCCATTGTGGCTTGCTTGAATTGATGCACTTCCTTTACGACACAACTAATTGTTTTCATTTTCGGCTTCTTCATATCATTTCCCAAACTGTCTTTTTTAACATTACCACGACTGTCTAATATGTATTCCCAGCCGTCTTGCACTTGTTTGCTATCGGTATAGCTTTTTTCATTTTGCTGCTCTGGTCCAACCATCATATGCTGTACACGACAAACTACTTTATAGTCGTAATCCGCTCCGTCAACCGCTTTGCCGTGATACACCACCCAGTCTTCGTTAAGATCATTGACAGTCATGGTCATTAAATCTTTCTCCAATTGTGCGGGCATAATCGCGTCACTATTATTCATCATTTTAAAGAGCACCAGATTAATTCCCTCTTCTCTCGCTTGCGCTTTCAGTTGTAAAACATCTGTATAATCATGCGGATAGTTATTGAGCGCAAGTAAATCTGCATAAGCCTTTCGGGCGTCTAAACGATTTCTGTTAGACAATAATTGCTTCGCTTCTTTATAATAAAACTCTGCTGCCTTTTTTCCAGAAGAGGCTAGCTGTGCATTGACATCAATAAATTGAATACTACAATCTCTAGCTGCCTTGTCGAGATGTAACGGAAGCACA
>JAPJNH010000107.1 GCA_026461075.1 Chitinophagales bacterium
CGAAACAAACGGCAGCTGCCGATAAAAAGGGAATCTCCAATTGTCCATTATGCGCCTTAGGCACTAACGCTAACAAAACCAAAAAGTGGGCATTAGCAGAAATGGACGCCGACCATGTAACTGCCTGGAGCAATGGAGGTGCCACCAACATCGCCAATTGCGAGATGCTATGCAAAACACATAACCGCTCCAAAGGCAATAAATAAGCCTGAGAAAATATATCTTTGAGGCGGATTAAAACCCCGCCTCATGGATTTTCTTCGCACAGATAAAGCTTGGTTCGGATTCATCTTCGGACTTATCGTTCCACCACTCGGATTGGTATTCTTTATGGAGCTCAACGAATACCTTCGCGGACATGTATTCAACGGCGGACAGCTTTCGTACAAGTTTATCTACATTATGAGCATCGCCTGTAATATGCTCCCCTTCCTCGTTGCAAAACGCCATCGCCTCGATCATCAAATGCAAGGCCTCGTCGCAGCTACCATGCTCTACAGCATGGCCTTAATGGGCTATATCTACTGGCTTTTCGAGCGTATGGCCTGAGGCAAACAACCACAAGCCTATAAACGTAAAAGCACCGTTAATAATCAATAACTCCAATCCTATCTGATAATTCCCTAACCAATGCTGTTGGCTATTGCCATAATTCAAGGCATAACATAAGAGCGGCGAAAGCAAAGCAATATAAGGCACCCGTGCATCTATCACCCTACGCTTCGTTAGAATCCCAAAGCTGAACAAGCCTAATAAGGGCCCGTAGGTATACCCTGCAATATCTAATAGCAAGTCGATGATCGCTTTTTCATTGATTACTTTAAAGATTAATACACAGATATAGAATAGCAAGGCAAAACTTAAATGAACGCGTAATCGCTTGCTTTTTTGCGCCTGCTCCGTCAAATCCTTCCTGCGTTGCAAGCCTAGTATGTCAATACAAAACGACGCCGTCAATGCAGTAATCGCCCCGTCGGCACTCGGAAACAAGGCACTAATCAAACCAATCAAGAAAATCAGTCCTATCGCTGGCGGTAGATAATGCAAGGCTATACTCGGAAACAAATCGTCACTCGAAGTTGGTAAGGGCATCGCTACTTTTTTCGCATACATAAACAAAGCCGCACCTAAAATCAAGAACAACAAATTCACTACTACTAAAACGCCAGAAAAGCTCAACATATTGCGTTGTGCCCCAGATAAATTTTTCACACTAATATTCTTCTGCATCATCTCCTGATCCAATCCCGTCATAGCAATCGTAATGAAAGCACCACCCAATACCTGTTTGAGGAAAAAGCCTTTACTGCCCCACTCCATATTCCAAATCTTAGTCAGCTGCTGCGAACGCATCCCTTCCACAAAGCCACCCCAATTCAAGCCTAACTGTTCTTTGATAAAAACAATACAAATCACCAAGGCTAACAACATAAACGTCGTCTGCAATAGATCCGTCCAGACAATCGTCTTCACCCCCCCTTGGAACGTATACAATAAGATCATCAAAATCACCACGGCTGCCGTTACCCAAAACGGAATCTGCCAGGTATCCAAAATAAAAATCTGCAAGACATTCACCACCAAATACAAACGTAAGGTCGCCCCCATCGTTCTGCTCACAATAAACAATAAAGCCCCCGTCTTATAACTCGCATTCCCAAAACGTTCCAAGAGATAATGATAAATCGATGTCAAGTTCATTCGATAATACAAGGGCAGCAAAACACCTGCCACCACCCAATAGCCAAGTAAATAACCCAAAGCTACCTGCATATAGGCAAAGTGCGCAACACCCACCTTCCCCGGTACACTCATGAAAGTCACCCCACTCAAAGACGTACCAATCATGCCATAAGCGACCACCAGCCAATTGGAATTTCTGTTGCCTATGAAAAAGCTATGCTCGTTCGCGCCGCGACCGGTCCACCAGGCAACTACAAACAATAAGGCAAAATAGGCGAGCACTACGCTCAAGGTTAAAATCGGACTCATACTCAAAACTACTAAAGTAAAGAGCGCTTAGCGCAACCCGGTCGCTTGAGTTCTCCACTAAATTTGTTGCATTGGATATTATTTTGTATTTTAGGAAAAGACAAATACATAACACTCAATCAACTACACAATGAGAGGTTTAAACAAAGTTTTATTAATTGGCAACCTGGGCAAGGACCCAGAAATCCAAAATTTCGACAAAGGAGCCCTTTTGGCTAAATTCCCTTTGGCGACCACCGAAACCTTTAAAGACAAAAACGGACAACGTCAGGACAAAACCGAATGGCACAATATCGTCGTTTGGGGCACCTTGGCCGAAGTGGCCCAAAAGTACCTGCGCAAGGGTATGATGGTCTATGTCGAAGGGCGTATCCAGTCGCGTCAGTACGAGGACAAGGAAGGCAACAAGAAAAACATCACCGAGATTCGTGCGGAGAACTTCCAGATGCTCGAACGCCGTGACAATGCTGCCGGACAGGGTCCACAAATCGTGGAACCGGGTGCCCCAAGCGAAGTACCCGGAGGGGATATGCCATTCTAAACGAATTTTGTATATTTGCAGGTCATCAAAGTATTTTTAACTGTGGGTACAGAACCTCCCTCGATTATCGTCAATTCGATTTCATCAGCAACTCCACTCTTGCAAATTGCGCACGAGTCGATATCTATAAGCGAATTGGCAATTAAATTACTCATTACCTGTATACTTATTTTCTTCGCTGCGCTCATGGCCGGCGCGGAAGTCGCCTTCTTCTCGATGGCAAGTAAAGATCTCAGCAACCTTTCTAAAAAGTACGGTAAACAAGCAGATCAGATCCTCGCCCTCCTAGAACAGCCGCGTCGTCTATTAGCCACTATATTGATTGCCAACAGCTTTATTAATATCGCTGTGGTGGCACTTACCTATTCTATGCTACACCCTTTCCACCTACCCGCACTAATCGAGTTTTTGGTGGAAATCGTGGCCATTACCTTCATCCTCGTACTTTTCGGAGAGGTTATGCCAAAGGTATACGCCACCCAACACAATGTTAAAATGGCCGTGTTTATGGCGGGTCCGATCACCACCATGAACAAGCTATTCTATCCATTAAGTCAGTTTCTAATTTCCTTTACCACCATTATCGAACGTCGCTGGATGAAAAAGACAGCCAACGAAATGGATGCGGAAGAAATTGCCCATGCCATCGATATCGCCTTGCCAGAAAACAGCTCTAAACAAGAGGTGTCCATCCTAAAAGGCATTGCCCAGTTTGGAAATACCAGCGTAAAGCAAATCATGAAGGCGCGCCCCGACATTATCTCGCTCGACTATTCCCTGAATTTCGAAGAAGTGAAGGCACAAGTGAAAGAACATGGCTATAGCCGTATCCCTGTTTTTGAAGATGGCGACCCCGACAAAGTAATGGGTGTTTTCTTCTCCAAAGACATGATGGAATACCTCGATAAAGGTGCCGACTTCGATTGGCATACCTTGATCCGTAAACCATTCTTTGTCCCAGAAAACAAAAAGATCAACGACCTCTTACAAGAATTCCAACAGAAAAGAATGCACCAAGCCATGGTGGTAGATGAATATGGAGGAACGGCCGGATTAGTAAGCTTGGAAGATATCTTGGAAGAAATTATCGGCGACATAAAAGATGAATTCGACGAGCAAGAAGAAAACCTCATTCAACGTACCGCAGACAACGCGTATATCATGGATGGAAAAGTATTGCTAAACGATGTTTGTCGCGCGCTCGACCTCCCAACAGATGCCTTTGACGAAGTAAAGGGCGAGTCGGATACCTTAGCAGGACTCCTGTTAGAACTATTCGGACGCTTCCCTCGTCAGAATGAAAGCATCCGTCACGAGCAGTTCGAATTCACCATCCTACAGCTACAGAAAATGCGAATCGCGAAGGTGAAACTTTTCGTTCACACAGACTTGGCATAATCTATTACCTTTGCTTTAATGGAACAAAGAGAAATCCTACGTATGGCTTATCTAGCCATCCGCGGCCAATGGCTTCGAAGCGTCATCACTATGCTGATTATCGCCTTCGGAATCATGGCGCTAGTAGGCATCTTGACCATTATCGACGGCATTAAAGGAAGTATCAACAGCAACTTCTCTAGCATGGGTGCCAACTCCTTTACCTTCAAAAATAGAGAGAGTGATTTCCATGTCGGACGTAGCGGTAAAAAAGCGAAATCGTTTCCAATCATCAAATGGGAAGAAGCAAGCCGATTCAAAGCAAGTTATAGCTTCCCTGCCACCGTCTCCGTCAATGTAACCGCGTCGCGTACCGCGATTGCAGAACATGGCTCTTTTAAAACAAATCCCAATATCGCCGTCTACGGTATCGACGAATCCTATTTCGCCGTTTCTGGATTTAATCTCTATGCCGGTAGAGCTTTCTCCGAACAAGAAATACAAGATGGCCTCCCTGTCGCTGTTATAGGCGCTGACGTCGCCCTTCACCTCTTCCGTTTACCTGCGCAAGCGGTTCAGAAAATCATCTCTGTCAACGAGAAGAAATACCGTGTAATAGGCGTTTTACAATCGAAAGGCACCTCTAGATTCTTAAGCTCCGATAATACGATCTTCTTGCCATTACCCGATGTGCGCCGCAACTGGCTTAGCGGGAAGACCAGCAAAACCTCTTACCTCATCACTGTCATGGCCGACCGACCAGAGATGATGTCGGCTGGCGTATTAGAAGCAGAAGGTCTTTTCAGAGTGATACGCCGTGTGCCTCTCGGAGAAGAGAACGACTTCGACACACAACGCAGTGATGACCTTGCCACCGAACTAATCAGCAACCTATCCTTTGTTTCCCTTGCAGCAACACTAATCGGTTTGATCACCTTATTGGGCGCTGCCATCGGATTGATGAATATCATGCTCGTAAGCGTGAACGAAAGAACCCGTGAAATCGGACTTTGTAAGGCGATCGGTGCCAAGAACAGCGACCTCCTCCGTCAGTTATTTTATGAAAGTATTTTGATTTGTCAAGGCGGTGCTATCATTGGCATTGTACTCGGTATCTTACTTGGAAACCTCATTGCCATCGGTGTTTTCGGAGGATCTATGTTGTTCCCTTGGGCCTGGATTTTACTAGGATTAGTATTATGTTTTATCGTCGGATTAGTTTCAGGTATTTACCCTGCGATGAAAGCCGCACGCCTCGACCCCATTCAAGCTTTGCGCCAAGATTAATTCTTCGCAAAAATTCATTTCGCTCGCTTAACTTTGTTAAACACCCCCATTGCTATGTCTTCGAAACTAAAATCGACGACAGGCCTACTATTGCTTTGTATAGCTTTGTTCGCTTGTCAGTCAACACCCAAGAAAAACCCTCAAAACGCGGTCGTTTACAAAGGGCAGGATGGTAAAAAATATTTAGCGCTTGCGGATGCGGAAGTCTTTGATAAAAGCTGGTCGCATAGCAAAACCTTATTCGTACAAATGGCGGCTGAGCCCGATAATATGCACCCTTGCAATAGCAATAGCGAGATGCGTTCGATCCTCAACAACTTCGTTCATAAATATCTCTTGACCCTCGACTTGGAGCAATGCGGTGTTATGCCTGACCTCGCGATAGCAATGCCCGAAGAAGATGCAACACATACCCAATACGTTTATACCTTGCGAGAAAATGCAAAATGGGATGACGGCAGTCCGATCACTTGCGACGATATCCTATTCTCTTATAAAGCATATTGTTGTCCACTCACTCAAAACCCGCATCAGAAGCCTTATTTGAACAATATCAAACGAATTGAAAAGGTGGCTGATAAATCGAATGCTGTACGCTTCGTTATGGAACGTGCCTATGTGCAGAATTTAGAAATGACCATCGATTATCCGATCATTCAAGAGAAGCTTTTCGATCCGACACATATTTTGCGCAAGGAATCTTTCGAAGGATTTAAAGACAAAAATTTTAAGGCGAATCCAGCATTAGAAAAATGGGCGCAGTTCTTCAACGACCCTAAAACAGGGCATGAGTTGCAATGGATCAGCGGTGCAGGTCCTTATAAATTCGTGGATTGGAAAGCAGGCGAAGCAATTATCTTGGTAAAGAAAGCAAATTATTGGGCGACCAATTCTGCACAAATTTGGGATCAACAGGGACCGGATACCATTTACTTTAAATCGGTGAAAGACCCTAATACATTGATGTTAGAGCTAAAAAATCAGCAAATTGACGCAAGCACATTCTTGTCAGCTAAACCTTTGTTAAGTCTGCAAGAAGACTCTGCCTTCAATGCGAATTATAATAGCTGCTTCGTGAGTAATTTCAATTATAGCTATATCGCTATCAACTGCAAACCAGATGGTGTAAAGCACGGACCGCTTTTTACGGATAAGCGCGTACGCCGTGCCCTAGCCTATTTGACGCCAGTTGATGATATTATCAAGGTAGTCTATAAAAACAAATGTGGCCGTACCGTTTCGATGGTGTCTCCACTCAAAGCTGAATACAATAAGGACCTTGCTTTGATTCCTGTTGATGTCGAGAAAGCAAAAGCACTGTTAGCAGAGGCTGGATGGAAGGATAGTGACGGAGACGGTATTCTAGACAAAGTCATCGATGGCAAGAAATGGTCGATGCGTGCAGATATCAATATCATGAATGCCGTACCAGATTGGAAAGACATTGCCAATATGGTGGCGGAGGTTTATCGCAAAGCGGGTATTGAATTAACTATTCAGCTGATGGACCCAGGTGTCTTTGTGCAGAAGAATAAAGAGCACGACTTCGATTTGAGCATGGGCTCTTGGGGAGGTGTCAGCAGCGCCGACGACTTCACTTCTATTTGGAGTAGTGATAGCTGGAAGACGAAAGGAAATAACTTCACCGGATTTGGCAATGCACAATCCGATGCGCTGATCGATTCTTGTAAATATATTGTCGACTTTACCCGTAGAGTTCCTTATGTAAAAGCGTTTCAGGCTTTAGTGTATGAAGAACAACCTTATATTTTCTTGAATAGCAGCACCCGTAGATTATTATTGCATAAGCGTTGGGGAAATGCGAAGTTCTTTATTCAACGACCAGGTATTGCCTTGAACAGTTTACAATTAATACAAGCGAAATAATGATTCATCCTTTCAAAGACGGCGATCAATTGCAGTACGAGCATACGGTAACGGAGCAGGATTTAGCATCCTTCGCTTCAGGGAATGTACATCCTGTCTATGCGACTTTCTCTGTTGCACGCGATGCGGAATGGTGTTGCCGACTTTTTGTATTGGAGATGAAGGAAGCCGATGAAGAAGGTATTGGTACCTTTATCGAAGTAGAACATGTATCCCCAGCCTATCTTGGCAGTAAAGTGTCGTTCACAGCCACGTTGGAAAATCAAGAAAAGAACAATGTGATCTGTCGCTTTGAGGCAAAGGTTGGAGATCGTGTGATTGCGCGAGGCCGTCAAGGACAGAAGATTTTAAAGCGCGAACGTTTAGAACAACTTTTTAATTCTATCAGCGAATGAGTGGCTTGAGTACTGATTTTGTAGCGCATCTTAAAAAGAATCCCTATATCGATTTCGAACGATTATTGCTCGCGCATGCGCAAGAGCCCGTGATTAGCGTTCGTCAAAATAAACACAAGGCGAAGAAGGAATGGGCCAACAGTGCACCTGTCAATTGGTGCTCCGAAGGTGTCTATCTCCCTACCCGACCTTATTTCGCGCATGACCCGTGTTGGCATGCAGGCGTCTACTATGTGCAAGAAGCAAGTTCTATGTATCTAGCAACAGCCTTTGCCAATTTAGGTCTTGCGTCACAAGACCTGCGTGTGCTCGACCTCTGCGCGGCTCCGGGAGGAAAGACGACTTTACTCCTAGATCAATTAAGTGCAGACAGCCTTCTGGTGAGCAATGAAGTAGTAAAAAATCGCCTGAGCATTCTACAAGAAAATGCGAGCAAATGGGGACGCAGTAATCATCTCCTTGCATCGGCAGAAGCAAAGCAATGGGGTAAGTTGAAAAACGCTTTCGATGTGATTGTCGTTGATGCGCCATGTAGCGGTAGCGGACTTTTCAGAAAAGACGCCGACGCCATCCATGAGTGGAGTGAAGCGCAGGTGGGCGTTTGCGCGGATCGTCAAGAAAATATTTTGAAAGATATTTGGCCGGCCTTAAAGCCAGGCGGCTATCTGATATATAGCACGTGTAGTTATTCAGTAGAAGAGAATGAAGGCATGCTAGAGCGCTTGCAAAACAATCCAGAATTAGAGTTTACGGTGACGGAGCATCCGAAACGTTTCTCGCCGGATATGATTGCCGGAGAAGGATTTTTCTTAATGACTCTACAGAAAGCAGGAACTAGACAGCCCTTTGCGGTGATGGATTATAAAGCGAAGTTACATTTACCCAAAGAGCTACAGCACTTCGTTAAAAAGGAGGTTTTGGAAAACCATACCCCTTTTGAGCATAAAGAAAATTGGTATTTGTTCCCAGCAAGACACTACCTGTTTATGCAGGATTTAAAGTCGTTGGTTTACATAGCGCAAGCGGGGGTAGAAATCGGACATACAGATAAAAAAGGAGCACATCCAAGTGCGGCTTTGGCATGGAATGATGCCTTGGCAGAAGGACTCCCTTCGATACAGGTGGATGAAGCGCAGGCCTTGAAATACCTCAAAAGAGAAGAAGGCTGGTGGCCCGAAAGCCTCGACAAAGGATACTACTTGGTAAAATTTGAAAACTGGTATCTTGGCTGGGTAAAAGCGGTGCAAGGGAGGCTAATTAACGCTTATCCGATGGAATGGCGTCTGCGAAAGTGATTCATGCGGGAAATTCCGTATCTTTGCCCACTGAATAAACCGGAGGGATATGCAAACTGTAGCAATTGTCGGTCGACCAAACGTCGGCAAATCAACATTATTTAACCGTCTAACTGGCTCTAGAAAGGCCATTGTAGATGATTTGAGCGGTGTAACACGCGACCGTATCTACGGAGAAGTAGAATGGAATGGCATGGAATTTAACCTGATTGATACAGGTGGATATGTTAAGAATACGGATGATGTTTTTGAAAAAGAAATCAAAAAGCAGGTAAAATTAGCCATTAACGAAGCGCATGCCATCATTTTTGTATTGGATGTCATGACAGGTATTACTGATTTAGATGACGAAGTCGCAGATATGCTACGTCGCTCTGGCAAAGCAATATTTTTGGTCGTTAATAAAGTAGATAACTACGAGCGTCAATTATTAGCGAACGAATTTTACTCTTTAGGTTTCGATTATAATTTCTTCTTGAGCAGTATCAGCGGTAGCGGTACCGGTGAATTGTTGAATGATATCGTAGATCACCTTAAGACGATTCCAGCTCCAATGTCTGAGAAGTTGGAATTACCGAAATTCACTTTGATTGGCCGTCCGAACGTAGGAAAATCTTCGTTATTGAATGCCTTATTAGGTCAGGAAAGAACGATTGTGAGTGATGTAGCAGGTACTACCCGCGATTCTATTCACACCCATTACTCGTTGTATGGCAAGAATTGTATTTTGATCGATACGGCAGGTATTCGTAAAAAGAAGAATGTAGATGAAGATCTAGAGTTCTATAGTGTCATCCGTTCGATGCGTGCCATCGACGAATCGGATGTTTGTATGGTAATGGTCGATGCGACGCTTGGTATGGAGCAACAAGATTTGTTGATTTTACGTCAGGTAGAGCAAAAGAAAAAGGGCTTAGTGATTTTAGTGAACAAATGGGATTTGGTAGAAAAAGAAACCAATACCATGAAAAAGATGGAAGAAGAGTTGAAGAAAAAGATTGCGCCTTTCACCGATGTACCTATTATTTTCATTTCTGCATTAGAAAAAACACGTATTTCGAGAATCATCGAAGCTTGTTTGGAGGTGTATGAGAATAAGAATCGTAAGATTACGACCTCTAAGTTGAACGAAGCAATTCAGGAGGCGATTGAGGCTACACAGCCACCAGCACACCGCGGACACTTGATTAAGATTAAATACGGAACGCAATTACCTGGTCAGGTACCGACCTTTGCATTGTTCTGTAATTATCCTAGAGAGATTAAAGAACCGTATCGCAATTATCTAGAAAAGCGTTTGCGTGCGACCTTTAATTTTACCGGTGTTCCAATTAACCTATTTTTCCGAGAAAAATAAATTTTTTGCTTTTTTTGTTAAATTTCTAAAAAAAGCTATCTTTGCAAGCGAATTATAATTCATTAACAACAAATCATCTTCATTAAAATGAAAAAATTATCCTTCTTGGTAGTTGCGGGCGCTATGATGGCTTTCGCTTCTTGCGGTAACAACGAAGCAACTGAAAATGCTACTGCTCCTGAAATGTCAGTTTCTACAGAAAACGCTACTGACAATGCTACAGCTACTGAAGCTCCTGCTACAGAAGCTCCTGCTACTGAAACTAAGTCTAAGTAATTTTTAATTACTTTAAAAAAGCCTCCCACTCTGGAGGTTTTTTTTTGCCCAAAATTCCGCTCCAAACCGTATCTTTGGTGTCGAGATGAACTTTCTCTATCGTCAACCCCATATTGCCTTAGAAAACCTAAGTGATGAGGAATTGATTCGTCAATTTCGCATGAATGGGGATCAGACGTATTTCGTGACCTTATTCCAACGCTATACCCACCTTATTTATGGCGTTTGTAAGAAATATTTAAAGCAAGAGCCATTAGCAGAAGATGCGGTGATGGAAATCTATGAAAAACTCTTACGTGAAATTGGTCGCCATGATATTCAAATCTTCAAAGCTTGGCTTTATCAAGTAAGTAAGAATCATTGCTTGATGCATTTACGCCGTCATGCGGCCCACCCAGTTGATTATGTGGAAGAAGTAAAAGGAAATACGCCTTTACTTATGGAAACGGAGCAAAATGTGCATCTTGATGAACAACAGAAAGCTATTTTGGAAAAGGCGCTTTTAGAAGCCCTTCAGCAGCTGAATCCTGAGCAAAAGCGCTGCGTGGAATTATTCTACCTCGCCGATAAAAGTTATATCGAAATCTGCAAAGAGACGGGATATACGCTTAAACAGGTGAAAAGCTTCATCCAAAACGGCAAACGAAATCTAAAAATTCAACTCTCGAAAGGGAACTAAATTATGTCGAAACTATTCGACCATATCAACCAAGGCTCTGCAAAGAGCGAATGCTTTAACGAAGAGCAGCTTCTAGCCTATATCCAAGGGCAATTGAGCACTTCTGAGGTAAAGTCATTAGAAGAGCATATCAATTCGTGTGAATTGTGTAATGATGCCTTGGATGGCCTATTAACAGACGATGGAAAGTTAAACGCAGGCACTAAACAGGAATTACCAGAAGTGCTAGATCGTATCAATAAACGTCTGGATCACCGCTCACGTAAGGAACATCGCCTCATTCCGATTCATATCTATTCCCCTTGGAGAATGATAGGAGTCGCTGCGGCAGTAGTTTTTATCGTTTTAGGGGTAGGCGTTTACTTCAATCTATTTGTCAATACTCGATTACAAATCGTAGCGGACAAGCTAGAGAAGATGAAATCCGAGTTGAGTAATATCAGCTTTAGTAAGGGGCATGATACGATCACTATTATTAAAGAACAAGCAAAAATAGCGGCAGCAGATGAGAAAGCAGACGCATTCGACACCTCTCCTCTAGCTGAATTGGAAAACAATTCGAAAGATAGTAGTGGGCAAGTAGTGAATGTGGAAGAGCCGACATTAGAAAGCGCTCCGATAGCTATGGCCGATGCAGATGCAGGCGTTTCCCCTACTGTAGATGACAAAGTAACAGAAACAACCGCGCCGCAAGTAAGCGCTAAATCGAAGGCCCCTGCGGATCTAGCTAACGCAAGCGCGAGCAACGATCAATTGAATGCCATTCAACAAAGCTTAAAGACCAATAACTTTATGCGCGCATCCGCACAATGCTATTCGATTTTAAATAAAGATCAGTCGCAATATAAAGTGCGTTACCTACTCGCTTTGAGTTTGATGGGACAAAAGAAGTATATTGATGCCATTCAACAGTTTGATATCATTATGGTACAAACTAATGACGAAGTATATGAGGCTGCTCGTTATCAAAAAGCTTTAGCCCATATTAAAATCAGTGACCCAATCACTGCTAAAGCCATTTTACAGCAAATTATTTCTGAAGGTGGCGCTTATAAAGCCCAAGCAGAAGCCAGTTTGAAAGAGCTGAAATAATATTAAAGGGCTTACAGAATTGTAATCTGCATTTTACGCCCTAATCCTTGCTCGATTATTCTTCGAAGCGTAGCTAGCTGTATATCACTTTTTCCATTCTCTAAACGAGAAATATAACTCTTTTTAGTGCCAACCTTCACGGCCAACTCCTCTTGCGTTAACTTCGCTTGTCGACGTGCCGCTTTTAAACATTCACTTAAAATAAAAGCTTCAGCGTCGGCTTCGAACTGATCTCTAGAGGGTGTACCATGCTGACCATACTTTTTTTCCAACAATTCATCAAATGTTGTAACAGTAGAATCGATTTTCTTTTTCATATCATTTATTTTTTACTTATCGCTTGAATTTGCAATTTCCTAGCGAGTTCAAGTTCCTTCGCAGGAAGCTTTTGGGACTTCTTTATGAAAGCATTCAATAATAATATTTCCTTTGAATCTGTGAATACACAAAAAATACGAATATTCTTTTCCCCGGTTTTCACTCG
This sequence comes from Chitinophagales bacterium, assembly GCA_026461075.1. Classification (GTDB taxonomy): domain Bacteria; phylum Bacteroidota; class Bacteroidia; order Chitinophagales; family CAIODY01; genus JAHEYX01. The sequence continues at coordinate 12,663 of JAPJNH010000107.1, forward strand.
TATTTCAAAGAGTCCGCTTGCATTTGTTATGCTCTTGAAAAATTTAAGCGGTATTACATCAATAACCCTCAATAATGAAAGTACATACTCAATTTTCTTTTATGTATTTAAACTTTGCTCATTGTAAAAATCTATATAGTGGCTCTCAAACAACACAATTTTTCTATTCTGACTTCTCATACTAAGTTAACTAATTAGTAAACAGTTTCCAAATAAAATGTTCCTAATAAGAACGCGCGTACCTCCATGGTTCTTGTACTCACAAACTATAAATCGCACAAAAAGGAAAGGTCCCACATTTCTGTGAAACTTTTAGCCAGTGCATTACCTAGTATATCTGAAAGAAAATTAAAATTAGTCGAAAGACTGATTCGTCTGACTAGCACGCTGCAAAATCTGCTCGTAGTCGGATGGCTTCAAATCGCTGAAGAAGAAATTAATCGGATCAATCTGTGTGCCACCCTTGATAACCTCATAGTGACAATGCGGTCCAGTAGAAGAACCTGTACTACCCACATAACCTATTACGTCGCCTCGCTTAACCTTCTGCCCACGTGTCGCCTTGAAACGACTCATATGCGCATATAGGGTACGATAGCCATATCCGTGATTGATAATGATGTGCATGCCATAGCCACTATGATCGGCGATAGCGCCCTCTACTACCCCGTCTCCGGTAGCGTAGATCGGTGTACCAGGACTAGCTGCGAAGTCGATACCGCTGTGAAACTTCACAATCTTATAAATAGGATGGGTACGATACCCGAAGCCGGAAGCGATACTGTTCAAGCGACGATTAGAAATCGGCTGAATAGCAGGAATGCTCTGCATCATCTGCGCCTTGCTCTGCACTAATTTTTCAATCTCATCAAAAGACTTCGATTGTATATAAAGCTTTCGACTGATTTTATCGAGCGCTTTCGTCGTATTCACCATCAAATCGGTATTATCATAACCGTCTAAATCAGCGTATAAATCTGTACCTCCAAAAGCACCAGAACGTTGGGTAGGACTGATTGGATTGGCCTCGAAAATCACGCGATATGTATTGTCATCGCGATCTGCGATACTTTTCAAACTAGCATCTAAACGCGCCATTCGACGATTCAACAACTCATATTGCGCACGAACTTTGTTTAATTCACGTTTCAAAATTTTCTCCTTAGGAGAATCTAAATATTGATAAGCGAAATATACGCTTACGATAGCAAAGACAAGGGTGGCACTTAAGAAACCAAATACACGCAATGTCCATTCCCACCACGAGAGCTTAACCGTCTCGTAGCTGAGGGTATGGGTATTGAACACATATTTTACTTTCTTTTCAGCCATAATTAATGAGTTGCAAAGATACGGAAAAGCAGGCCTAAATGAACCAAAATTCTGTTAAAGGGGTCAAAAATCAGTTTAATTCATGCCAAGCTAGTGAAGCTGCTCCTAAAACAGCTGCATCTCCTTCTGGCAAGGCCGAAAAAGCAAGCTTTATTTTGCCTTTAAAAATCTGCAATAAACTCTCTTCAAAATGCTTTTTTAAGGGACGCATCAATAATTCTCCGGCATTTGCCAAGCCTCCGAACAAAAAAATCGTTTCTGGAGAAGTAAAGGCTACTGCATCCGCGAGTTGTCTGCCTAATACTTTAGCCGTAAAATCGAAAATCTCTATCGCGAGTTCGTCGCCAGCCGTTGCGGCTTCTGCAATCGACTTTGCCGTTATCATCCCACTTGTACGTAAGGAGGAGCTGACACTTTCCTTCATCAACCACTCTTCTGCAGTGCGGACAATGCCCGTAGCGGAGGCGTAAGTCTCTAAACAGCCTTTTCTACCGCAGCCACAGCTTCTTCCATCATAATCATAGACAATATGTCCTAGTTCACCTGCAAAGCCATCATGACCATAAACGACCTCCCCATTCACCACTACTCCACTTCCTAAGCCTGTTCCAAGGGTGATCATGATAAAATCTCTAAGTCCTTTCGCGGCGCCGAATTGCATTTCTCCGATAGCGGCAGCATTCGCGTCATTCGTAAGCCAGGCAGGGACTCCAAAATGTTTAGCAAACATTTCCGCCAAGGGTACAACACCCTTCCAGCTTAAGTTTGGAGCAAATTCTACCGTACCTTTATAATAATTTCCGTTCGGAGCACCGATTCCGATACCCTCCAAGGAAACATTTTTTAGTCCGATAGCCTCGTAAGCAAGATTAACTTCCGCTACTAATGCCTCCGCACTTTTTGCAGTTGGAATAGAAAAGCGATGCAACAAATTTCCCTTTACATCCACTACTCCTACTGCTGTATTCGTACCGCCAATATCAATGCCCAGCGCTATTTTCGTCATAGTCAATTCCTTGTTTTTGTAATAACTGCTTCACCACTACTGCGAACAATGCCAAGAAAACAAAGCACGCAAAAGCCAACCAATACGATTGATGAATACCAATGCCCGCTTGTTCTGGATGCATACTTTGATACCAATCGGCCAATTTACCTTGGATAGGAGGCAATACAGAACCCCCTAGAATCATCATTACTAAGAAGGCCGCACCTTGGGTGGTATAAGAACCAAGTCCCGCCAAGGATAAAGAGAAAATGCTTGGCCACATAATAGAGCAAAATAAACCACCGCTAAGTATCGCATATATCGCTACTTGTCCGCTACTAAGGATACCAACTAACATGGCTAAAGCGCCTCCGATACTAAATAACAATAAGGTTAGAGCAGGCTTGCCACGACTGATGAAAAAGACCGCTACTTGCAATACCACACATAATACATATCCATACAAAGAGGAAACATCTTTCTGTGCTAGCGCATTTACGCCGAGCACTAAGCCAAATGCAAGAATAGGCACAATCACCGTTGCCATTTGCTTTTTAAGGCCTGTCCATTCAAAAACATTAATGGCACCCGTCCAGCGACCGACCATTAAACTACCCCAATACACCGAAGCGAATACAGCAATTTGCGAAGCTTCGAATCCGCCAAAAGCCTTCTGCTTAAGCAATTCACCTAAGTTCGAACCGATACTCACCTCTACTCCAACATATACGAAAATCGCTAACATACCAAGCACCAATTGCGGATACTGCATGGCACCCCAACCATTTTTATTCTTGCGTGAAGGAATTAATGAGAACAATAACAAGCCGAAAATGCTTGCTAAAGCAATCATCAAACAGCGTGTGCGAAAGCTTTCCAAGCTTACCTTTAGTTCATTCAAATGTAAATTAGCTTGCGTTAGAGCCTCTCCCACTACGATCTTCGAATCTATTTGCTTTTGCAAGGCCGCAATCTCTTGAGCTTCTGCACCACGATAGGAATTGAAAATCGGCGTATAGGCTGCGGCAAGTACGAGTGTTAAGAAAGCTAATAGCAAAAAGGCTTTCATCGGTTTAGTTTCTTGCGTGCTTTGCGCCTCCTCTTCCTGTACCCCTTCAACTGCATTCTTTGAAAAGTAGAACAAGGCTGCAGCACCTATAAAAAGAGCTCCGACACATGCATAGAGTATATTCACATACTCCAACTTCAAATTTTGAATTTGCTCGTCAGAGATCGATTTTGCACTTCCAAATAAAGCTAATCCAATGACAATAGGTCCGATGGTTGTGCCGAAGGAATTCACGCTACCGCCCAAACTAATCCGGTGTGCGCCTGTCTTTGGATCACCTAAAGCTAAGGCAAAAGGATTGGCAGCGGTTTGTTGTAAGGAGAATCCTAAGGCAACGATGAATAAGCCGCCTAACATGCCATTGAAGGAATTTGCATTTACAGCAACAATCATAGTAAGCGCCCCTAAAGCGGAGAACAATAATCCGTACACGATAGATTTACGATAACCCCAACGAGCTACAGCATCCTTACCTGTGAAAGCGCCTACAGCAAATAGTCCTAGCGCTCCGATATAATAAGCAAGATAGAATGCAAAATCAATCAGCTGCGATTGAAATTGATCCAAGTGAAAATAATGTTTACAAAAAGGGATGAATACGCTATTCCCTGCGGCGATAAAACCCCAGAAGAAAAAGACAGTTATCAATGTATAGAGCGTGGCTCTAACGCGAGAGATATTTTCCATGTGTGTTGTTTTAAATTATGGAGCAAGACGTTGTTTGATCCAATTATTATTTTCTAAATGATAAGAAATTCGATCATGTAAGCGTGACGGCTGTCCTTGCCAAAACTCGATGCGATGGGCAATTAAAGCATAGCCTCCCCAATGAGCCGGTCGTTGAATCATCATACTGCCCGCCTCAATTTTCGCGTTCAATTCTTTCAGCCCTTCGACGATAAACTCGCGATTAGGAATGACATGCGACTGTGGCGACAGCATGGCACCTATTTGCGAATCTTTTGGACGAGAGTAGAAATAGGTATCGGAGTCGGCAGCGCTAATTTGCTCCAAACGCCCTTCAATACGTATTTGGCGAAACTGTTTTTGAAAGTAAAAAGAAAGGGAGGCAAGCGGATTCTGTTCAATTTCTCGTCCCTTATCGGAGGCGTAATTAGTAAAGAATACGAATCGTTGATTCTCCAAGGCTTTTAATAAAACAACGCGCGCATGTGGCTGGCCCGATTGATCTGCCGTAGCAAGGGTCATGGCGTTTGGCTCTGCTTCACCCGCCTGTTGGGCTTCGGTCCACCATAACTGAAACTGAACAAAAGGAGATGCTGCACAATCTTCCTTGCGGAGCGGTGCTCCCTCATAGTCTTGCCGCAAAGGCCGTAAATCCATATGTTCACCACTTAACATAAAAAAGGTGCATTTAAATTTGAATAATAGCAAGATACTTAATTGCTTTGTGCAATCAAAATAAAGCCATGCGTAAACTTCTAGTATTTCTTTCGATAGCAAGTATTGTTGCTTGTACTTCTTCCAAACAAGACAATCCGTTGGTTGGAGAGTGGCATGTAAAATCAGTACACTTCGAAAATGAAACAGATATGCTTCATTCTAAGGATAGTCTATTTATTCAAGCGGTCGCTGAATCTAATAAAGAAACAGAAAAGAGTTTGGTATTGAGTTTTAATGCCGACAGTACTTTGCATATTTTATCAAACAGAGCTGAACGTGCCATTTTTAAATATTCCTTAGATACAGCACAGCATCTTATTCTCTTGCATGCCATGAATAACAGCTCTCCTACACCTAGCAGTGATTTTCAAGTAGAACGTTTAAAGGGCGACACGCTGATCATTATGGATTCAAAAGGTATGGGTGATATGCCAAGATTGAAATATGAACTTTATCGTGTGAACGCACAAACAGACAAAAAATAATTTCATAAAAACTTCGTGCATAAAAAAAGCCCTCACTTTTCAGTAAGGGCTTTTTCATGTAATAACGTGTTAGCTTATTATCCTTCTGCTAATGTATCGATTATCTTAGCAACCTCAGCTAAACGCGGACGGTTGATTGTATAATAGATAAACTTACCATCGCGAGTTGTGTTCACGATTTCAGCAGCACGCAAAATTGCCAAATGTTGTGAAGCAACTGATTGTTCCAAACGAAGTTTCACATAGATTTCAGTCACAGTGATTTTCTTGTTGTCCTCAATTACCTTCAAGATTTGCTGACGCAATTTGTGGTTCAAAGCACGGATAATGTGCGCAGATGTTTTTAAATTGACAGCACCTACAACGATTGGATCGCGGCTAGATGTGCCATTACGGGAAATGATTAAATCATTTTTTACTTTTGACTCCATTGTTAAGTAATTTTTTTGATTAAATGATATTACAAAGATATATAAAACTAACTTATAACGTTAGAATTCTTGTTAATATTTTTTTAAGCTCATAACTCAATTCTGACCGAATTCTTTGAGATAAAGTGGCTCTGCGTAGGCAAGATCAGAGAAATCACTTTTTGCAAATTTTTCAAATGCTAATTTGCATAAAAACCTAGCACTATTGACATTATTGCTAAGATCAAATTGATGATTCGGACGAGTGCCTAAAAATTGTTGCACCTTTGCAGCCCCACTACCCGCGAACAAGTACTGAGTAGCACTTTCAGACCAAGCTTCCTCTTGCACAACATAAGCATATTCACATTTTATCTCACTTACATTCTTATCGTACTGTGCAGTATATACTTCCATTCTTCTTGCATCTACTAATGGCACAAAATCACCAATATACGAAGGATATAATTCCTTTAGGCCTTGCGCCATCATACGAAGGGAAGAAATTGTAATCAATGGAATGCTATTCACCATACAAAAGCCTTTGGCTAAACTCAATCCAACGCGTAAACCAGTATAGGAGCCAGGACCAATACTCACGGCTACGGCAGCAATATCGACACTGCTAAGCTTGTTTTCAGCTAATAATTGCTGTATAAATAAAGGTAAGGATGCGGCATGCGTATTCGGCTGCACCTCCTCTAAAACGCCGATTAAATCAGCATCTTTACTCAATGCAACACTGCAACAATTGGAGGACGTTTCGATATGTAGCAAATAAGCCATAGTGCAAATGTACATATTCATCGTCTTTTGGAGTATCTTTACCCTATGAATTCAAAAGCTAAAAAAGAAATAAGAGAAGCCACTACCGAAGAATTGAGTGTTTTGTTGAACGATTTAAACGAAAAACCGTTCAGACTGCAACAGATTCACGAATGGCTATGGATGAAGTGGGCTCGTTCGTTCGATGCCATGACTAACCTCTCGAAAAACTTACGTGAGGAACTCGCGCTCCGTTATGAATTCAGAGCCATCACAGTAGATCATACCCAACAAAGTAGCGATGGCACTATCAAAGTACGTTTTAAAACTTTTGATGGTCACTTTATCGAAGGCGTATTAATCCCTACCACCGATCGTCTAACCGCTTGTATTAGCTCACAAATCGGATGTAGCCTCACTTGTCGCTTCTGCGCTACAGGTAAGATGAAACGCGTACGTAATTTGTTCCACTATGAAATTTTTGATCAAGTAGCGATCCTTCAAGAAATCGCTGAAAAGAACTTTTCTAAACGCCTATCTAATATCGTTTATATGGGTATGGGCGAACCTTTATTGAACTACAATAACGTCCTTCGTTCGATTGATAAAATCACCTCTCCGAAAGGAATGGCGATGAGTCCGAGTCGTATCACTGTCTCAACATCTGGTATTACAAAACAGATCAGAGAGCTGGCAGATGAAAAAGTTAAATTCAATTTAGCTATCTCCTTGCACGCCGCAGATAATGCCAAACGTAGCAAGATGATGCCAATCAATGATACCAATACTTTAGAGGAATTAATTGATTCATTAGACTACTTCTACAAAAAGACAGGCACCGCAATCACCTATGAATACATCCTTTTCCAAGATGTAAACGATTCTGAAACCGATGCAGCCAACTTAGTAAAACTTTGCCGTCGTATCCCATCGAAAGTAAATTTGATTGAATACAACACAGTGGAGGATGTCCCTTACCAAAAGGCTGGACATGAAAGCTTAGATAAATTCATCACCTACCTTCAAAAGAACCGCGTAAACGTGCGCGTACGCCGTAGTCGTGGTAAAGATATCGACGCCGCTTGCGGGCAGTTAGCAAACAAAAATAATTAAAAATTAAGGATTAAAAATGAAGAATTATTAATTATTAATTCTTCATTTTTAATTTTCAATCTGTTTCCGGGTTTTCATCCAAATACTTAGAGACCCCGTCGAGTTGTTCATAAAACTCTTCTCCGAATTGACGGATGATTGGTTCTTTTAAGAACTGATAAACGCGTATTTTTTCTTTATCGCCGCGCTTGCAGGCGTCGCTGCAAATCGACCAGCGGTCGTAGTTGAGCGCCAAATCACCGCTTCTCAACTCCGTTACACGAATTGGGTATAAATGACAAGAAATCGGCTTTTGCCAAGACACTTTCCCTTCCTTCCACATCTTCTCTATCGCGCACCATGCAAAACCTTTTTCATCAAAAATAGTATAGACACAAGGGCCCATATTGGGCAGTAAAGGAGTCGATAAATGACCTTCTTCATCTTCTACATACAAACCTTCCGTTTCGATAACTTTAACCGCCTCTTCGCCTAATAAATGCTTTACGGCCGGATAAGCCTTTTCTAATTGCGACAACTCATCTTTCAACAAAGGTGCGCCACCATCCCCAGCGATGCAACAAGCTCCTTTACAGGCGTTAAGGTCGCAGGCAAAGTGTTCTTTGACTACATCATCACTAATGAGCTTATTGTCTATTTGAATCATATAGGGCATAAAAAAACGTCCTTTCCATCACTTCGTTTTGAAGAAAAGGAAAGGACGCTAATCGTTACAAAAAATTATTTTGTTCCAGGTTGAGCGCTCTTAGGTAAAGCGTCGATCACTTCTGATTTAGCAGCACCTTTCGCATCACCTTTCGTAGAACGAACGAAGAAGTTAGAAGACAAGCACAATACCAAGAAGATTCCAGCCAACCACCAAGTTCCTTTTTCCAAGAAATCGGTCGTCTTTTGAACACCTAAAATTTGGTTGTTCACGCCACCGAAAGTAGAGTTCAATCCACCACCTTTAGGGTTTTGTACCAATACGAAAAGTACCAACAAAACGCAGGCGATCAACATCAATATCGTTAAAAGAGTAATCATAATTGATTCAATTTATTTTTTATTTCAGAAATACGGGTAGCAAAGAAAACACTTTTTTCGGGTTTTAGCAAACGAAGTTTTTCAAAAGCGGCAATCGCCTTTTCATATTTCTCCTGTTTGACTAACATTTCGGCCATGGTTTCAGTAATGAAATCGTCGTGCTCTTGGAGTCCATAAACGCTCATTTCCAAGACATCAACCTGAGGGTTCTCGACCCCAGAAGCCGCATCCTCAAAGGATTGTACGAATTCGTCCATTACCTTACGGAGTTGCGAGGCGTGAGTGCGCGCACGATTCTGACCGATAGCCGATCCCTTACTATGTTGCTTTAAAAAGCTTAAAAAAGCTGATTTATTCTCTTGATTTTCAGGATTTTGTTCCGTTTTTACTTCATTTGCCATTGCTTCCGTACTTTTTTTCTCTATTTCTTCCACTTTCACAGCTTCTGTAGCCGGTAAAGGCACTTTCGCTGTCTGTTCTACCTTCTCTTTATCTTTTACTACATCCTTGTCTTTTTTGAAAAAACTAAGGTCGATCATTTCGTTTTCATCAATTTCCATGTCCATCTCCACATATTCATCCGAAAAATAAGCTTCGCGATCACTTGCTGCCAATGCGGCTGCCGAGCGAATCAAAGAATCTAACTCGTCATCTAAAGCCTTCAAACGTGCATCCTGGCTGTGTGGCTTTTTAGCATCTTCGTAAAGGGCCTCCCAATCGATATCATGACCAGGCTTCTTAGGGCCACGCTTTTTCTTTGGCTTCTCAGTCATTTCAAGACGAGGTGTTTCAACAGGAGCTTCTGCCACAGACTTTATCTCCTCCCTTGCCTCTGCTTCGATCGGAGCGCTGCTTGTTACAGAAACTTCTGCCAACGGCGCAGCTTCAACGACAGGCGTATTAACCACTGGCGTTACTTCTAAACATATTGAACTTGTCTCTGCTACAAGGGGAGCGCTTGGCTTCTCTTCAACAATAGGCTTTGCAATAGGCGCTTCTTCCGCTGGTGCTGCCACATTAATACCGCTAGCATCGGCCATCATCAGATGGATCGTCATCCATTTCATCAATAAAGCTCGATCAGAGCTATAAAGTGCTGCACGAACCAACTGTGAGTTGGCTCGCATATCACCACTTTGCTGGTATTTCTTAGCCAATAAAGCAGGGATATCTGCGAAGTAAGGATAACGTAATTGTAGACGCTCTAATTCATCAGTCTGCAGGCTAAAGAATAGCTCTGGCTGAAACATACAGGCCGATATGGATGGAATACGCGTCATTTATTTTTAAAGCCGAGTCGTGGTAATACCTGCTTAACCCATATACCATGAATTTCAGGCGACACGCGACTCATTAACAAAAATACAATAAATGCGACGCTTGCCAAACTAAATCTCAAAAAGGCGCTCCACCAAATATTCATGCCTTGCGTCAGCCAAATCAAGGCAAAAGCAATGATGGTTGACATCAATAATACCCAAACGATGCCGACAGTAAAAGGTTGAATTCGCACTTTATACCAAACATAGAGATACTTCGCGACATTGAACAAGACATTTACCATCGTGGTTGCTAAGGCGGCTCCGATAATACCGTAACGTGGAATAAAGTACGCATTCGCAAAAATGGTAAAGATCATTAATGCCACAATTAGGTATAGATTGAACTTGTAATATTTCGAAGTTTGAATAATTTCCCCATTGATACTCGTAGCCATATCAATCAATTTCGAGGAAGCCAATAAAAGTACTACCCACTTTGCACCTTGATATTCCGCTGGTAACTGCGCTAAGAATGCATCAACTAATAATACCAATAACAAAATCAAAAAGCTTCCTGCAATGATTAACTGCATGGCGGATTTTTTATAGAGCTCGTCCAACTTCTGTTTATCATTTTCATGCCACGCATCAGCCACCAAGGGAAGGAGGATTTGCGAAATCGTTTTCTGCGGCATCTGCACCACCGAACAGATGAAGTAAGCCAGGCGGTAAATCCCTGCATCACTCAGACTATGTCCGGCAAGCATCAAACTGTCGATACTATTGGCAATCGACCAAGCGCCGCCGGCAAGGACATTATACAGACTGTATTGAATTATCTCTTTGCGTGCAATAATGGATTGATAGCTTTTATCGAAGCGGATGCGCATGAATTCATCCTTGCGATGATTCCACCAAAGTGCTAGAAACAAGGCTCCATAGGCAAAGACAAAAATCCAAACAAAAAAATCGAAGCTGATCCAATTCATTGCAAGCGCTACGAGTGCAAGGATATTAATGACTCTTAGTAAAACCTCTCGCGTAAAATTGGTGAATACAATTTGCTTCTGGGAACGAACAAAAGCTTCTAACAGATTATAGGCTACAACCGTTATGGTAAAGGGGATTGTAGCGTAGAAATAATGTAGAAACAAAGCCGATTTTGCCTGATACCAATGCACAAAAATCGATTGCATGGCGACATACAAGAGCAACAAGGCGAGTGTGGAATAAAAGGCTAATTTCACCAACAAGCCCAACAATGAGGCTTTCGCAGCGGGATGCTCATTTACTTTCGCAGAATAATAATAGGCGGTGTTTTGTGTGCCTGCCAATCCTAACTGCGATAATATACTCGCCAAAGAAAGTAAAACACCGGTCGTCAAGCCTATTTGCGCTGCCGTTAGAAAGTGCGGATAAAGCCATAAAGTCGTGATCGCTCCTAAGAGAACGCCGAAATAAGCCCATACGGTACTTCGAATACTTTGACGAATGACAATACCCATTGATGCTAAAGTACGAAGAAAGCGCAAAGCTTTAGTGGCTTCTCTCCAATTTCCGCTTGAATGTTTGTACTTTTGACGGTGTAAAATATAGAATCGTGGGCAAAAACAAACTACATCACTATAACGAGGTTGCAACTTTTCCAAATGTATTGCAAGTTGGACCCAATGATAAAGCCACCTTTCCATTTAAAGGAAAGTGGGCATCCGATTATTTCAAAAACGAGCGTCCAATTGTATTAGAATTGGCATGTGGCAAAGGTGAATACACGATAGGCATGTCAGGATTGTTTCCAGAAAAGAATTTTATCGGTATTGATGTAAAAGGTGCGAGGATTTGGCGTGGCGCGAAAACAGCTTTGGAGGAAGGTAAAACCAATGTTGCCTTTTTGAGAATTATGATTGAATGGTTGAATGATTTCTTTGCCGAAGATGAGATTTCAGAAATATGGATCACCTTCCCAGACCCTTATTTGAGTTCGAGTAAAACACATAAACGTCTTACTAGCACGAAGTTTATGAATCTATACAGTCAAATTTTAAAAGACGGTGGATTCGTAAATTTAAAAACAGACGACCCAACCCTATACCAATTTACACAAGACACTTGGGCGGGCATTGAAGCTGAAGAAAAATATCCATTCGATACTGCTCGTTATTTTAAAGTAGTCGACAAGCAAGACAACGTCTATGCCAATGGCTGGAATGAAAACCCATTGTTGAATATTCGCACACACTATGAGCGTATGCACCTAGGCAACGAAAGAATTATCAAATACATCCGTTCCCAATTTAAACGTGATGGCTACCGCTCCTAAGGAAAGTTTTTTTGAAAGGGTATTTGAAGTCGTACGCAAGATTCCTCCTGGAAGGGTATGTTCGTATGGTGTCATCGCAGAGGCTTGCGGAGGAAGGATTTCTGCTCGTATGGTTGGTTGGGCGATGAATGCTTCTCATACCATGCAACCGCCTGTACCAGCGCATCGTGTCGTTAATCGCAATGGACAACTAACCGGCAAACATCATTTCCCTACCCCCGACATGATGCAACAACTTTTAGAAAAAGAAGGGATACAAGTGATCGATGACCAAATCATCGATTTCAAAAAGATCGTTTGGACTCCGGAAATATAATCCTAGTCAACTTATAAATTCACCACGATTGATTTCGCGCTCCGTGAGGTAATTCGCCCAATCGGATTCGCAAAAGCAGCATAGCCCTTTTCAGTCAATAAAGCTTCGAAAGACGCTTGCGCACTACTTTCTACAGCAATTAACAATCCCCCACTCGTTTGCGGATCTGGCAAAAGTTTAAAGGCATCCATCACTGGAACACCCGCTCCCCACTCTATCTCCGAACCATACGCATTCCAATTACGGTAGGTCGCGTCAGGGATAATATTCGCTTCTATATAATGCTTCACCCCATCGATGAACGGCAGGTGATTCCAATATAATTCCGCACTAAAGTCTGTGCCAATCATTTCTAATAAATGACCCGCCAACCCAAATCCTGTAACGTCCGTCATAGCATGTACCGCATTTGAAGTCGCCAATTGCATACCAATTTGGTTCAACTCCGTCATGTATTTCACAGCCACTCCTATATGCTCTTCCTTTAATACGCCACGCTTCTCTGCAGTCGCTAAAATGCCGACACCTAAAGGCTTAGTGAGATAAAGTAAATCACCTTCTTGTACTGCATTATTCTTTTTCAAATGTTTTAAATCAACTTCCCCATTCACAGAAAGGCCGAAAATCGGTTCAGGGCTATCGATACTATGTCCACCTGCCAATACCACTTTCGCTTCGTTACATACCGCACGTGCTCCATTTAAAATCTGCTGTGCTATTTCAACAGGCAGTTTATCGACAGGAAAACCTAAAACAGCTAAAGCCATAAAAGGACGACCGCCCATGGCATAGACATCCGAAAGCGCGTTCGTAGCCGCGATCCGCCCGAAGTCGTACGCATCATTCACAATGGGTGTAAAAAAATCAGTGGTTGAAATTAAGCCCCGCCCTTCTCCTAAATCATAAACGGCAGCGTCATCTTTGCTCTCATTTCCCACAATTAAACGCTCAGAGCTAAAACTCGGAACATCCGTCTGCAAAATGCTTTGCAATACCTGTGGCGCAATTTTACAACCACAACCAGCACCATGTGCAAACTCCGTTAATTTAATTTTCTCCATGCGTTAATTTTTTCCAATCAAAAACATCGTGTGATTCAAATTCAAATCGAATAATATTCTCTTGCCCTCTTTTTTGCAATCCTAAATCATACCATTTATCATAGTATCGCAATAGAATGCGGAAAGCTTCTTTTCTATTTCCTTCCGTTAAATAATTTAGTACGTTTTTCGTTTCTAGTCCTCCTAATCGTTTTGCAATACGGTTCGTCGCTGATTGCAAATCCTCTGTAGGAACGGTTGCATAATCTTGTTCTAAATATTGCAAACGTTCTTCAAAAGGGATATCGACATAATAAACCTTAGCAGCCCGCATTTGATTCCAGAAATTGATAGGCACCTGCACATCGCCGATACGCGCACTTTCATCTTCCACCCAAATTGCCTTATTCGCAGAAACGTTGGCTAATGCCAACCCTAATAAATTCTCAAAAGCCTCTTGGGTAGGCTGTTCACCGCTGGTCTTCCCAAAGGACGAGCCTTTATGATTGGCCATTCCTTCTAAATCGAGAACCTGCAAATTTTGAGCAGCTGCATTTTTAAGGAACATGGTTTTACCAGCTCCTGTTCGTCCGCCCAAAATATTGATTTTATAGTGTGCATTTAATTGCTCGTTGATATAGCCTCTAAACGCTTTATATCCTCCATGTAATGTAAATACTTTGAACCCGTATAAATCGAGCAACCAAGCTACGCCGGCACTGCGCATGCCTCCACGCCAACAATGAACAAAGACAGAATTTTGCTTCGGATCCATCGCTAATTCCTTCATCCATAGTTCCACTTGATCCACCATGCTACGCATTTTCGGACCAAAGAAATCCAAGCCAATTTTAATGGCGTTTTCGCGCGATTGCTGTTTATAGGAAGTACCGACCACCTTTCGTTCTTCATCGTTAAAGAGTGGCAATGAATACGCGCCTGGCATATGCGCATGACGGTATTCGCTGGGTGAACGAACATCGATCAAGAAGCCTTCCTGACTCTTACGCAGAAACTCAGTAATATTTAATCTTGTAATTGCCATTAGGGTACGGGGTCGTAGCCATGGCCTCCCCAAGGGTGACAACGGCTGATTCTTTTAATACCTAGGATACTTCCTTTCCATGGTCCGTATTTTCGTATAGCCTCTGCTGTATAACGCGAACAGGTAGGCTGATAACGACAGGCCGGACCAATGAGTGGTGAAAGTCCCCACTGATAAAATTTAATGATTGCTAAAAACAGCCCGCTAATTAACTGGTTGATCCATTTCATCTGGTGGCGGTATTAATTGCGCAAAGATCCGCAGTATGTTTTTCTCCAAATTGGCGTAATTAGGCATTTGCATACCTAAGAACAAAAAACAACCTTGCATTCCTCGCTGCTGTGAAATTAAATAATCATTAAGACTGTGTTTGTGTACGCGAAACACCTCACGGAGCAGGCGCTTGATATAATTTCTATCGTGCGCACGTTTAAACTGTCGTTTGGAAACCGTAAACATAAACGCCGTAGGATTCGTAGCTGAAAAGGGTGCTTCGATAAAAACTAACTTCAAAGGCCCTTGACGTACTGATTTTCCAGTCGCGAAAACGGCATCCATCTGCTTTCGAGAGTGCAGACGTTCCAGTTTAGATAAGCCATTGCGCTTAGAAATCATGCTACTAAAATACAGCCTTTATTTAGAACTTATCAGAATTATGTATCTTAGAAGTCGAAGAATAACATCATGTGCGGAATTACCGGCGTAATAGCCCATACAGACGGTACTAAACATTATCTCCAAGCTATTCATGCTGCGACTGCTGCTATGGATAAAAGAGGACCTGACCAAGCAGGTATTTTTACAGAAGGACCGTTGGCATTAGGCCATAAACGCCTTTCCATTATCGATACGAGTCATGCGGCACAACAGCCCTTTACAGATATTACAGGTAATTATACCTTGGTATTTAATGGAGAGATTTATAATTACCAAACACTCAAAGAAAGTCTAATTGCAAAAGGATATTCCTTTGTCTCTAGCTCTGATACCGAAGTTTTGTTGTATCATCTCATTGAGTTTGGAGTAGAGAAAGGCATTGCAGCGGTGGATGGTGAATTTGCTTTTGCCTTCTTCGATAAACATGCTGGGCAATTGTATGTGGTACGTGATCGCTTTGGAATCAAGCCCCTATACTACTTTCAACAAAAAGACATTTTCTGTTTTGCTTCGGAATTAAAAGCCTTAGTTCATTTTCCATTTAAGAAATCAATCGATAAAGCCGCTTTACAAGCCTATTTTCATCTCAACTATATCCCGTCTCCGTTAAGTATTTACGATGGCGTTAGAAAACTGATGCCCGGACATTGGATGAAAATCGACCTCAATGGAAACTCCGCTACGCAACGCTATTACGAAGTAAAGGCAGGCGAAAAAACCACTAAGACATTTAATGAGGCAAAGATTGAATTAAGAAATTTATTGGAAACGTCTGTTCAACGAAGAATGGTGGCAGATGTACCCTTAGGGACTTTCCTTAGTGGAGGTATCGACTCTTCCATTATCACAGCAATCGCTTCTCAGAACACCAAACATCTACAATCCTTTTCCATTGGTTTTGCCGACGAGCCATTATTCGATGAAACAGCCTATGCAAGGCTGATGGCGAATCAATTGAAAACAGAACATACCGTCTTCTCGCTCCGAAATGCAGATCTTTACGCGCATCTTTTTGATATACTTGATTACTTGGATGAACCCTTTGCAGACTCCTCTGCTCTAGCGGTTTATATATTGAGTAAAGAGACTAGAAAGCACGTTACAGTAGTACTTTCGGGTGACGGAGCCGATGAAATTTTTGCAGGCTATAATAAGCATGCAGCCGAGTTAAAGATTAGAGAGAAAAGTATCAGCAATGCCTTGTTATCCTATACGAGCTTCTTGCTTCCTTTTTTGCCGAAGTCGAGAAACAGTACTTTCGGTAATAAATTCCGTCAGCTTGAGAAATATGTGAACGGCCTAAAATGGAGTGCTCCGGAACGTTATTGGCAATGGGCAAGATGGGCAGGCCTGTCAGAAAAAGGATTGTTGAAGAATGAGTATACTGACGAAGTGCGCTACCAAGCTCTGAAAGAAGACTGTTTGAAGGCTTGTAATAATGAGTTCGACTCCGTGCTCCGAACAGACTTACGATTGGTATTAGAAAACGATATGCTCGTTAAAACAGATCGAATGAGTATGGCGAATTCATTAGAAATGCGCGTGCCATTTTTAGATCATGCGATTGTCGACTTTGCCTTCACTTTGCCAACGGAATATAAAATCAACAAAGCACATCGTAAACATATATTGAAAGAAGCCTTCGCGGATCAACTACCGCAAGAGCTGTTTAATAGAGGAAAGAAAGGCTTTGAAGTTCCTTTGCTACGCTGGTTTCAAGGCGAATTAAAATCTTTGATTGAAGACGATTTATTAAGTCGTGAACTCGTTGAACGGCAAGGCATCTTTAATTATTCAATCATAGAAATGGTAAAAAACAAATTGTATTCTAACAGTCCGAACGACGCCGTAGAACAAATTTGGGCTTTACTTGTCTTTCAAATTTGGTGGAAGAAAAATCACCTATCCCTCGAACAAAATTAATTTTCAAATCCATTACACGCTATAATCTAGAATCACTCATGGCTAATCCTCCTCGTGTATTAAGAATCATCAACCGTTTGAATTTAGGTGGACCAACCTATAATGCGACTTATCTAACGAAGCATTTGGCACCTGAGTTTGAAACTTTATTTCTTGCGGGGAATAAAGATGAAACGGAGGCTAGTAGCGAATTCATTGTAGAAAGTCAAGGATTAAAAGCGCGTTATATCGATGGGATGTATCGTAGCATTAATCTTAAAAAGGATTGGAAAGCATATTGGGAAATCAGAAAAGTAATTAGAGAATTTAAACCAGATATCGTTCATACACATGCTGCAAAAGCAGGTGCGCTAGGACGTTTGGCGGCGATTCATGAAAAAGTACCTATCATAGTACATACCTTCCACGGACACGTATTTCACTCCTACTTCAACTCTTTCAAGAATAAAATTTTTATCAAGATTGAGCAATATTTAGCCAAAAAATCAACGGCTATTATTGCCATTAGTGATTTGCAAAAGAAAGAGCTAACCAAAGATTTTAATATTTGTGAAGCAGACAAAGTGCATGTCGTTCCATTAGGTTTCGATTTGGAACGCTTTAGAAATAATACAACGGAGAAGAGAGAAATATTTAGAAAGTATTACGGGTTGGAGGAGAACGAAGTTGCCGTAGGTATTATCGGTCGATTGGTGCCGATAAAAAACCATCCTATGTTTTTGAAGGTGGCTAAATATGTGAAGGAAGGCGTACAAAACAAAGTTAAATTTTTCATTATAGGCGATGGAGAAGATCGTCAAGCTTTAGAATTACAATGTGCTGAAATGGGCCTCCGATTGGGCATTCGCCACTGGTCGGAACTAGCAAGCGAGCAACAAGCGCAAATGAGTAAAAACGAAGCGATGGATGTAGACATCGTATTTTGCTCTTGGATGCAAGATATCCCCGTTGCATTAGCCGGATTGGATGTGGTGGCGATGACTTCATTAAATGAAGGTACACCTGTCAGTTTGATCGAAGCCTTGGCCGCAGGCAAACCTGTTGTCAGTACAAATGTTGGTGGCGTAGCCAATGTCGTTCAGGATGGCATTACCGGATTCTTAACGAAAACGAGCGAAGGAAAAGCCTTTACACAGCATGTAAAAAACTTAGTGGCTAACCGCATGCTCCGTGAGCGAATGGGCGCTCTAGGCTATGATTCGGTTGTAAATAAATATGGCTACCAACGCCTGGTTGGAGACGTTCGTAGCCTATATCAAAACTTGTTAAGTAAAAAGAATTAAGCGACCGAAGCGCAAAGCTTTTCGAAGATATCGTCGATAGAACCTTCTCCTGCTACTTCAGACAATTTGCCCTGTGCACGGTAATAATCTGCTACCGGAGCCGTTTTATTACGATATTCCACTACACGATTGCGAATGATATTCTCATCTTGATCGTCGGTACGTCCGCTAGTAGCACCACGGCCAAGTAGACGTTTTACCAACTCTTCCTCCCCTACTAAAAGCGAAAGAACGTTGCCAACTGGAATTTGCTTCAATTCCATTAATTTATCCAAAGCCTCCGCTTGCGGTATCGTACGCGGAAAACCATCGAAAATATAGCCCTTTACAGAATTTACAGTCGCATCAATTTTTGTGCTGATCATTCCAATCACCACTTCGTCAGGAACCAATAAACCTTGATCCATAAACTTCTTCGCCTCCATACCTAAGGCCGTTTGCTCCTTAATCTCGTTGCGCAAGATATCTCCTGTGCTCAAATGTTGCAAGCCGTACTTCGCAATTAACTTCTCTGCCTGTGTTCCTTTGCCACTGCCCGGAGGTCCAAATAATATAAGATTTAACATAATTGTAAATTATCCGACAAAACTAATTAATAAGTGCGATTTTCAAAGGAGAAACTAAAGTTTGAAACACTGATTTTTTTCAGGAAATTCGCCTTATTAATCCTTAGCTATGAAACACCTCTCTTTTAGTCTATTATTTTGTTTGTTGAGCCTATGTTCCAATAGCAGCTTCGGGCAGGATAGCCCTATTATTCCGCAACCTCAAAGCATTCGAGCTTTAAAAGGTTCTTGCGCTTTAGATAAGTTGAACAGAATTGTCATTACCGAATCCTCGCAAATGTCCTTGGCGACAGCAATTTTAAAGAATCTAGGAAGCTATTTAAAAAAAGAAACTAGCATTGTTTTAAGCCCAAATCTCAGTACTACGCTTCCTGGTAAAAACAATGAAATCCTACTCACGTTAAACAAACAATTAGGAAAAGAAGAATATCAGCTAAATATAAACAGCAAGTCTATCGAGATAATTTACGGCGGAGAAGCTGGAGGCTTTTACGCCATGCAGAGTCTTTTACAACTCGCTCAAAATGCGAAAGAAAGCAATAAAAACAAAATCGTTTGTCAGCTGATAGAAGACGCTCCACGCGTATCTTGGCGCGGGATGCATCTAGACGTTTCTCGTCATTTCTTCCCTATCGATTCCATTAAACGTTATATCGATGTGATGGCAATCTATAAAATGAACACCTTACATTGGCACCTTACCGATGATCAAGGTTGGAGGATCGAAATCAAAAAATATCCGAAGCTGACACAGATAGGTTCCAAAAGAAAGGAAACAATGATTGCTAAAAACTTCTTACCATTCATTGGCGACGACACCCCTTATGGCGGCTATTATACACAGGAACAAATTAAAGAGCTGGTTCAATATGCTGCTGCTAAACACATCACCATTGTTCCTGAAATTGAAATGCCTGGTCATGCACTCGCTGCACTCGCTGCTTATCCAGAATATAGTTGCAATGGAGGTCCATTCGAAACCCTCACCAAATGGGGTATTAGCGAAGATGTATTTTGTCCGAAAGAAGAAACCTTTGTTTTCTTAAAAGACATTCTTTCTGAAGTAATGCAACTATTCCCTTCAAGCTATATTCATATTGGCGGAGATGAAGTGCCTAAGACACGTTGGAAGACCTGTCCGCATTGTCAAGGCATTATTAAAGCAAAAGGACTGAACGACGAAAATGAATTACAAAGTTATTTTATACATAGAATCGATTCCTTCATCACCGCAAGTGGAAGACATACGCTTGGATGGGACGAGATTTTGGAAGGAGGCTTAGCCCCTGGTGCTGCAGTGATGAGCTGGAGAGGAATACAAGGTGGTATCGAAGCCGCAAAACAACACCATGAAGTAATTATGTGTCCAGGTACACATTGCTATTTTGATCATTACCAAGGTTATCAA
Source organism: Chitinophagales bacterium (assembly GCA_026461075.1). Lineage (GTDB taxonomy): Bacteria > Bacteroidota > Bacteroidia > Chitinophagales > CAIODY01 > JAHEYX01. Next base: position 33,075 of record JAPJNH010000107.1, read on the forward strand.
AAAACTGAACCCCTTGCGATCGGTGGTTATACAACGGTTCAAAAGGCTTATCAATTTAATCCTATTCCAAGCGGACTAAGCACTGAAGAAGAATCCTATATTTTAGGAGGACAAGCGAATATCTGGACGGAATATATTCCGACTTGGCATCAAGTTGAATATATGTTATTACCAAGAATGTTGGCGTTAAGCGAAGCACTCTGGACTAAGATGCCACAAACAGGAAATGGAAGAGATTTCGACCGATTCTTACCTCGCTTATTGCCACAAATGAATCGATTACAAAAGGCGGGATATACAGTAGCACAATCCATTTACGATTTACAATTAGAGTTGCAAGCTATCCCAGACACGAATGGAATACGCGTGTCGCTCAAGAGTCCATTTAAAGGCGGTCAGATTCACTATACCTTAAACGATAGCTTGCCGAAATTAAGCGATCCTGTTTTAAGTGGACCCATAGATATCTATCGTCACAAAACCATGACTGCTGCGTATTTTGAGAATGGCGTTCGAAAAGGAAATGTTTGGAAACAAACTATTTGGCCGAGCGGTGCTACCGGTAAAAAAGTAAGCTTCGATCACGCCCCTTCGCCTTCGTATAATTACGGCGGATCTCTTACAATCAATGATGGAATTATCGGCGACCGTCCCTGGTATGGTCGTGATTGGCTAGGCTGGAGCGGAGATGACGTTTCTATCGTAATAGATTTAGGTAGTAAAAAACCTATACTTCACACGTACATTTCAACATTAAAAGATGAGCCTAGTTGGATTTATGGACCTAAAGAAGTGGCCGTCTATGTTAGCGATGATAACTTAATTTTCACGCAAGTAATGAAGTATGGAAAGGAAGAAATAAAAATGTTCAACGAACAATTCCCATTCTTTATGAATGGTTGGAGTGGTCGTTATGTGCGTGTCGATGTAAAAAATCAAGGTATCATTCCAGAAGGTAAAAATGGTGCCGGAGAAAAAGCTTGGCTCTTTATCGACGAAATCATGATCTTCACGGAACAAGATCAATAAGTTCACAATTATTCATCATTCATCTCCCGAATAATCGGGACATTATTCATTATTCATTATTCATTAATTATGCACCCTCCCTATTACGACTACTACATCAACTTAACGAACACCAAAGACCCTATGCAAGCCTTACGCGAGACCTGGATGAAGGAACGCGATTGGTTAGAAAAACTGACTGAAGAAGATATGTCGAAGGCGTATGCAGAAGGGAAATGGACGGTTCAACAAGTGATTCAACATCTTATCGACTGTGAACGCATTTTAAGTTTTAGAGCTTTGTCCATTTCAAGAGGCGAACAAGCTTCATTACCTGGCTTCGATGAAAACGCTTATGCTGACGCAAGCAAAGATTGCAAAAGCGATCTAGTAGCCTTAAAAGAAGAATATCAAGCGGTGCGCTGGTCGACTGTAGCTTTATTCCATGCCATGTCTGAAGAACAAATCAATAAAATTGGCAAGGCAAATAACAATGCTACCAATCCAAAATCTATAGCTCTTTTTCTTGCAGGACATGCACTACATCATTGGAACGTGCTTCACACTAGATATCTAGCGTGATTGCTGGTTCAGTAGACGTTGATATAAATCGGTAACAGTACGCATGTTTTTAAACCAATTCCCTTTTGCTTCCAAAAGAGGTTGATTGATTTCGAACATGCGTTTTTGTATATTTTCGTAATCCGCTTTAACGGTAAGAATCCTTTCTGCTAAGTCTTTCACACCGTGTACAGGGACAAAATAACCTGTTTTGTCGTGTTCGATCCAAAACTTGTTCGCCTCGATTTCACTCACGATACTTACACAACCGCAAGCCATTCCTTCACTCAAAGAAACGCTGTTTCCATCAGAGCTCGACATGCTGATAAACACATGACTGTTTCTTAACTTTTCAGCTAATTCTGGCTGACGCATACGCCCAAGGAAACGTACCTTATCAGTTAAACCGTGTTCGGCTACTAAGCTTTTTATCTGCGACTCCAAAGTCCCTACCCCTGCCATCCATAACTCAAAATTCCCGAGCTGCTCTTTAATAAGCGCAATTGCATGAATCAAATCAGGAATATTATAGACCTCCTCAAAATTACGCGTACTCATAATAACGAAAGGCTCCTTTGCGGTAGCACGTCCACTTGCATTGAATACAGCGGGGTCGATTCCGAAGGGCAACAATTGAATTTTATCACCTGGCAAACCGTAAGAAATCGAAACATCTTTCATTTGCTGCGACATCGTCGTAGAAGCATCTACACGACGATAGGCAAAACGCAATAAGGCGCGAAGAATTTTTGAATTGCGCGGACTGATTAAAATATCGGAGCCGAGGCTAGAGATCACGAAAGGATGATAATTCACCAATGCACCTGTAATACCATAACTAGTGGCATACAAAGCATGGAAAACATCGGGTTGAATACTTTTAACAATTTTACGAACCTTTCTATATTGCAACAAAACGCGCCAATTACCGCCCTGTACCGCGATTGGACCGGCGTCGACATGATAACACTTTGTGCCTGGCACTTCCGCCTTCGTAAAGGAAATCAAATGCACCTCATGCCCTTCGCCAATAAAAAATTGACACCATCTCTCTAGGTGAATACTACCAGCGTCGCCAAATAAACAGATTCGCACTTTTATTAAATTATAAGACGAAAGTACAAAAAAAAATCCCTTCACTATTGCTAGGAAGGGATTTTCGTGCGCCCACATGGACTTGAACCAAGGACCCCCTGATTATGAGTCAGATGCTCTAACCAACTGAGCTATAGGCGCCTACTAATCTTTTTGAAAAGCGTTGCAAAAATAACAATAATTTCGCGTCTGCAAAATATATTGTGCCATGATCGACTTGCAAAAAATTGACAATATCATCTTCGACTTAGGAGGTGTACTATTTGACATCGACTATCATCTTTCTGCGAATGCGTTTGAAGAATTAGGAATTCCAGATTTTAAAAAACTCTATTCCCAAGCACATCAAAACGATTGGTTCGACAATTTTGAAATCGGTAGAATCAATCAGCGAGAACTACTCGCCTATTTACACGAACATATCCCCGGCAATCATCAAGATGCAGATTTTATACGTTGCTGGAATGCGATGTTACTTGGCATGGAGCCTATCAAATTCGAGACCTTAAAAAAAATCCGTCCCCACTTCAAACTCTTTCTCCTAAGCAACGCCAACGAATTACATCTGCCGCAAGTAGAACGAATGATTGAAGAAAAAAATCCCGGTCAAACACTACAAGCACATTTCGACCAATTATATTTTTCGCATTTAATCGGTCTTAGAAAGCCGCATCCTGAAAGCTTTTTAAAAATCATCCACGATCATCAGCTAAACATAGAACGCACCTTGTTCTTGGATGACTCCATCCAACATGTGGAAGGAGCAAAAGCTATCGGTTTGAATGCTGCATTAATCACAAAGGATTTTAATACTGAAGTAGTATTTAGCCAATTCCTTTTGTAACTTTACGATATGCTGCATTCGGAGAATAATTTTGTGGTAATCATGGCTGGCGGTGTCGGTAGTAGATTTTGGCCTATGAGTCGAAATAACAGACCGAAGCAATTTCTGGATGTGCTCGCATCTGGCAAAACACTTTTGCAACTCACCTACGAGCGATTCCTTAAAATTTGCAATCCCGAAAACATCTTTATTGTTAGCAATGAACAGTACAAAGGACTGATAGCAGAACAACTAGGCGATGTACCTGAAAGTCAATTCCTGTTTGAACCCAGCAGAAAAAATACAGCTCCGTGTATTGCATACGCTTGTCATTTTATCGCTAAAAAGAATCCTAAAGCAAACATAGTCATTGCAGCTTCTGATCACTATATCGTAAGAGAAAAAGTGTTTTTAGAAGTAGTAGAGAAAGCTTTAACACACGTTGCGACGCATAATCATCTAGTAACTCTTGGTATACATCCTACTCGTCCTGACACCGGCTATGGTTATATCCAGTTCATTGACGAAAAGAACGATCAAGGTATTTATAAAGTAAAGACGTTCACAGAAAAACCGAACTTCGAACTAGCCGTACAATTTATCAATAGTGGTGAATTCTTATGGAATAGTGGGATGTTCGTTTGGAACGTAAACACAATCATCAACGCGATCCATCAACATATGCCAGACATCTTCGAAGCATTTAAAGGCTACGAAAAAGTTATTGGCACCAAGGATGAATCGAAATTTCTAGACAAAGCTTATTCAATTTGTCCGAACACCTCTATCGATTTCGGCGTAATGGAAAAAGCGAGTAATGTGCGCGTCATCCCTTCCAACTTCGGTTGGTCGGACGTGGGCACATGGAAATCGCTATACTCCTTACGTGAGCACGATTATCATGGCAATGCAGTGAATGGAAAACAAGTGATGTTATACGATGCTACCAATAACATGATTCATGTGCCGGATGAAAAACTTGTCGTGATTCAAGGGCTAGAAGACTATGTGGTTATTGATACGCCTGATGTGTTGCTCATCTGCGCGAAAGATCAAGAGCAAAAAATAAAGGACTTCACCATAGACATCAAACGTAATAAGGGAGAGCGCTTCCTTTAATATTGATTACGCTCGAAGGTTTCATCAAACTGTACCCAATCCTCTTCCAAACTCTTAACGGGGGTTTCAACTATTCGACCAATTTCTTTGCCATTGCGCAAGAAGATGAATGTTGGAATACGTTCTATCTTAAACTTCTTATCCTCACGACCCAAGGCATGTTTTTTATGATCGACACCATGCATCACAATTCGGCGCATAGGGAAATTTGCATCCTGTAAAATATGATAAAAACGAGGCAATTGCTCCTTCGTATCTCCACACCAAGTTCCCGCAAATATTATTATTTCATCTTCACGGCCAGATGCCTTTAATTGCGAAATAGCAAGGCCTTTCGGGTGATAACTCCTATACTCTATATCAAACCAGGCAAATGCAGTATCACGTTGCAATTCTTCAAAAGACATTAAGCCTTTAATCACCTTATTATTTTTTTCATCATAACTAATCACTCTGTCTTTAGTCATAGAAATGAAACTAATACAAAGAACTCCGAAACAAAGTATAACTAGAGCAAAAGACTTCATGGTGTATAAGTTTTAAGCGTACAAACTTCTCCGTCATATACCGCGTATGTATAGAAGTTAATCCAATCCCCTAAGTTGATATATCTACTTGCACCCTCCACCTGCACATCCATTGGCAAATGACGATGACCAAAAATAAAATAATCCGCGGGAACTTCTTTGATTTTTCTACGCGTATACTGTAATAACCACTCGTCTTCCCCGTAATTCAACTCATCTTTCGGTCCGTTCGCTATGCGACTCTTGCGCGACCAAAAATTGGCTATCCCAACCCCTATATCCGGATGTAGCCATCTAAAGAACCACTGCGCGAGGGGATTTTGAAATACCTTCTTCATGCGTTTAAATCCTTTATCTCCTGGTCCTAAGCCATCTCCATGTCCGATAAAAAATAATTTATCGCCAATGGTGCGGCTAATCGGTTCGAAATAAACAGGAATCGACAGCTCCGTTTCAAAGTAATCCTTCATCCACAAATCGTGATTACCTGTAAACATATAAATCGGAATACCTGCATCACGGAGTTCGGCTAACTTACCTAATAAACGTACAAAGCCCTTTGGGACAACGGTCTTGTATTCAAACCAAAAATCGAAAATATCACCTACCAAATACAAGGCTTCCATATCCCCTTTCATTTCATCTAAAAAAGCACAAACACGTTTTTCACGCACCAAGCTTGCCGCGTGATTCGGTGTCCCTAAATGAAAATCAGATATGAAATAAGTCTTCTTCAACTTTATAAAAATACAAATTTATCCGTCTTGAAAGTCTGTCGGGTTATATTCTTCTTGAATCGCCTTCGGCTGACGCATCGACTCTGAAACTTTCTCCATCAAACCAGGTATAGCCAAATAATGTGCCTCCGCTTCTCTCAACACAGCATGAATTTCTTCCACTTCATTTAAGGTCACTAATTGACTTCTAAAATGTTTACTTTCTGGCAAGTGCTTGAGATAGTTGGAATAGTGACGACGCATCTCTAAGATTCCTAATTTAGAACCTTTCCATTGCAAACTCATTTCCAAATGCTTCTTGCAAGAAGTAAATCGTTCTTCAATAGTTGGCGGTGGCAAAATAGTGCCATCCTTCAAATATTGCTTGATCTCTCTAAAAATCCATGGGTAGCCAATCGCAGCACGACCCACCATAATACCATCTACGCCATAACGATCTTTATACTCCTTAGCTTTTTGCGGAGAATCAATATCTCCATTACCGAAGATCGGTATATGCATACGAGGATTATTCTTTACTTCTCCGATTAAAGTCCAGTCAGCACTTCCCTTATACATTTGCTGACGGGTACGTCCGTGAATCGTCAACGCTTGAATTCCGATATCTTGCAATCGCTCTGCTACCTCCACAATATTTTTGGTTCGTTCATCCCAACCCAAACGCGTCTTCACGGTAACGGGTAATTTAACAGCGTCAACGATTGCTTTCGTCATGGCCACCATTTTATCAATATTCGTCAAAATGCCTGCACCAGCGCCTTTACAAGCCACTGCTTTTACCGGACAGCCATAGTTGATATCAATCAAATCTGGATTTGCTTCGGCAGCAATGCGCGCCGCGTCGACCATACTCTCAATATCGGAGCCGAAAATTTGAATACCGATTGGTCGTTCATATTCGAAAATATCTAATTTCTTTTTACTCTTCAACGCATGCCGTATCAGCCCCTCACTACTAATAAACTCGGTATACATCAAATCCGCTCCAGCATCTTTACATACCGCACGAAAAGGGGGATCGCTCACATCCTCCATAGGAGCAAGCAATAAAGGAAAATCAGGTAATTCTAATGGACCAATCTTTACCATATTCGGATTACTTGTTTTTTAATTTAATACGCGCAAACACATTGGATAAATCCACCCACGCTTCGACAGATAATTGCTCGGCACGTAAGCCTAAAATCTCTTCAGGAATCGCAGGCAATAATTCCTTATCCAAGCCAGATAAAGCATTCTTCAAGGTCTTTCTACGCTGAGAAAAACCAGCCTTCACTACTTGTCTGAAAAGTTTCTTATCCAAAATCTCCATCGGCATTTCCTTGCGTTTCAAATGAATCACCCCACTCACCACTTTCGGAGGCGGATCAAACAAATGGGCAGGAACATCAAACAAATACTTCACCTCATACAAGGCTTGTGTCAAAACAGAAGTCACGCCATAAACCTTGCTACCGTGTTTAGCAGCAAAACGTTGCGCTACTTCCTTCTGAAACATCCCAACTACTTCAGGAACGTATTGTACATTGTCGATTACCGTAAATATAATTTCAGTGGAGATATTGTAAGGAAAATTCCCTACGACACAAACACCATCTGGAAACTGCTTTTCAAAATCAAGGGTTAGAACATCTTGATGTAGGAAATGAACTCGCGGAAATTTCTCCGGAATGATTTTCGCTAAACGATCATCAATATCTACTGTATAAAAATTGCCAGCGTACTTCGGATACAAAAATTGAGTAAGAACACCTAATCCCGGACCGACCTCCAAAACAGCATAGCCCGTTTCTTTGAGCGCATCTACAATTTGAAAAGCGACATCCTGATCACGAAGAAAGTGTTGACCTAAGGCCTTTTTGTGGCGAAACTGATCTTCGCGAATATAATGTTTCAAGCTAATTTATTTTTTCTCACGTATTCTACTCAAACGAAAAGGAGTCCCAACCATACGTACGTTCGGGTCAATCGTTCCTTCTGCACCACTGAATTCAACCTTCATGCCAGCATGTTGAAAATTAGCAGGCAATTCCACTAAATAACGCTGATTAGGATTGCTATCCGGAATAATCACATAAGTAGTGCTACCCTCTGGAATATTCATCACCACGCCACTTTGCAAAACTTGCTTTTTCTTGTGTTTCTGACACATAGCCTGCGAAGCACCGAAAATACTTATCATCAAGACAATGATGATCGCAATAATTTTTTTCATGATTAGTTGTTTAAGGTTTCACTAGGTACACCCGCTGAACTACCTTCTTCAGGCGCAGAGATGTCACGAAGCTTTGGCAAATCATCAACCGAGTTCAATCCAAAATAATCCATGAAGGTATTGCTCGTAGCATACAAAACCGGTTTGCCCACTTGCTCACTTCTACCAGCAATCACAATCAATTCTTTTTCCAATAATTTTTGAATCGAGTAATCAGCGCTTACGCCACGAATCATTTCAATCTCCGTTTTACTAATAGGCTGCTTATAGGCAATAATAGCTAAAGTCTCCATTGCAGCAGTCGTTAAGCGCTTTACTGTTTTTTCTTTCAACAACACACTCACCGTTTCATGATAATCCGCCTTCGTCATAAACAAATAACCCTTCGAGATACTCTTCAATTCAAAAGCAAATTCAGGGGCATTATATTTTTCTGTCAATTGCTCCAATGCAGCCTGCAAATCAGCGTCAGCCACAAACAAGCCAAAACGCTTATTCAAACACTCCTGTATGTCCTTTAAAGTTAAAGAACTCTCAGAAGTAAATATCAAGGCTTCAATATGTTGCAATAGGTTCTCCATCGTCGATTTTGTTTACCTTACAAAACTATCAAAAAGTAACGTTTTTACGTAAAAAAGCCTTTTGCTTTGTACTTTTGTTAAAATTTTGTGGAAAACTATGTCTCAGCGTTATAGCCAAACTAAAGCAACCCTTGCCATCTCGAAAGCAAGCTTAAAATCGATGTTCAGAAGTCCTTCTGCTGTCATCTTCTCATTGGCCTTCCCAATAATCTTTATTCTTGTCTTTGGTTTTATCGGTGATCGTGGTGGTATGAGCTTCGATATTGCTTTCACAGAAGGTTCTAATACCCAAAACCCTGTCTACCAATGGATGCAAGCCGACTCCAACATTCATATACATACCGGCACTGCAAAGGAATTAAATGAGCAATTATTAAAAGGAAAATTAGATGCAATGGTGACCATGAAATACGGCGCCGCAGATAGTTTTGGCATGACTCCTCTGAACGTCACTATTCAAACCTCTACAGCCTCGATACAGAGCGGACAAATTTTCAAAAGTGTGGTAAAGGAATACGTGAATGCCATTAGTGAAAAAACCTTACAATACTTTCCTCGATTTGCGACACTTAGCTTCCCACCGCCTGTTCAAGCACGTGTGTACCAAAGTATCGATTTTATCTTACCAGGGCAATTAGGATTTTCAATGTTAAGTGCGGGTGTATTCGGAGCAGCCTTTGTATTCTTCGGACTTCGTCAGACACTCGTGTTGAAGCGCTTCTTCGCTACACCTATTCGCCGAGGAAACATTATTATCGGAGAAGGGATTTCTAGAATTTTATTTCAACTAATGGCCGCTACCTTGATTATTATTATTGGTCATTTCTTCTTCAAATTCACCCTCGTAAACGGTTTCATCACGGGATTAGAAATGATTCTACTCTGCGGATTAGGACTCATCATCTTCATGGGCTTCGGCTTTATTGTAAGCGGTATCGCGAAAAACGAAACAAGTATTCCGCCGTTCGCCAACTTAATCACCATGCCGCAATTCCTTCTAGGAGGCACTTTCTTTAGTATCAGTAATTTCCCTTCTTGGTTACAAGTAATCAGTAAGGCTATGCCATTAACCCATCTTAACGAAGCACTACGTCAAATAGCATTCGATGGAGCTTCTCTTTGGGATGTTCGTAACGAAATCGGCATCATGCTCCTTTGGGGTGTTTTTGTCTATGTTATCGCTGTTCGTGTATTCCGTTGGGAATAAAAACATAATATGCCAAACGCATTAGTCAACGAAAAAAGCCCCTACCTTTTACAGCATGCACACAATCCTGTAGAATGGTTTCCTTGGGGTGAAGAGGCCTTGCAGAAGGCGAAAACAGAAGACAAACCCATTCTTTTAAGCATTGGTTATTCAGCCTGCCATTGGTGTCATGTCATGGAAAGAGAAAGCTTCGAAGATGCGGATACCGCAGCTCTGATGAACGAACTTTATGTGAATATAAAAGTCGATCGCGAAGAACGTCCCGACTTAGACCATATCTACATGGAAGCGGTTCAAATCCTTACAGGAAGCGGAGGCTGGCCTTTAAATGTCTTCCTGACGCCCGACTTAAAACCCTTCTATGGCGGCACCTATTTCCCTCCTATCCCCGTACAAAATCGACCTTCCTGGACAAATGTTTTGATTCATTTAGCTAATGCATTCAAAGAAAAAAGAGGAGAAGTAGAAGAACAAGCGAATCGTCTATTAGCGCATATAGAAAAAGGACAACATATCACTAAGCAAGCGGATGCTACGCAGAACAAGCATCTGAACGAAGACGACCTTCATTCCATCGCGCAAAAGATTTTACAAAATTCAGATAGAATGCGTGGTGGATTTGGTAGAGCGCCGAAGTTCTTGGGCACTTTCAGTCTGCGTTGGATGTGGTGGTATGCACAAACCTATGCACATCAAGAAAGCCAAGAACAGGTTGTATTGAGTGTCGACCAAATGCTAATGGGAGGTATTTATGATCAAATCGGCGGAGGCATTTGTCGTTATAGTACCGACGAACATTGGCTCGTTCCACACTTTGAGAAAATGCTTTACGATAATGCCTTACTGCTTCGATTATTGGCAGACATGCACGCTGCACAAAAAGATTTAGGCTACCGTAAGGATATGGACTCTATCTTCCTTTTTCTGCAAAGAGAGATGACTAATCCAGAAGGATTGTTCTATTCAGCTTTAGATGCCGACTCCGAAGGTGTAGAAGGGAAATATTATATCTGGTCGGCCTCCGAAATAGATGCCTTACTGGGTGAAAATGCTGCTTGGTACAAGCGCTATTATAACGTGAGCGAAGAAGGAAATTGGGAAGAACAGAATATTTTACATCGTAAAGAAAACAAGGATGCTTTCGCAGCAAGTATGCATTTGGATAGCGATGCATTCTCTAAAAAAGTGGATGAGTGCAATTCCATTTTATTGCAAGCTAGAGAAAAAAGAATTCGTCCAGGATTAGACAATAAAATTCAATTAAGCTGGAATGCACTGATGAATAGCGCCCTGAGTGCAGCTTACCTAGCCACTTTGGAGGAAAAATACTTACTTGCTGCCATTAAAAATATGGAGGCAATGAAAGCACATTGTGAAGGATGGAACAAGCTTAAACATATTCTGAATAACGAGGCACAAGAGAATTATTTCTTAGAAGATCTTGCGTTTTTAGGGGACGCTTTATTGTTACTCTATCAAGCAAGTGGAAATAGCAACTACGCACAAGACGCCTTGAAGATGGCCGAAATCATACGGGACGAATTTGCATTAGAAAATTCTGTTTTCTTCAGTTTCACTAGCAAGCAGCAAAAGGATAAACTTCTGGCAAAAGCAGAATATTATGACGGAGCGACAGCCTCTGCCAACTCCGTTATCAACGGTCTTTTCATTCAGTTAGGCTGTATTTTTAACGACAGTAATTGGATTGCCTTAGCAGAGAAAATGAATCCCGCCATTCTAGCTGGCTTGAAACAATATCCAAGCTCCTTCTCCAATTGGGCGATGCAGTTTACAATGCAAATGGTCGGACTCCGTGAAATAAGTATACATCCTGAAAACACTTACAGAAAGGATATTCAACAAAAATACGACCCTTTCAAGCTGATTATTTATGCAGCAGAAAAAGCGAGTTTACCTATCGGAGAAAGTATAACGAATCTGGATAAAAAATCGATTCAATTCTGTTACAAACAAAGTTGCTATCCGCTTTATCAGACGTGGGAAGATTTATGTGCAGAACATTATAAACAATAAACTAGCAGAGTAGTAATTTAGAGATACAATGAATCAATTGCACAATCTTCAATCGTTGAAAGCATTCAATACCTTCAATATTGAATGTACTGCTGAACAGTTTCTTTCTTTTGATCAGCTTGAAACTTTACAAAATATCTGTGCGGATACTGCCTTGAAAAGCCGTATCTCATTGATTCTTGGCGGTGGCAGTAATATTTTATTCACGAAGCCGAAGATTGCAGGACTGACATTACATAATTGCTTAAAAGGAATTGAAAAAGTAGCGGAGGACGAGGAAAGCATTTATATCAAAGCATTTGCAGGAGAAGTATGGCATGATTTCGTAGAACATTGTATCCATCAGAATTGGGCCGGAATCGAAAATTTAGCTTTGATACCTGGATGTATAGGCGCTTCGCCGATGCAAAATATCGGAGCCTATGGGGTTGAAATAAAGGATGTGTTTTTCGAACTAGAAGCCTTGCATATAGCAACCAACGAAATTCATCGTTTCAAACTAAACGATTGCCAATTCGGATATCGTGAGAGTGTTTTCAAACGCCGTTATAAAGGAGAATACATCATCCTTTCCGTTACATACCGACTCTTAAAAAATGCTGCTATAAAAACTAGTTATGGCGCCATTCAGCAAGAGTTAGATAGTATGCAAGTCGGTGCAGTGGGAATTAGAGAAGTCGCAGATGCTGTGATTCGAATTCGTCGTTCCAAATTGCCCAATCCAAAAGAGCTAGGCAATGCAGGTAGTTTTTTCAAAAACCCTAGTATACCTATTCAACAGGCCGAGGACTTATTGAAAACATACCCTTCCATGCCGCAATATCCTTCCACTGAGGCAAACGCAAAAAAGGTAGCTGCCGGTTGGTTGATAGAACAATGTGGTTTAAAGGGACATCGAGAGGCACATTGCGGAGTTCATCATCTACAAGCACTTGTATTGGTTAATTATGGTGAAGCCCGTGGCGAAGAAGTCTTTCAACTTTCACAATTGATTATAGATTCAGTATTCAACAAGTTTGGTATCCTTTTGGAAAGGGAAGTAAACATCCTTTAAAGACGAAATAATCTTGCAATTCATAATTTTGGTATGTAAATTGCATCATCATTCCTAAACGGTTTAAAATGAAAAAATATTTACTCGGCTTAGTTGCCTTTTTAAGCTTTACATTGGTAAGCTTCATCCCTCAAAGTACTTCAGAAGTGCCTAGTGTAACGATCAAAGGACTAAGTGGAGAAAACGTAGATTTTTCATCAGTTGTAAAAAAAGGGCGTGTAACTGTCGTTTCTTTTTGGGCAACTTGGTGCGTTCCTTGTAAAAAAGAGATCAATGCGATGTCAGAATTAATCCCAGAATGGCAAAAGACAATGGACTTCGACATGGTTGCCGTTTCTATCGATGATACGCGTAACATGGCAAAAGTAAAATCATATGTAAACGGACAAAAGTGGGAATTCCCTGCGTATATCGACCCGAATCAAGATTTGAAGCGTGCCTTGAATTTCCAAAGTATTCCTTTCGCTATCATTTTTGATAAGGATGGTAAAATTGCCTACACCCACTCAGGTTATGTAGAAGGCGACGAGTTCGTTCTTCGCGATCATATCAAAGAAATCGTGAGTGCTAAATAATTGTGCTCCTATCTAAATAAAAAAAGGCTCCTGCAAACAGGGGCCTTTTTTTTATTTACGAAATAACATCCTTCATCGTAAACACGCCTTTCTTCCCTATCAACCATTTCGCGGCCATCAATGCGCCTGCAGCAAAGCCATCTCGACTATGTGCTTCATGCGTAAAATGCATACTATCAATCTTGGAATGATAATGCGTGGTATGAATGCCAACAACAGGATCAATTCGATGATCCACAACAGGAATCGCTTGGCGTGGATAGAATTCCTGTAGATGCGCTAGCAATGTTTTGGCAGTGCCACTCGGAGAATCCTTCTTTTGCGTATGATGCGTTTCTTCAATACTTACTGAATACTCCGGGTAGGTACGCATGAGTGCGGCCATTTTTCGATTCAATTCAAAAAACAAATTCACCCCAACACTGAAGTTACTTGCCCAAACTAAAGCGCCACTCTGCTTGGCAGCTTCACTTTCTATCAAATCTAATTGATCAAACCAACCCGTTGTACCTGAAACTACAGGAACTCCGGCAGCAAAGCATTTCAAGATATTTGATACGGCTGCCTCAGGTTGCGTGAATTCAATCACCACATCAGCAGATTTCAATAACTCGTCCGTTAGCGTTGCCACTTGAGCAGAACTAATGGTCGCAACAATTTCATCACCGGCTTCATGCGCCAAACGTTCAATTGTCTTGCCCATCTTGCCATATCCCAAAAGAATAATCTTCATTTTATTTGAATTGTAAAGCAAAGCCAATGCTTGTCGGACTTATACGTGGCGACAAACTTAAATCTTCACTCATATTAAAATTATACAAATGCGCACTTACATTGGCATCCACTAAGGTCAACATATACACAGCAGCAAAACCAATCACACTTAAATCTAAGTTATGACGGAAGTAAGCCTTTACTTTAAACAAATCTTCATTGGCGCGATCACTGATATCATATTGTTTATAGTTGAAATCACGCACCAATAAAGGATTATAATCATTGGAAGGATCTGCATCTAAGCGTCGACTAATTCCTAAACGGGTTTGCTGATAGCTCCAATAGTTAACCCCAATAAAATATCCTGCCGTGCCTAGTGCGGTATAAACTAATGGTAGTTTCCAATATTTACGTGTATACACTTGTCCCCAACCTGGTACAATCGCGCCGCGGATAACTGCACCTTTCGGACTAGGGCTAAAAACAACTTTTTGTCGTGCCACTCTGAAGGAATCTTGCTGCATTGCTTTTGCAGAGTCTTGTTGCGCAAACAAAACACTGTGCAAATTAAGGAGCAGTAAAAAACTTACTATAAAGCGCATGATTAAAATTAATAGTTCGCAGGTAAAATTTCATTAGCGGTGGCATAATCTTCAGGAATGCCAATATCAATAAAATAGTCTTGATACGTGTACCCTTTAAAGTAAAGCATATTCACATGCGACTCCATGAAATCCTTTTCGAAGCTGAATTTTGCAGGAAAGATAAACTCCTTCAGACAGGCTGTACGCAGCGCATAAATCCCTCCATTAATATTTCCGGCTGCACGTGCCTCTTTTTCACTGAATGAAGTGATATTATTTTCTTCATCTATATTTACAACACCATAACGATCAAAGTTTGTCATTGGCTTTAAGGCTATAGTCATATCAGTTTCTGGCAAATGCGTATGTTTCGTGGAGAGATCCTTTAAATCAATTGGAAAGAAGGTATCTCCATTTAATATAAGCACCTGTTCATCAGTCAAATCTAATACTGCCTGACGTATAGCGCCTCCGGTACCGAGTGGCGTCTCTTCAATGCTATACACGATTTCAAAACGATCCTTCCAGGTATCGGCATAGGCCATTACTTGCTCCCGTTGATAAGATACCGCAAGCACTATTTTTTTTATCCCTTGCTTTTGCAAATAACTAAAGACATAATACAAAAAAGGTTGCTCACCAACACTAGCCATCACCTTCGGCTTGTCCGCAACCACCGATTGCAAACGCGTTCCTAAACCTCCCGCTAAAATGATACAAGTTTCAATCATAATTTATCTACTCTTCCACCAACGGATATAATCCGCATCCGGATCTGTGCCAACCATCGGACAGCGTTTATACAATATGGAATAATGCAATGAAATACCTGTTAATAACAAAGCATCCTTTCCTTTCATTCCTCTTTGTTTGTTCAAGACATCCCCTAACGGATTTAGAACATTGGAAGGATCTGTTAGATTATTATTCCCTGCCATAACACCATTACCATTATAGGTTGCCGCGACATCATCCAAGAAATCAGTCGATGTCGGAATATAGGTAGTGTGCACGGCAAGCGTCCATGCTTTCGCCAAACGCCATTTCAAACCGAATTCCATCGGAAAGCAAAAAAACACTTGATTGTATTTGCTACCCTCAGTACGCAACGCATAAAGTTTATAGGTAGCGCCATTATAAGTGGCCTGATTGATGAAATAACCAAGCCCTGCTCCGGTAGCCACATAAGGTGTAAAAGCCGTTTCGTATTTATCCTTATCCACTTCAAATTTGAAAAGATTAAATTCTAGCATGGAAGTAATCAAACCATATTTAGCATTGAAGTTTAAGTTTTGATAAGCCCAATAAGGATTCGAAGACCATTTTGAATCATAATAAGATAATCCAGCCATTGCATCGAATCTATACGCAAAAAACGGATTTAAAATTTTACGATAATTGAGCATGGCCATCCCCCCAGGATGTGTTGGGTTAAAGTCAGCATTCAGATCTCCGAAATAATGAGACATCCCAATACTCGCACCCCACTCCGCATATTGCGCACGCGCCGCACTCATCATTAAGATGCTTGCAAAAACTGTTAACAATATTCTCTTTAATTGCTGCATATTCGAATGGCAAAGGTCGGATTATTTCTGTTATCTTTACCAAGTAAAACAACGGATTAATTTAGAATCTAGCAAACCCTATTATGCGTTATTTATTAAGTATTCTGTTAAGTATCCTCTCCTTGCAAGTGTTGGCGCAAGCGATTCCTTATGCGCCCGCTCCGAAAGGTATTCATTTTGAGCACAGCAACTGGGCTGAGGTTATGCAAAAAGCAAAGACAGAACATAAAGGTATTTTTATCGATTGCTATACATCTTGGTGTGGTCCTTGCAAATGGATGGCGGCAAATGTCTTTACGGACGATACCGTAGGATTATTACACAATAACAATTATATCAACTTCAAACAAGATATGGAAAAGGGCGAAGGACCTGGTTTGAGCCAACAGTTTGGTATTTACGCTTACCCTACTATGATTTATTTTGACGAAGACGCACGTATCCTTAACAAACAAGTGGGAGGATTACCTGTTCCTGAGTTCATTTTAAAATCACAAGAGGCGCTCAACTTACCAAGTTTAGCAGATATGATTGCCCGTTTCGAAAAAGGGGAAAAAGACGGTCGTTTTTTAGTCAATCTGTTGATCAAATTACCTTCCAATAACCCAATGAAAGAAAAAGTGCTTCGCGCTTATTTTTCAGGATTGAAGGAAGAGCAATTGTCGGAAGAGGTGCCGTTTATGGTAATGAATCTTTTCGAAATCAATGTTTTAAGTAACGATTTCGTCTATTTAATGAAGAATAGAGCGCTATTTGAAGGCAAATACGGTAAAGAAAAGATCGAAAAACTCATCAACAGAGTAGCTAATGCAAGTTTGAAGCAAGCGGAAGCTCAAAACGATAAAAAATTAAAAAAACAGGCAGAAGCTATCCTAAATCCTGAAAAAAAATAAACATGAAAAGAACCCTCGTTTTAAGTCTAATGGCCGCCTTAATCGGTTTTGCCTGTGGTGTTAAGAAAAGTACTACCGCAAGCGTGAGTACTGGCTTCAGTGCGGAGCAAATAAAGCAAGCAGAAACCCGTTTTCCTGGCGTAAGCAGTGCAGAACTAGCGGAAGGAAAGAAGCTCTACGAAAGCCGTTGCTCCTCTTGCCATGAATTGCCGCATGCTGAAAAAATGTCGCAAAGCCGTTGGGCGCATGAATATGCATCCATGAAAGGAAAAGCACAGTTAAACTTTGCAGAAGACCGCTTGGTCAACGCTTACGTTAGCGGAATTTTGGTTCCATAAAAAATCTTTAAAAAAGCTTGGTAAATCTGAAATATTACTTACCTTTGCACTCCCTCATAAAAACATTCGTGTTATGAACGCAATTCAATTCGTAGAAAATGAACTAGTTATTCGTAAGAGTTTCCCTGATTTCAAAGCAGGTGACAACATTACGGTTACTTATAAAATCGTAGAAGGCGACAAAACTCGTCCTCAGTCTTTCAAAGGTGACGTTATCCAACGTCGTGGATCAGGCGCTACAGAAACTTTCACTATCCGTAAGATTTCTGACGGTATCGGTGTAGAGCGTATCTTCCCTGTTCACTCACCAACAATCGAAACAATCGTAGTTAACAAGCGTGGTAAAGTGCGTCGTGCACGTATCTTCTATCTACGTAACTTACGTGGTAAAGCAGCTCGTATCGCTGAAAAATAATTGCGTCACGCAACATATTCTAAACGCTTGGTTTGTCTCAAATCAAGCGTTTTTTATTTTTATACCCTCCCCTCATGCCTACTATAACACTCGGAAAAGGAAAAGATAAACGCGTCGCCCACGGTCACCCTTGGGTATTTGCCAATGAAATCGTTAGCGAAGAAGGCGAATACCAAGCTGGAGATATCGTCGATGTTTGCAATCAACGTGGCAACTTCCTAGGAAAAGGATATATCAATCCCGCTTCCTTAATCCGCGTCCGTATACTTTCGCGCAAAAAACAAGAAAATATCAATGGCGACTTTTTCAAACAACAGATTGAAAAGGCATGGAACTATCGCAAAAGCATCGGCTACGATAAAAACTGCCGTATCGTCTTTGGGGAAGCAGACGGCTTAAGTGGTTTAGTAGTTGATAAATTCGAAGATATTTTAGTCGTTCAAATTCTTACGCTTGGCATGGACATCCGTCGCCAAGAAATCATTAATGCTTTAGTAGCCGTTGTGGGTCCGAAAGCGATTTATGAG
Organism: Chitinophagales bacterium; assembly: GCA_026461075.1. Lineage (GTDB taxonomy): Bacteria > Bacteroidota > Bacteroidia > Chitinophagales > CAIODY01 > JAHEYX01. The sequence continues at coordinate 51,653 of JAPJNH010000107.1, forward strand.
CGCAGCGACGTAAGTGTACGTACGCTCGAAGGATTAGAAGAACGCACCGGATGGATTTATGGCGAAGGCCCTACTAATTTTGTGTTCAAACAAGATGGTATCCAGTTTAAAGTAGATATCGCACATGGACAGAAAACTGGCTTTTTTCACGATCAAAGAAAAAACCGTCTATCCATTCAACCCTTCGTTAAAAATGCACGCGTACTAGATGCTTGTAGCTATACCGGCTCCTTTTCTATGTACGCCGCAAAGTTCGGGGCCAAAGAAGTAATCGGATTAGACATTTCGCAAGAGGCTATCGATGTATGTCGCGAAAATGCCAAACTGAACGGCTTTTCACAATGCGAATTCCGTACGGTGAATGTATTCGATGAGCTAAAAATCATGGTAGAGAAAGGAGAACAATTCGATGTCGTAATGCTCGACCCTCCAGCCTTTACCAAATCGCGTAAAAACTTAGAAGCCGCTTTGAGAGGCTATAAAGAAATCAATCGTCGTGGACTGCAATTGGTGAAGCCAGGCGGCTATTTGATTAGCAGCTCTTGCAGTCATTTTATTTATCCAGAAGAATTCAAGCAAGTAATTACCGAAGCCGCGAATGATGTAGGCCGTCAATTACGCCAAGTGGTATTCCAGCCACAATCGCCGGATCATCCTGCCATTTGGAATATCCCAGAGACGCTTTATCTAAAGTTTGCCATCTTACAAGTCGTATAAGGATTAATTTTCGTACTTTAGAGTAGTGAATTTGCAAGCACCACAACCTATTGGCATTTTCGATTCAGGTATCGGAGGACTGACGGTAGCTCATGCTATTAGTCAGCTGCTACCGCATGAAAACCTCGTCTATTACGGTGATACGGCGCATTTACCTTACGGAGATAAATCAGCCGAAGCCGTTCGTCAGTTTTCGCTAGGCATTACAAAATTCTTAGAAGAACAAAATTGTAAAATGGTAGTAGTGGCGTGCAATACCGCTTCTGCAGCTGCTTTTGAAGCATTGCAAAGTGAATTTGGAGAACGAATATTATTGGTAAATGTAATTGATCCAATGGTAGATTTTGTCCAACAACACTACCCGATTGCGAAAGTTGGCATCATCGCTACGAAAGGAACGGTACACGCGAAAGTATACCCTAGAAAGCTAGCTGCAAAAGACGTTACCGACGTACATGCCTTAGCCACACCTTTATTAGTTCATTTGATAGAAGAAGGTTTTAGCAAACATGCTGGCTCTAAGTTATTAGTGGAAGAATACCTTAATCAGCCTGAATTAAAGGACATCGATGTATTGATCTTAGCATGCACACACTACCCTATTATTAAAGGCTATATTGAAGACTTTTACCAAAAGAAGGTAGAAGTACTCGACTCGACCTTAATTACTGCCGAAGCCGTAAAATCACTATTAGCTAAGCATTCTTTACTCAACCAGCAATCAATATTAGGAACACATCAGTTTTTTGTTTCTGATTATACCTCTGCCTTTGAACAAATTACTAAGTTGTTTTGGGGGGAGGCCGTACTCTTACAGAAGAACAATATTTGGGAAAAAGAAAATATTTAAGTCCTATTAACTATCCCTTCGGGAGCGCATTAATATATTTGGTAAATTAGCATCACAATTTTTTGATATGAACTGGAAATTTTGGCAAAAGACAACAGAAGCAAGCAAGGATAGCACTCCAAAGAAGAAGAAGTCGAAGACACGCGAATGGACTGATGCGATTTTGTTTGCAGTCATTGCAGCTACTATTATCCGTATGTTCACCGGAGAGATGTTCAACATCCCGACAGGCTCTATGGAAAAGTCTTTGCTAATAGGCGATTTCTTGATTGTAAGTAAATTAAGCTACGGGCCACGTACACCAATGACTCCTATTGCGTTTCCATTAACGCATCACAGTTTCCCAGTTATCGGTGTTCAATCCTATTTAGATTGGGTACAGTGGGGATATCATCGCTTGCCTGGTTTTGGAGATATACAGCGTAACGATGTGGTAGTTTTCAACTATCCCATGGAATATAAGGCGCCGCTAAATCGTCCGGTCGATAAACGTGAACATTATATCAAACGTTGTGTAGGTATTCCTGGAGATACTATTGAAGTTAGAAAAAGTGTGTTATATGTAAATGGCAAATTGGGTTATGCGCCACCAAAAGGTCAAATGGAATATATCGTTCGCACGAATGGCTCCATGCTCGATGCAGAAGCTATTATGGACATGGGCGTAACAGACGGTTGGCAAATGAATGACGGCTCCTTCAATCTGTTTCTAACCCCAGAGAATGCTGTAGCCATTAAGCAGATGAGTAATATCGTCGAAGTTCGTCCCAATGTACGTCCTGACACAGCTATGGAAGCACGCGTGTTCCCACATGACACTTTACACTATCGTTGGAATGCGGATCATTATGGAAAAATTTGGATTCCTAAAAAAGGAGCTACCGTTACTTTAACACCAGCTAATATTTGCTTCTATCGCGAAATCATAAGTGTTTACGAGCATAATACCTTAGAAGAAAAAGAGGGCAAATACTTCATTAACGGGAAGGAGGCGAAGAGTTATACCTTCAATATGAACTACTATTGGATGATGGGCGACAATCGTCATAATAGCGAAGATAGCCGCTATTGGGGCTTTGTACCAGAAGATCACGTAGTAGGAAAAGCTTTATTCATCTTCTTTAGTTTAGATGAACACCCACGCAGTATGTGGCAGAAAGTACGTTGGAATCGTTTATTTATGGGAATCCACTAATGGATTCTCTTAATTAACGAGTACACGTTTTAAAGCAGTCACCCTTCCCATTCTGTAAGAGCACGCGCTCATAAAGAGCAGTGTATTTAGGTAAGATATATTTGATATCAAACGTTTTTGCTTGCGCAAGCGCGTTTTCACGCATTTGTTGATGTAAGGTTGGATTGGATAATAAGTCGATTCCAAATTGCCCCATTGCTTCTACATCTCCAACATCTGCCATATAGCCCGTTTGCCCATGAATATTTACTTCGGGTAAACCTCCTGCGTTGGTAGAAATAACAGGCACCATACATGCCATCGCCTCTAGCGCAGACAAACCAAAACTTTCTGTTTCAGAAGGTAACAAAAAGAGGTCGCCAATGGTTAGAATTTCTTCCAAGGCATCTTGTTTACCTAAGAACTTCACATGATCTAAAATGCCTAGATTACGGCATAAAAGCTCCACATTATGACGCTCTGGTCCATCACCAATTAATAAGAGCTTAGCTGGTACTTGAGAATGAATTTTGTTAAAAATATGGATGACATCCTCTACACGTTTTACCTTACGGAAGTTCGACGTATGAATGACAATTTTTTCATTTTCAGAAGCAATCGCTTTTCTGAAATGTTCTTTATTGTGCTTACGAAAACGCTTTAAATCAACAAAATTATAAATCACATCGATTGCCTTTTGAATGCCAAAAAACTGAATCGTTTCTCGTTTTAAATCTTCTGATACCGTAGTAATTGCATCAGACTGTTCGATGGAAAACGCCACTAAAGGTTTGAATGTTTCATCCTTTCCTACCAAGGTGATGTCCGTTCCGTGTAACGTTGTGATATAAGGGATGGTGACTCCTTTTTCCTTTAAAATTTGCTTTGCCATATAGGCTGCAGCCGCATGCGGAATGGCGTAATGTAAATGCAGTAAATCTAATTTCTCATTTTGAACTACATCCACCAAACGTCCTGCCAAAGCAGATTCATAAGGAGGATAATCGAATAATGGATAATTACTCACGTTCACTTCATGATAAAAAATGCGTTCATGAAAGGAGTCTAATAAGCGTGCTGGTTGTTTGTAAGTGATAAAATGTACCTCATGCCCTTGATCAGCAAGTGCCTTACCAAGCTCTGTTGCCAATACTCCACTTCCTCCAAAGGTTGGATAACAAACAATACCAATTCTCATACGCATTAATTATTTGCCGAAGGTACGTACTTCAAACGTATAAAAAGAAAAAGTCCCGACTAACAATGTTAATCGGGACTTAATCTTAACAATTTATAAAACTTATTGCTTTACGAAGTTTGCTGTATAAACCTTTCCTTGTTTATCAGAAGCCTTGATGCGATAAACACCAGCAGGCAATTGATTTACATTCAAAGTAGCTTGAGCAGCGATTTCTGTATGCATTACTTCTTGACCCATTACGTTAGTCATAACCAAAGTAGTTGCAGCAGGTAAACGAACTGCGATTACATCAGCAGCAGGGTTTGGATAAACACTAAAGCTAGAATTAGCAATTGCATTCACACCAATTCCAGAAGCTACCGTTACAGATTGCGTAGTGCTATCAGGTCCGCAAGCGCCCATGATAGTTAAGGTTACATTATATGAACCGTCAGCAGCATAAGTATGCGTTGGGTTAGCTGTATTATCAAAAGTACCATCACCGAAGCTCCAAGTATAAGATAATGCTCCTGTAGAAGCGTCAGTGAAATTAACAGTCCAACCAGTTGCAGAGAATGTAAATGCAGGAACTGGAGCAGGAACTACGGTTAGGTAGATTGAATCCGTGTTTGTACAACCAATTGCAGAAGTTGCATTCACCATATACATTGCAGAAGCAGTTGGAGTGATGGTATCACGACGAGTTGTCTTACCATCTGACCAAACATAGCTCACACCATTTTGACCGAAAGGCATTGCATTCAAAACAATCGTTGATCCTGCACAAACCGTATCACCAATTGCTTGGTTATTCATACTGTACACTGTAGGGTTCAAGGTAGGAGATGATCCAGCCAATACCGTAATCAAAGCAGAATTCGTACAGTTACCTAAAGTTGATGTCACAGTATAGTTAGTAGTATTCGTAGGAGTTGCAATAACCGTAGTTCCGGCAGTTGTATCTAAGAAGTTAGCAGGACTCCAAGCGTAAGAAGTACCAGTACCAGTAACACTCATTGTTACCGGAGTTGCATTACAAGAACTGAAAGGACCGCCAACCACACTGATTGAAGGAGCAGTACCAGGTGTAACTACTAGATTCAATGAATCCAATGTGCTACATCCACCACCATTCGTAACTGTTACAACATACAAAGTAGTAGTGGTTGCTATAATAGTGTCATTACGAGTAGTTTTACCATCTGACCAAGCGTAAGTATTAGTATTAGGACCAAAACCACCTGGATTGCCGCGTAAAATAACAGTTGCACCTGTACAAACAGTATCATTACCTACCAAAATTTGAATAGGCTGTTTAGCGGGAGCTTGATTTAATTGTACCGTTGTATTAGCTGTTCCTGTACAACCGAAAGCATCCGTACCAACAACAGTATAGTTTGTTGTTCCTGCAGGATTTGCCAAAACTGAGTCGAAGTTGTTTCCTAAGTTGCTAATAGTAGTAGCAGGTGTCCAAACGTATGAAACCGCACCAGTTGCTGTTAAAGTAACACCGCCTGCATTAGGGCAAATGGGGCCTGTTAAGTTATTAAGCGTGATGGTAGGGTTAGGGTTTGAAGAAACAATGATTGAGTCGATATTCGTGATATAATCTTGACCAGAATATGAGCAATGTACCGTACACATGAAATAAGTCGTTTGCGTTAATACCGGCGTCGTTACTGTGTTTGAAAGCGTGTCACCGAAATCAGTGAATGGATTTAACGGATTCACTGAATATTGCCAATGGTACGTTAGACCTGCAATTCCTGTTAAAGGATTTGTGAATGACAAGGTTGCTGTACCACCTCCATTACAAATAATGTTAGAAGAGTTGGTAATATCGCCAACAAACGGCATACCTGAACATGGCGGAGGGAATGCATCAAACTCAACATCATCCACATACATACGATTACCTACTGCAGAAACACCACGTAACATTACATAGTTGGCAGTACCTTGAAAGTTTGAAGGGAAAGTGAAGGAATATTGATACCAACCATTCGCCAATTGCGTATCAGGCAAATTAACATAACGGTTACGTGCAATTTGGCCAATCACCACCGCTCCGTTAGTATCAGGAGTTGTGTTGATTAAAACCTCCATACGATCTACGTTAGCAGTAAAGCCACTGTCACGGAACATCCAAAAACGGATTCCTGCATTGCTAGCGCCACGGTTAGACAAATCAAACGCAGGTGATACTAAAGATTGTGTGTTACCAGCACTATTCGCAGCTGATGAACGGAAAGAAGCCATTGCAGCGCCAGTGTGAGGAGCTACAGTGACAGTTTGTGTTCCCGTATTACGACGCGACCAGATCGCACCTTGAGGGTTCGTAATAACAGGGAAAAGGGACCAGCTATTAGGTACAAAAGTAGTACCATCAAAGCTCTCCGAAGTAACGACAGCTTGTGCATTCGCTTCAGAAACTCCGAAACAAACTAGGGCAACAAGCATCAAAAAAGAGAAAGTAATTTTCTTCATTGAAAGTGGTTTTTAAAAGGATTATACTTGGCTAATGTACAAAAATTAATTCATTGTTAATATTGAAAAAAACAACAAAATGGCTAAAAACGCCCCTAATTCTAAAAAAAATCGACGTTTTCAGACAATCCTTTCTTATTTTGCAGACAATGAAGACATTAAAGCGTATTGCCATTTTAGGAAGTAGCGGAAGTATCGGCACACAGGCCTTAGAGGTGATTGCAGCCAATCCGGAAGAATTTGCCGTTGAAGTATTAACAGTTCACTCAAATGCAGATTTATTGATTCAGCAAGCAATTCAATTTAAACCAAATGTAGTAGTTGTAGTTGAAGCTGCTGCCTATCAAAAGGTGAAAAATGCTTTAGAAGACTTACCCATCAAGGTTTATGGAGGTGCTGCAGCTATTGAACAAGTCGTTCAAATGGATAGCATCGATATCGTGCTTACAGCGATGGTTGGGTATTCAGGCTTATTACCAACTATCAGCGCAATAAAGGCAAAGAAGAATATCGCTTTAGCTAATAAAGAAACCTTAGTCGTTGCGGGTGCATTAATCACTCAACTAGCCCGAGAAAATGGCGTAAATATCTATCCGGTCGATTCGGAACACTCTGCCATTTTCCAATGCTTAGCTGGCGAATGGGATAATAAAATTGAGAAAATCTATCTGACGGCAAGTGGTGGACCCTTTCGCGGAAAAACTAAAGAGGAACTTTTACAGGTTACAAAAGCACAGGCTCTGAAGCATCCGAACTGGACCATGGGTGCGAAAATAACTATTGACTCTGCAAGCTTGATGAATAAAGGGCTTGAGGTCATTGAAGCCAAGTGGCTGTTCGGTTTAAATAATGAACAAATCGACGTTATTGTACATCCGCAAAGTATCATTCATAGCTTAGTTCAATTTGAAGATGGCAGTATGAAAGCGCAAATGGGACTTCCGGATATGAAGTTACCGATCCAATACGCCTTCACTTATCCATACCGTATTAAGACAGATTTTCCACGATTTAATTTTTTAGATTATCCTAGTCTTACTTTTCATGCCCCCGATCGAAATACCTTCCGATGTCTAGATTTGGCCTATGCAGCCTTAGCTAAGGGTGGGAATTTAGCCTGCACAATGAACGCAGCAAATGAAGTAGCTGTTGCTGCTTTTTTGGAGGAACGCATCAGCTTCTTACAAATAGCCGAACTAATTGAAAATTGTATGGAGATTGCTCCATTCAATGATAGTCTAGATATAGCAAATTACATAGAGAGTGATCGACTAGCAAGAGAAATCGCAGAAAGTCAATTGAATAAATTAAAACATTAATCTACAAAGGATTTATTTAGCAAAAGATTCTTCGTAATTTTACAAACCTATTAAACAGAACACACACGTGGCGAAAAAAGCAACTCCTTCTTATAAACATATTGTAGTAGCAGGAAATATCGGCGCTGGTAAAACAACCTTAACGGGTTTACTTGCAAAAAACTTCGGTTGGACAGCCCATTACGAAGATGTAGAAAACAACCCTTACTTGAATGACTTCTATGAAGACATGGTTCGTTGGAGCTTCAATCTTCAAATCTACTTTTTAAATAGTCGTTTCGAGCAAATCATTGACATATTAAAAGGCAAAGAAGTGGTTGTTCAAGATCGTTCTATTTACGAAGACGCAAATATTTTCGCGCCAAACCTTCATGAAATGGGTTTGATGAGCACGCGTGATTTCAATAACTATGAAAGAATTTTCAAAACATTGAACTCAATGGTTCAGCCACCAGATTTGATTATTTATCTAAGAGCCTCTATCGGTACCTTAGTCAATCAAATTGAAAAACGTGGTCGTGAATATGAAGATAATATCCGCTTAGATTATCTAAAGCGTTTGAACGAACATTATGAAAATTGGATCCGTAGCTACAAAGACGGTCCCGTATTAATCATTAATGTGGACGATTTAAATTTTGCTGAACGCAAAGAAGACCTTGCAAAGGTGATTGCTAAAGTGAATGGTGAATTAAACGGACTATTTAAATAAGAAAAATACAGCAACAAAAAAGGCTTAATTGAAATTCAATTAAGCCTTTTTTATTTTAAAGATTTAATATTATAAATTCTGTTCTTCGATTAGCTTGATGCTCGGCTTCGGTACAAGGGATAGCATCTGCGCATCTATTTACAAGAAGGGTTTCACCATATCCTTTACCTATCAATCGTGATACTTCTATTCCTTTACTTATTAGATAGTTTACTGCGCTTGTTGCACGTCTTTGAGATAAAGTCATGTTATAATCATCTGGCGCACGTGAATCTGTATGACTACGTAATTCAATCTTCATTGTTGGATATGCAATTAAAATTGCGAATAATTTATCTAATTCAATTGCTGCATCTGGGCGTATACTCCAACGATCTAAATCATAATAAATATTTTCAATTTTAATGGTATCACCTGTACAATAAAGAGGTAAGTTCATTATTAATGTTGCTGAGCCAATTAATCCACGTGTCGTAGTATCTCGAGTGAGCTCACCACATTTTTCCGTTGCAGCTTTAACCACATAATCATGTTCTGGCTCCAGATCAAAATGATAAGATCCTCTTGGGTCCGTAAGAATCTCTTCTTTTCTACCTGATGTTTGATCTTCTAACAGAACACGGACGTTGTTAATTGGCATTTTTCGACCAGCATTATAAACTACACCTCGCAAATCAAATTTCGTAATTTTATTAAGCGGTATTCTTACTGGTGCAGGTTCTGCAAGTAAGCCAATGCTCGAAAATTTAATTTCATTTGGTTCAAAACCTGGACGATCCGCTTTAAACGTATAATTTTTGTCGATGCCTAAAATAGATTTCACTTCACCTTTGGCATCGGATTTCAATCGTGTAATAGGCTTATCATCTTCAAAGACAGTAACATTCGCATTAGAAAGAGGATAACCCGATCGCTTATCGTAAACAATAACTGTAAGATTTATTGCCACCTTGCTAAATGAGAAGATATCATCGCTTCCATCGCGATTAGAACAGAAATATCCATTAGATCCAAACTGTGTTACATATCCAAAATCGTCAAAAGAGCTATTTATTCCACCTCCAAGATTTTTAACAAATGTCCATTGGTTTAAGATTTTACGAGCAGAATAAATATCCAATCCTCCTAATCCTGCATGCCCATTACTTGCAAAAAATAAAGTTCCATCAGATGCGATAAATGGGAACATTTCATCTCCTTCACTATTCACTTCAGGACCTAAATTAATCGGCTTCCCCCAATGATCATTTTCCCAATAGCATACATAAATATCGACTCCACCGTAACCTCCAGGACAATCGCTTACGAAATAAAGTGCGCTAGCATCAGGTGTAAGAGCTGGATGACCATAACTATATTCTTCGTTATTAAAAGCGAAAGGAATTGGCTTAGACCATTCTCCTGAAGGCAGCTTCTTTCTAGACATAATTTGCAAACGAACAATTTTGTCTTCATCTGGTAATGGTCTACGTTTGTAACTACTTCCTTTAGTGAAATACATTACGGTACCAGAAGGATTGCATGTTGTTACTGCCTCATGAAATCTATTATTAGTACCCCAGATTACTTTAGGAGTGGAAAATGATTGATTTCCTAGGCTGTTGGTTTCATATAAAGAATAAAAGCTTGCGTTGGTCCAGGTATATCTTTTAGAAGTCTTTTTGGTAATTCGATCTGAAGAAAAGACTAGGCCACTTTCAGTGTACATTGGTCCGATATCACTATACACAGAATCATTCAAAGAAAGGCTATTAATAATATAATTAGAACTTGATTCATTCCAAGTTTTCACAGAATCAACAGAGGATCTTAACCAAAAAGCTCGACGCTCTTTTGGATGCAGCTTATAATACGTTTCAAAGCCGATATGCGCCTTTTGATATTGTTGCATTTGCTGCAATAATTGCGAAAAAGCTAATATCTGTTCTGCACTCCCTTCGCCAGGTAATAAGGCTTGTTCGCACCAATAGGTCGCCTTTTTAACGTTATTCAATTTGCGGTAACATTCTGCCAACTTCAACTGTAAAGCTTTATCATTAGGCGTATAGGTAGCAGCTTTCTCGTAATACTCCACCGCTTTAGCATAGGCAAACAATTCTGCATAGGCATCTCCCCTTTTCAATAAGGTATTCAATGATTGCCCTTCACTACGAGAAGTAGTTAAGCAGACAAGCAAAAAACTTATGAATAAAATTTTATAGAGGCGAATCATGTTGGTTTAGAAGAATCGTGGTGTTAACATTCTTAAAGGTTTGTGTACCCAATCATAACCTAATAGTAGTTCGTAGGTCCCTCTCTGACTTGATTGTAGGCGACTGAGTGTTTGATCATAGGCCAATCCAACACGTAAGTGCTTGTTCAAGTATAAATAAGAAATCGCAGAGAATCCTTCCGTTGCTGCTAGGCGAGCTTTACTAAAATCACTTCTATAATTCACGCCTGCCCAAAGTATTTTATAAAATGCAAATAAGGTATTAACGTTTAACTGCATAGGCGCACCAAAGGTATACTTTAGTTGGAGGTTCGGTTCAAAGTCTATGTGATCATTCACTAGGAAAGAATAACCCGACTGAAGATAAAAGTGTTGCGTTTGTTTGGCGGTCAACTGCACTTCCGATAATTTATTATTGAATACATGCGGTATTCCAAGGCTCAAGTAAAACTTTTCCTTTTCCCACAAAAAACCAAATCCTAAATTACCAAGGATCAAATTATCATTATACATAAATGCATTATCACCTGGTGTAACGGTCGTTATTTGCGTTAAATCATTTCGATAGTTAAAAACACTCACTCTAAATCCGTATGAGAAGCGACTACCGTTATCTAATTCCGTTTTGTACACATAATCTCCTTCAACACCTGTAAAGCGACTGACACCAATTTGATCATTAGAAAGATGAAATCCCCAGGCAGAGTGTGTTAATAAAATGGGGGCACTTAAATTGGCATTGATGGTAATTGGCGAACCGGCGAGCCCTACCCATTGACGGCGCATTTGTGCGGTACCTGAAAGGCAACCACGAGCACCTGCCGTAGCGGGGTTATTGGTCAAAGGATTAAAATTAAATAAGGTATACTGAGGATCCTGCTGTGCTTTCAACTCCGAAGAGACGAAAACAAAAGCGAGTATTACCAAAATTATATAGCGAATCAATTTTAACATGCCTATCTATGAATAATGAGATATCCTAACTTATTAGGGGTGATTCCATCATTAAACTGCAAGATATAGAAATAGGTACCATCCGGCAAATCCTGTCCATTATATTTTCCATCCCAATTATTTTGGTACGGTGCCGTATTATGAACGCTATTTCCCCATCTGTTATATACTGTCAATCTGCTATTCGGATATTGCGGGATACAGTCAATATAGAAGTAATCATTCACATTGTCATTATTCGGGCTGAAACCATCCGGAATCATACATGGTAATACTGGTGGTGTACAATTCGAATAGATATAAATAACACCAATATCACTCAACCCATTAACCGTTACTTGATAGACGATACTATCCAAGCTAGCGTCAGGATTACCACCCTGGTAATAAATATACCCGATTGAATCTACCCACGCCGTTCCTGAAATAGGCATAGTCAATATTTCAATCACGCCATCTTGAATAGCGTCAGCAGGACGTAGTAAGGTATCCAAACATGGAAGTGGGGACTCTTCCGTGCCTAACCAATAATCTGGTGCAATCGGACGAACTGTGATATAAACATTCGCAATGTCACAAGTATCTCGATCACCATTGCGTATACAAATTTGGTATTGGAAGGTATCACGACCCACAAAGTTATTAGCTGGCGTATAGTTAAATGCCGCACCAGATAATTGGATAGAACCGTGAGCAGGATTTGAAACTTGCGTCAATTGATAATTTATCAATGGTTTCAATGAAGACGTGTCATTTTGCGCCACATAGACATTCACTGATTGATTCATGCGAATCTTCGTACTATCATCGAAAGCATCAATTGAAAGCTGACTAGGAAGCTTACAAATATCCACGACTACACTATCCATCGCAGAACAGCCATTCTTGTAACCAATTACAGTATAAACTGTGTAAGCCGCAGGCGAAGCAATTGGGTTATAGACGTTGGCATTATTCAATGAATTAGCAGGCGACCAAACAAAGCTATCAGCACCAGCCACATAAAGCTGCGCAGTATTCACTTGCATTTGCGGACAGATAATCTGATCAGCACCCACATTCAATGTCGGAGAATGATGTACCGCTACTGGATGTGAAGCATTCACATAACATCCATTTTGAATAGTATTATACGTGATAGCAATTGGTGTGTCAACGGTAATGGAAGCAGGATTAAACTGACTAATACCGTTGATAGTAGTTATTCCTGCACCATTAAATGTACCACCCAATGGCAAGCCTTGTAAGACTACCGGACTAGCACCCGTACAGAAAACACTATCAATAGAGAATTGAACAGGTACTGTGTTTTTAACAGCAACACTTACTGTATCACTTAATCGACAACCACTTTCGTCAAATACTTGCAGAGTAAACACAGTCGACTGACTAAATGTAAACGTAGGGTTAGCAACAGATGATGTAATCATAGTAGAAGCATCTGTCCAGTAATAAGTATAATTACCAAATCCACCGGATGCTGTATTCGAACCTCCTAATTGAATAGCGTTTCCAGGACAAACTAATTGATATTGACCAGCATCAACGATTAAATCACATTGTCCAACACTAATATAAACCCAAGCGGTATCTCGTGAAGACGCCCCTTTCTCTGCATGATCCGTATTAATCTCAGTAGCATCATAATTATCCGTAATAACATACTGGAAGCTATCAATACGATAACCTCTTGCTTTGTTATTTTGAATTGGAGTCCATGTAAATGAATTGTCACTATTCAAGACAATGGTTCCTTGTGTAGGTTTTGCTAGTATCGAAGTTTTCTTCTTATCAATAAATACAGTAGCAGTAGACATATTTCCTACGGAAGCTATATTGTCATCTGCATCATAATCATTAAGGGTTACAGGTGGTGTAGTTAATGGAACACCATAGCGACCGAATACTGAATCATTCTGTGCAAAGATTGGTTGATTCAAAGGTGTCACGTTAATAATAACCATCGCTGTATCCTGATATGTAGTTACGCCCGATAATGCTAGATAATTATACACAAGCGTGTCCTTACCTACAAAGTATTGAGCAGGCGTGTAGTTCAACCAACCACTTGCTAAAATATTAACTACACCATGAGAAGGCACAGTTGATATAAAGGTATTTACAGGATTAATAGGACTATAATCATTCGCATGAATATTTACAGTAACAGAAGTGCTTAAAACAGCAGTATTCAGTGTCGTAGTTGCATAATCTGGACGAGCAATTAACGCAGACAAAGTTGTGTCGATAGTAATGTAAACCCACGCAGTATCTCTTAAAGTAGGACGGCCGTTATCTTTAATTACATATTGGAAACTATCGATTCCATTCGCAGTAACAAATGGTGTGTATACAATACTAGTTCCTTGCAAGACTATAGTACCCTTCTGAGGCTGCTGTAATGAACTAGATAAGTACGGCGTAAGGATAAATCCTTCAGGGTATACATTCGTTAAGTCAGGATCACTATCATTACTTAAAATGGCAACAGTCACCGAAGTACCTAGGATGGCTTTATCGTAATCATTCTGAGCAATAGGCTTTTCATTTAATGGATGCACGGCAATATATACCCATGCAGTATCGGAAACAGCCGAATTCAAATAAGAAAGTGTATATGGTACCGAGTCTAATCCAACAAAATTAGTGTTCGGTATATATTGCAATTCCATCTTGCCATTAACGTTAATCAGGGTACCTAAACCATTCTTAAAGCTTCCGTTGAGAACCACATTAACAGCTGAAGATTGACAATATTTATCATTAATAAGTAAATCCAATGTATCAACTGTATTAATCACCATCGAATCAAAGTCCCAATTCGCCTGAACAGATGGAGAACAAACAAAATGCGTAATATATACAGAGTCGCAATTATACTTGTTTTTATAAGTTACAGATGCTGTTGAGTCTTGACAACATGAATAAGAAGGTAAAATTATAGTGGTTACAAAAGTATCTGGATGAGGTATATAATGGTAGTATACTGTAACAAATGAATCACAGCCGTCCCTATTCGTAAACGGCGATGTGAAGCTCGTATCCGGACGACAGCCGATGTGCGTAATATTAATAGTCGTCGTATCATTATGTGGCGTGTAAACCACACTAGTTATAACGACTGAGTCGCAGTTGTACTTATTCGTTAAATGAGCTGTTGTAGAAGTATTCGCATAACATCCTACACGTGCCAGATTCATGGTAGTCGTGTCATTGTGCGGCGTGTAAATGACATTAGTAATCACAACTGAATCACAGTTATATTTATTCGTTAAGTGCGCTGTTGTAGTAGTATTCGCATAGCAACCAACACGTACTAGATTCAAGGTCGTCGTATCATTATGTGGCGTGTAAACCACATTCGTAATAACAACCGAATCACAGTTATACTTATTCGTTAAATGAAGTGTTGTACTTGTGTTTGCATAGCACCCAACACGTACTAGATTCAAGGTAGTTGTGTCAGGATGTGGCGTGTAAACTACATTAGTAATAACAACCGAATCACAGTTATACTTGTTCGTTAGGTGCGCTGTTGAAGTTGTATTCGGATAACATCCTACACGTACCAAA
>JAPJNH010000108.1 GCA_026461075.1 Chitinophagales bacterium
ATGGTAAGCGTAGATGCTCCAGGATACAAAGCGACAAAACGTTTGGTAGTAACTAAATAAGTTTTGTAAACGATAACAAAAAGGCCTCTCTGAATTTCAGAGAGGCCTTTTTGTTTTAATGAATAATGAATGATGAATGATGAATGATGAATGATGAAGAATTCCTACTTGCTGTAAAATGAGATTAAGCCTTCAATAGGGGACTGCTGAACTTGTGATAAGTGATAATCGTATTTCGCAAGGGACTCGGCTAATTCATGTTGGAAATGGAATGCAATGCTACCAACGGCTCTGAATTCATTGGCGTAAGGTTTGTAAGCCAAACAATTGTTTTGTATCATTAATTCAAAACGTTCCTTTACCAGTTGTTTGAGTTGCGCGTTGTGCAAATGATCCTTGAAGGCGATTAAAATACCTGCTATTGCTTTATTAGGTGCAATATGACCATAAACATAAGCGATTGGGTCGCTGATTTTGTTCTCGGAGAAATATTGTTCCAGGCAGCTATTTAATTCCTGGTTTAAATTTTTGCGTAAATAATTAGTAAGAATCGTTTTGCCAAGGTCGCAACCACTTCCTTCATCGCCGAGCAGATAACCTAGGGAAGGTGTTTTAAACGCTATTTTCTTCCCATCATAAAAGCCGCTATTTAATCCAGTGCCCAATATTAATATATTGCCTGAATGATTGCCATATAGCCCTTTAGCCGCTCCTACGATATCGGAGTCGATTTCAATGGGTCCTTCAATCTTAAATGTTTGTAATAAGGCCTCCTTAATCTTGAGATTAGAAGCTTCGTTGCGACAGCCTGCTCCGAAAAAATGTATTTCTTCCAATTCTTTTGGAAAGCTTTGTCCTGCTGAGAGCCAAATCTTAAGTATACTAGCAGTATCGGGTAATAGGCTTGGGTTAGTACCGGGTGTTCGAAGTTGTAAAACCTCTTTGCCATTGATAAAGGCCCAATCGATTTTACTGGATCCGGCATCGCAAACTAATATCATTTTTTGTTGCTTGTTGATTGATAAAATTAAAGCAAATTGTGAGAAATAAACAGCTTATTAAGTACTTTTATCCTCCTATTTAGAAAACTTAAACCGAATTAATTTAAGAAATGTCAAACCGTTACAGCGACCTAGTGCATCAGACTTTTGATTTTCCTCAAGACGGATTCAAAGTGCGTGATAATCGATTGTTTTTTCATGATATTGATATTTTAGAGATTACTAAAAAGTATGGTACGCCTTTAAAGCTTACTTACTTGCCAAAGATTAGTGATCAGATTCAATCGGCTAAGAAGATGTTTGCGAAGGCATTTAAGCAACATAAGTACGAAGCTGAATACAATTATTGTTATTGTACGAAGAGTAGTCATTTTAATTTTATTTTGGAAGAGGCGTTGAAGAATGATATTCACTTAGAAACATCCTTTGCTTTTGATTTGGAGATTATTATGCGTTTATATCGTCGAAAAAAAATCAATAAGCAAACGAAGATTGTTTCGAATGGATATAAGACAAAAGCTTATACACGCCGTTTGAGTCAGATGATCAATGAGGGCTTTAATGTTACGCCAATTTTGGATAACAAAGAAGAGTTTAAGGATTACGACAAAATGGTGAAGACGAAGTGTAATATTGGAATTCGTATTGCAGCGGAAGAAGAACCTCAGTTTCAGTTTTACACGTCGCGTTTAGGCATTCGTTCAAAAGATATTGTCAATTTTTATTTAGCGAAGATTAAGGATAATGACCGCTTCGATTTGAAGATGTTGCATTTCTTTATCAATACAGGGATTAAGGATGATGCGTATTATTGGAGTGAGTTGAATAAGGCATTGGATGTGTATTGTAATTTGAGAAAGGAGTGTGAGACCTTGGACTCGATTAATATCGGAGGCGGGTTTCCGATTCGTAATTCATTGAACTTTACCTATGATTACGACTACATGATTAATGAAATCGTGTTACAGATTAAAAATGCATGTAAGCGTGCGAAAGTGCCTGTACCGCATATCTATACGGAGTTCGGTAGTTTTACAGTAGGAGAGAGTGGTGCAGCGGTTTATAGCGTATTAGATCAAAAATTACAGAATGATAATGAGTTATGGTATATGATTGATTCCTCTTTCATTACCACTTTGCCTGATACTTGGGGAATCGGACAGAAGTTTATCATGTTGCCGATTAATAAATGGGAGGAAGAATATCACCGCGTGAATTTGGGAGGATTGACTTGCGACAGTCATGACTATTATAATTCCGAAGCGAATATTGCACAGATTTATTTGCCGAAAATTTCAAAGACGGAGCCTTTATTTATTGGGTTCTTCCATACAGGTGCTTATCAAGAGTCGTTGAGTGGTTATGGTGGAATTAAGCACTGCTTGGTACCTGCACCTAAACACGTATTGATAGATCGTGATGAAGAAGGTAAAATTACCACACGTTTATTCCGAAAAGAGCAAACGGCAGATTCCATGATGCGAATTTTGGGATATTGATATTTATTCGTAAATTCAATTAACAAACCACTTATAAAAACATACTCAAACATGAAGAAAATTAGCCTTCTATTTTTAATGGGGATGTCAGCCATGTTCAGCGCTAAAGCGCAATATTGGATGATCCCTAATCCAAATGCAGGTAACAATCCTGGTGGATTGAATACCTATGTGGAGCAACCTAGTACGGCTGCAGCACCTTGGACTACGATTCAAGCAACTAGTGCAACAGCAGCTTGGTCGCCAGCACAAACGATTCCTTTTACCTTCCAATTTAACGGTGTAACGGAAACAAGTTTCAAAGTTTCTACCTCTGGTGTATTAACATTCGACGTAGCAACAGCACTTCCTGCGCCTGCAAGCACGAACGCAGCATTACCAAGTGCTTCCATTCCTGATAAGTCAGTGTGCGTTTGGGGTTTACAAGGTACCGGTGCAAATGATAAAATTATCACTACCGTTTTAGGAACCGCTCCTAATCGTCAATTGTGGGTGTCATTTAACTCTTACAGCCATGCAAGTTCTGCAACCATTTACACCTATTGGTCAATTGTGTTGGAAGAAACATCTAACAAGATTCATATCGTTGATCAACGTGCGGGTAACTCAACAGGTGCTGCAGTAACATTGAACCTTACTGCTGGATTACAATTCAATAGCACTTCTGCTATGATGGTTCCAGGTTCTCCTGCTTTGAATTCTGCATCGAATCCTGCTTTGGATGATGCGTCTGATAATAGCTATTGGACTTATGTTCCGGGTACGCAACCTACGGATGAAATCATGTTGGTAGACGTTACTCCTCATGATGGCGCTACAGCTTCTTATATTTTATCTCCAGGTAATATGCCAATTACGGCAAAGGTAGTTAACTACGGTACGAATACAATCACTGGTTTTACGTTTACTTATGATGACGGTAGTGGTCCTGTAAGTGATGTTAAAACTGGATTGAACATCGCTCCATTCCAAACTTATTCTTTCGTTGTTAGTCCTGCTGTTCCTGTTACTGCGACAACTCACAAAGCAATTAACTGTGTGGTTACAATGACTGGTGATACGGATCCAATGAACAACTATTTCATCACTGGTGTTACCGGTGCTGCCTTCAATCCTGTTCACTATGTAACTTTTGAAGAAGCTACAGGTACTTGGTGTGGATGGTGCCCAAGAGGTGCTGTATACATGGATTCAATCCATAAAGTGAAAGCGGATGCAGTAGTTATCGCAGTACACAATAATGATCCAATGACTGAAACGACTTATGATGCAGGTATTGGTGGCTTTATTAGTGGTTATCCTTCAATCGTAGTAGATCGTAAAGAAACAGATGATCCTTCAGCAGCTTTCGCGCAATATACTGCACACAAACCTGACTTTGGTTTCGCAGATATCACGTTAACGAATACGCTTTCTGGTATGAACCTAACTTCTGACGTTAGCTGTCATTTTGCGGTTGACTTAGCTGGTTCTTACCGTTTGGCTTATATCGTAACTGAAGACAATGTTACAGGTACAGATGCTAGTTACAATCAAACTAACTACTATTCTTCTGCGTCTCAAAATATTGCATTGAATGGTGCTGGTCACGTTTGGCAATCAGAAACAAATCCTGTTCCTGCTGCAAAAATGGAATACGATTTCGTAGCACGTGTAATTGATAATACCTTCACTGGTCGTGCAAACACCATTTCATCTCCAGTAACTGCTGGTTCAACACAATCTTATTCATTTAACTATACGATCCCTGCAGGTAGCAATCCATTAGATTTTAATGCAATTGCTTTGTTGATTGATCAAACTTCAGGAATGATTTTAAATGCGAATCAGTCTCGCGTTAATTTCCCGAATGGAACAACAACTAACGACTTGCAAAATAGCGTTTACATGTATCCTAATCCTGCTTCTGATCGAGTTTCTGTATTCGTTCAAAGCAATAAAGGAAATAACTTCCGTGTAGATGTAATGAATTTGTTAGGTCAAGTTGTGCTTTCAGAAACTTCTGTAGCTGCAACTGGTAATGTATTATTGAACACTGCGAACTTAACTGCTGGTCAGTATTTAGTTCGTGTAAGCAATGGTGCAGAACAAACAACTTTGAAATTGACTAAGAACTAATTTAGTTTTTCAATCATAAAAAAAGCGCGAGAATTTTCTCGCGCTTTTTTTATGTCTAATAACATCGCGTTCGTGTTAATCGCCACGGTTCGTGTCCCCACGAACCGTAAAAATTCAATTTTTAGAAATTAAAATGGTTCGTGAGACACGTCCCGAAGATTCGGGACATAACGTGAGTCACGTCCCGAAGAATCGGGACATAAAGTGAGACACTAACCATTTTAATGAATTATTGATTAAACGTTAATCGCATCCCGTTCATACATTCATCGAATTTTCCATTTTCAAATACTAAATGGCCATTCACAAATGTATGGGTGATCTTTCCTTGTAAGGTGTTGCCTTCTAAGGGACTCCAACCGCATTTGTAAAGTATGTTTTCTTTAGTGACTTGGTAAGTAGCTTCAAGATTCACCAATACTAAATCTGCTGCATATCCTTCACGGATAAAGCCTCTGTCTTTTACTCTAAAAATAGTCGCAGGGGCATGACACATTTTCTCTACGATTTTTTCTAAGCTGATTCGGCCTTCTTTGTAAAAGCCTAACATCATATTCAGGCTGTGTTGCAATAATGGCAATCCGCTCGGTGCTGCTAAGCCGGGTAATTGTTTTTCTTCCCAGGTATGAGGCGCATGGTCGGTAGCTATTAAATCTAGTTTATTGTCGAGCATTGCTTCGAACAAAGCTTTCTTATGATGCGCCGCTTTGATAGCAGGATTACATTTGATTAAAGCCCCTAAGGTATCATATTGCGAAGCGTCGAAATGTAAGTGATGCACACAAATTTCAGAAGTGATGTTTTTGGATGCAAGTGCTTTCAAAACCTCTGCTGTGGAGGCATTGCGATCGACGCTGCTTTCAAATAATTGAATTTCATCCGCAGTAGAAATGTGAAACACATTGAGTCGCGTGCCGTACTTTTTAGCTAGTGCAACGGCAATTGAAGAGGAGGCTAAACAAGCTTCTTCGTTACGTATAATTGGGTGTTGCTGAATTGGAATCTGCTCTCCGTAAATAGCTTTTGCCTTCTCTGTATTCGTACGAATGATTTGCTCCGATTCACAATGGGTGGATATGACTAGTGGCGTATTTGCAAATACGCGATTGAGTGTTTCTTCATTGTCTACTAACATGTTTCCTGTAGAGGATCCCATGAAGATTTTAAGTCCACATACTTCTGCTCCGTTAGTGCGCATCACCTCTTCATAGTTGTCATTGCTGACGCCCATGTAGAAGGAATAATTCGCAAGGGAAGTAGTGGCAGCAATATCATATTTCTGTTGCAATAGGTCTTGCGTCGTTGCAGGAGGGTTGGTGTTTGGCATTTCCATAAATGTGGTCACACCGCCCGCAATTCCTGCTTTGGCTTCTGAGTAAATCGTTGCCTTATGCGTTAGGCCTGGCTCTCTAAAATGCACCTGATCGTCAATAATGCCTGGCATTAACATTTTGCCATTCGCATCAATTTCGATACAGTTTTCGAGTACATCGATTTGCGAAGCAATCTTTTCAATTCGTCCGTTTTTGATTAACACCTCTCCGTAGAATTGTGTTCCTTCATTAACGATTCTTGCGTTTTTAATAAGATAGGTATGCATACTACAAAGGTATAGATACAAGATTTGAAATGAAAGCTGTATTTTGCAATATGATTAAATATTTAGCCTTAGGCGATTCTTATACTATTGGTGAATTAGTGGAAATGAATGAGCGTTGGCCGTTTCAAATGCGTCAAATTCTTTTGCAGAAGGGGATTGAAGTGTCGGAACCTTTGACCATTGCTGTTACGGGATGGACGACGGATGAGCTTTTGAAGGGGATAGATGCTGCCGCTATCGAAGGTCAGACCTTTGATTTGGTAAGCTTATTAATAGGGGTGAATAATCAATATCGTGGACGTAGTGTAGCGAATTATATAACGGAGTTGAATGGGTTAATGGATCGCGCCATTGCCTTTGCAGGAGGAGATAGCAGTCGTGTTTTTATGGTATCGATTCCTGATTGGGGGCATACACCTTTTGCTGCTGAAAATAAGCGTGATGCGAAAGTGGTTGCTGCAGAGATAGATGCTTATAACAAGGCGAAGGCTGAGGAAGCAGCTAAACGAGGGATTCGTTTTGTTGATATCACAGCGTTATCGCGTGAGGAACACGAAAACTGGCTGGCCTCGGATTTATTACATCCCGGAGCCGCACAATACACCGCATGGGCTAAGAAAATAGCGCCAGTGGTGGCATCCATGCTACAAGTATAATTCTTGGTCTTTAGATTAATTGACGACCCACCGCTCCGGCAATCACTTTCATTTCGCCATGTAATTGTGCGAACTGCGCATGATCCAATTGCTGTGAAGCATCTGATTTAGCCACTTTAGGGTTCGGGTGAACTTCGATCAATAAACCATCGCAACCAAAGGCTACGGAAGCTTTTGCCAAATCTGGAACACCGTATGCATAACCCATTGCATGTGAAGGGTCGAGAATCACTGGTAAGTTTGTATACTCTTTCAAATAGGCAGCGCCACAAAGGTCGAAGGTAAAACGAGTCTTTGTTTCGAAGGTACGAATACCGCGTTCGCACAACATCACTTGATCGTTACCTGCGCTTAAAATGAATTCTGCTGCTTGTACAAATTCTTGTAACGTAGAGCCAAAGCCTCGCTTAAGCAAGATTGGTTTATTTATTTGTCCGCAACGACGAAGGATACTATGATCATACATCGCTTTAGCGCCGATTTGAATGATGTCGGTATGTTCGATTACTTCTTCGATATGTGAAGAGTCTTTTACTTCTGTGATTACTTTCAAGCCATACTTTTCGCGCATTTTAGAAAGCAATAATAAGCCTTCTAATCCTAAACCTTGGAAGGAATAAGGAGAGGTACGCGGCTTATAACAGCCAGCGCGCAAAGTATTGATGCCAAGGCTCACTAGCATTTCTGCACTTTGCATAATTTGCTCTTCACTTTCAACACTACAAGGACCAGCAATCACTACTGTGTTTTTCGTCTGACCACCCACACTTGATTTTCCCCATTGTACTAAACGAGTTTCAGGAAGGTATTTTCTAGAAGCTAATTGGATATCACTTTCCATGGCCCACGATCCGCTGCTTTTTCCTGCAAGAATTGTTGGAAGTTCTTTTACAGCCGAAGGCGTTACAAGGACGTAAAATGAGCCATTAAAGGCAATAGTGGAAGAAGTTGCATGTGCTAATTCTCTCGCCTCTAATTCTGTGATGTTGCTGTTTAAATGTACTATCATAATTATAATTCTCCTTTTATCAATTGGGTGAATAATACGGCCCCTTTCAGTTTTTTTTGCGCATCAACTACCGGCAAGTATTGAACTGGGAAGTCGACTTGTTGAATAAACTCTAAAAGTCCATGAATTGTTGCAGATTCTTGAATTTTTAATGGTGTTCTATTGATTAATTGATGCACGTCAATATTCGGCCATGCTTCCCATTGTTTCAATAGTCCTTTGCGTATATCTGCATTTGAAATTAATCCTGTTAAGTGACCGGCTGCATCGCAGATACAGGTGAAGGCCATTTTATAATCATCGATTGACTGTAAGGCCTTTCGAAGAGATAATTCGTTTTCAGTAAGTATCGGTAGCTCGTTTATGGAAAGCATAAAGTCGCTTATTTGATAATGCGAACCAACCATCGGTCGATGAAGCTGTAATAAGGCTGCACCGAGGGTTTCTTGTTTGAAGAGGTAGGAACCAACTACTGCAGTTTGAACGCCTAAATGTCTAAGAATAAAACTTACTTCAGCATTGACGCCACCATCTACTTGTACAGGTATTTTAGGAAAGCGCTTTTGGAATTCACGTATTCTTAAAAAGGTGTTTTTATCGAAAGTGCCACCCGACTGACCAGGCGTAGTGGTCATTAACAAGATATAATCGCACTGTGCTTGATAGCTTTCAAATACATCGATACTTGTTGCAGAGGTGATGGCTAGACCGATTTTATAGGTTCTGTTTTTCGGGAAGTTTACCGGAGCAGGGAAGTTCTCGTATTGGAAAGAAACTTGCGAAGGGTTCGCATTTGCAATAGCTTCAAAATACTTTTCTGGCGTCGATGAAATGATGTGTAAGTCGACAGGTGTATTGCTCAGTTGATTGATTTGTTCGATGTCGGCAAAGACTTTTGGATCGTCGTTACAGTCTACGTGGAGTAGGTTGACGCCGTGATTATCCAATTCTTTTAAAAGAGCGGGCAGAGATGCTGCTTTTGCACTATATATCGAAGCCGAGATTTTCATTCTATATCCGTCTGTAAAAATACGATTTCAAAATGGTAAATAATATCATTAATCACGTGTAAATGCGCTATTTTTGTCAACTAAATTATAATACATGAAACAGGCAACGAAGTTGATTCATGCCGGTGTTGAACCGGATCCAAGTACGGGAGCGATTATGACTCCTATTTTTCAAACAAGTACCTTTGTTCAGGCTGGTCCTGGCGAACATAAAGGGTATGAATATGCGCGCAGTCAAAATCCTACGCGTAAGGCATTAGAGGGTGCTTTAGCTGCTATTGAGAATGGTAAATACGGTTTAAGTTTTAGCTCAGGCGTAGCTGCAACGGATGCGGTGATTAAGTTATTATCACCTGGTGATGAAGTTATTTGTGCGAATGATATGTATGGTGGCACTTACCGTTTGTTTACGAAGATTTTTGAAAAATTCGGTATTAAGTTTCATTCTGTGAATATGCAGGATGCGAGTGCTATCGAGCCTTTCATCAATGAAAATACGAAATTGGTATGGACAGAAACGCCTACTAATCCGTTGATGAATATTTGTGATATCGCAGCTTTAGCGCAAATAACGAAGAAGCATAATGTTTTGTTATGTGTCGATAATACGTTTGCAACGCCGTATTTGCAAAACCCATTGGATTTGGGAGCAGATATTGTGATGCATTCTGTAACGAAGTATTTGGGTGGGCATAGTGATGTTATCCAAGGTGCATTGGTGATGAATTCTACAGAATTACATGAGAAGTTGTATTTTATTCAGAAGTCGTGTGGTGCTGTACCGGGTCCGTTTGATTGCTTCTTAGTTTTACGCGGAATCAAAACTTTGCATGTGCGTATGCGTCAGCATTGTGAGAATGGAGAACTTATTGCGCATTATTTGCGTAATCATCCGAAGGTGAAACGCGTTTACTGGTGCGGATTTAGCGATCACCCGAATTACGAGATTGCTAAAAAGCAGATGCGTGGATTTGGAGGAATGATGAGCTTTGAATTGAAAGACGAGAGTGTAGAGGCAGCTAAAAAAGTGTTGAAGTCGACGCATTTATTTGCTTTGGCAGAATCATTGGGCGGGGTAGAGTCATTGATCAACCATCCTGCAACGATGACACATGCGTCTATACCAAGAGAGGAACGTATTAAAAACGGTTTGAGCGATGGCTTGATTCGTTTAAGTGTGGGTATTGAAGATGCTGAAGATTTGATTGCTGATTTGGAAAATGCTTTGAAGTAATACAAGGAAGCCTATACATTAAAAAAGCCCCGAATTCGGGGCTTTTTTAGTTTATGATCAGGATTTTATAGGGTAAAATTTATTACAGCTAAAATAAAAACAACTGATTTTGCGTTAATTAATAGAAATCAAGTTTATAAATGAAACGAAAGGAGTTTTGGCTGTTTGCTAAAAATGAGAAGCGCTTATTATTATTAATATTTGGGCTTTTGTGTTTAAGTTTTACTTGGCGGCATGTCATGAATCGACCTACAGCAAATAATTTGATGATTCAAGGCGATAGTACTGTTGTAAGGGTGCATTCGAAATATTTCAAGCAAACATCGAATGGTGCTCATTCGAAAAAGTATGATAATCAAGGCCGAAAAGCTAAAGTTTTTCAAAAAGTTGAATTGAATAGTGCAGATTCTGCACAATTGGAAGCTTTACCAATGATAGGCGCCAAATTAGCGATGCGGATCATAAAGTATCGAGATCGTTTAGGTGGATTTTATGCGGTAGAGCAGTTGAAGGAGGTTTATGGCTTACGTGACTCTTGTTTTCTGGTGATTCAAAATCGAGTTTTTGTAGATAGTGCTACCCGTCATTTTTTAAAAATTAATTACTGTTCTTTGGAAGAAATGGGGCACCATCCTTATTTGGGCTTTAGGAATGCTAAGTTGATTGTGAAGTACAGAAAGGAGCATCAGCGAATTAATTCTGAGCAGGAATTGCAAGAAATTCAAGGATTACATTTCGAATCTGGAGAAAAGTGGAGGTTTTACATTACTTATCATTAAAATTTGCTTCAATTATCGTAAATTCGCCAACCTAAAATAGTATTTGGTATGATGAATTTTGCTCCGACAGAAAATCAAAACATGATTGCAGAAACAGTACGTGATTTCGCAAATAAACATATTCGTCCTTACGTAATGGAATGGGATGAAACACAGCATTTCCCACGTGAGTTGTTCACCAAAATGGGAGAATTAGGATTGATGGGTGTTTTAGTGCCAACTGAATACGGTGGAAGTGGCTTCGGCTATTTGGAATACTATACTGTAATCACGGAAGTGACGAAGGTTTGTAGTTCTATCGGGTTGTCGGTTGCGGCGCATAACTCTTTGTGTACGGGTCATATTTTGCAATTTGGAACTGAGGAACAAAAGAAGCGTTGGTTGCCGAAATTGGCTACCGGAGAGTGGTTGGGCGCATGGGGATTGACGGAGCCGAATACAGGTTCAGATGCAGGTAATATGAAATGTGTTGCACATAAAGAGGGTAATGAATGGGTGTTGAATGGAACTAAATGTTGGATTACGCATGGTAAATCAGGAGATGTGGCAGTAGTAATTGCACGTACCGGAGAGGTAGGGGATAGTCATGGTATGACTGCTTTTGTAGTGGAACGTGGTACGCCAGGATTCAGTGCAGGTAAGAAAGAAAACAAGTTAGGAATGCGCGCTTCTGAAACAGCCGAAATGATTTTTGATAATTGTCGTATTCCTGAAACGAATGTGTTAGGCCAAGTTGGAGATGGATTTGTGCAATCGATGAAGATTTTAGATGGTGGTCGTATTTCGATTGCTGCTTTATCGTGTGGGATTGCAATTGGTGCTTATGAGGCTAGTATTAAATATGCGAAAGAGCGTCATCAATTCAATCAGCCTATTGCTAATTTCCAAGGTATTTCCTTCAAGTTGGCAGATATGAAAATGAAAATCGAAGCGGCAGAGTTATTGACTTTACAATCGGCAGATATGAAGAATCGTGGGGAGAAAGTAACGCGTGAATCGGCTTACGCTAAATATTACGCTTCTGAGATTTGTGTACAGGTTGCTGAAGACGCGATTCAAATACATGGAGGATATGGTTATACCAAAGATTTTTGTGTAGAGAAGTTCTGGCGTGATTCTAAATTATGTACGATAGGCGAGGGAACTAGTGAGATTCAGAAATTAGTAATTGCTCGCGAACTCCTTAAGGGATAAGCTGTTTCTAATGGCCGCCAATCGCAAAAGTATAGGCATAGTGGGTAGCGGTAGCTGGGCAACAGCTATTGTGAAAATTTTGTGTGAGCAGGACATTACTATTCATTGGTGGGTTCGTCGTGAAAGCGCTCGAACACATATTGAAAAGTTTGGTCATCACCCCAATTATATCAGTGCGGCGCAATTAGATCGTAGTAAAATTGTCCTGCATGCGGACGTAAGTTCTGTATTAGCAGCGGCCGATACTATTGTTTTTGCGACTCCTTCCGCTTTTTTAAAGGAGGCCTTGGAAGGACTTACTGCAGCGCATTTAGAGAACAAGACGATTGTTTCTGCCATTAAAGGAATGATTCCTGGAGAGCAGGAAAATTATATTATTGCGGAGTATTTTGAGCGTTTTTGGTCGGTATCACATGATCGCTTTGTGGTGATAAGTGGTCCTTGCCATGCGGAGGAAGTGGCACAAGAGAAATTATCTTATTTAACGTTTTCTAGTCCGAATATGCCTTTGGCAGAAGCGGTTGCAGACTTGTTTGCCTGTCGTTTTATTCGTGCGCATGTCACGGATGATATTTTCGGTACGGAGATAGCGGCGGTGATGAAGAACATCATAGCTGTCGCGAGCGGGATTTGTCATGGTTTGGGCTATGGCGATAACTTTCAGGCGGTCTTAGTTTCGAATGCTATTCAAGAGATCAAACGCTTTGTGGATGTGGTTCATCCAATAGAGAGAGATATCAAGGGAAGTGCTTACTTGGGGGATTTGTTGGTGACAGCTTATTCTAATTTTAGTCGCAATCGCGCCTTTGGTATGATGATCGGGAAGGGGTATTCTGTAAAGGCTGCGCAATTGGAGATGAATATGATCGCGGAGGGGTATTATAGTGTGCGTAATATATTTGAAAATAATCGTAAGTATGAGGTAGCGCTTCCTATAACGGAGGCGGTTTTTAATATCTTATACAAAGGAGCTCGACCGGTGGATGAAATTCATAATATGACTAATTTTTTGCGTTAGAAAAGGTCGAAACTCTAATCATTTTTGGCTAATTTAGAGCCCTTCGTAGCGCAAAATCCTTCTGTCTACGATTTTTTTAAATTTTTACTATGAAAAAACTGTTGTACACGCTTTTTGCGGTGCTTTTGTTTGTTAGCACGCGTAGCTTTTCACAGAGTGTTACGGTCACTTCTCCTAACGGAGGAGAAAGTTGGGCGGGTTGTAGCACGCACAATATTACCTGGACGATAAGCGGTACCAGTCATTACTATAATATTGATTATTCCATCAATGGCGGTTTAACCTGGATATTCTTGGCAACAGGTTATAATCAGCCGGGTAGCACTGGGTCTTTTGCCTGGACTTTGCCAAACTTGAGTAGCAATCAAGTGAAGGTTCGAGTTTATGATCAAGGAACGCCAAGTGTAGTGGATGAAAGTGATAATACTTTTTCCATTAACGCGCCTTTAATAGTCACCTCACCTAACGGAGGGGAAAGCTGGCAAGTGGGAGGATCGACACGTACTATTAGCTGGACTGCAGCTGGTACAAGCAATTATTATGATTTAGATTATTCTACGGATAATGGCGTTACATGGAATTCCATTATAAGTAATTATTATCAGAGTTCTACGAATGCTTCCTATACATGGACCATTCCTAATAATCCATCCACTACTGCGCTAGTGAGAGTGAAGGATCATACTACCAGTTGTATGAGTGACGTGAGTGATGCGATATTTACCATAGTACCGCCTACGCCAAGTATAACAGTAACTGCCCCTTCAACAGGATCTACTGTTTATTGGTCCAATCCGACTAGCATTACCTGGTACTCGAGTTATACCTCTGCATCTTTTGTTAAGTTAGAATATAGTTTGAACAATGGAAATAGCTGGACCACGATAGTTAACAGTACGAGTATGTCGACGGGCTCTTATTCATGGACGCCTCCATCTTCCTATACTACACAGGCATTAGTGCGTGTGAGCGAAATTGGTGGAACATCTGCTGTTGGCACATCAGGGAACTTTACGATCCGTCAGCCTTATATTGTTTTGAGCGCACCTAATGGAGGAAATACCTTTACAGGTTGTGGCAATACGACGATTAGTTGGACGCCATTTGGGACTTCTGGTCCTTACACCATTGAATTGAGTACGGATGGTGGTGTGACTTATACATCCGTTGCCACCACGAGTTCTTATACTTCTAGCTATAGTTGGAATCCGATTAATAACGTACAAACTTCGCAAGCGCGTATTCGCGTGAGCGCAAGTAACGCGGTGAGTGATACTTCTGCTAGCAATTTTACAATCAACAAGAATACGGATGTAATTGTGAATGCTCCTAACGGAGGAGAGATATGGACTGTCGGTACTGTTCATAATATTCAATGGTCCTTTGCCAATATGAGTAATTACTATTGGAATTTGGAGTACTCTACCGATAATGGGGTTACGTGGAATGCTATTAATACGAGCTATTATGCATATTCTAGTCCTGCTTCGTTTTCTTGGAGTGTGCCGAATAATCCATCGATGAATGCATTGGTACGTGTAACGAACACTTCTAATACGTGTAAGAGTGATGTAAGCGATGCGGTCTTTACTATTCAACCTGCGACACCATTCATTAGTGTCAGTTCGCCAA
This sequence comes from Chitinophagales bacterium, assembly GCA_026461075.1. Classification (GTDB taxonomy): domain Bacteria; phylum Bacteroidota; class Bacteroidia; order Chitinophagales; family CAIODY01; genus JAHEYX01. Next base: position 14,751 of record JAPJNH010000108.1, read on the forward strand.
ATGCTGGTAGCACCGTTTATTGGAATAATTCGACGACCATTTCTTGGTTCTATGGATACACGACCTCAAACTTTGTTAAGATTGAGTATAGTACGAATCAGGGTAGCACTTGGAATACGATTGTCAATAGCACCAATATCTCTGCGGGATCTTATACATGGCCTGCAGCTTCTATTCCAAATGTGTTGACGAATCAGGCATGGGTTCGTATTAGCGAAATAGGAGGAACGAATGCAATCGATACATCCGCTTATTTCACCATTCGTCAACCGTATATTGTATTGAATTCACCTAATGGCGGAAATTCATTTATAGGATGTAGCTCAACCAATATTACTTGGACGGGCTATGGGGTAACAGGCTCTTACGCCCTAGAGCTGAGCACAAATGGAGGTGCCACCTTTACGCCAATTGCGTATCCTTCAGCCTATACTGGGTCTTACTCTTGGAACCCAATTAATAATCTTCAAACTTCTCAAGCCCGTATTCGAATTATAAGTGCTGGAGCCGTTCCGGATACATCAAATGCAGATTTTACGATTAATCAAAATACAGATGTGATTTTGAATAGTCCTAACGGAGGCGAAGTATGGCAAGTGGGAGGTCCAACACGTACGATCAATTGGTCGTTTGTGAACATGAGCAATTATTACTGGAACATTGAGTATTCGACAGACAACGGAGTTACATGGAATTCGATTACCAGTAGCTATTATGCGTATAGCAGTCCTGCGTCATACACCTGGTCAATACCGAATAATCCTTCGACCACCTGTTTGGTTCGTGTAATAAATACATCTAATACGTGTAAGTTTGATGCGAGTGATGCTGTTTTCACTATTGCACCACCAACACCTTACATCAGCGTAAGTAGTCCTGGAGCCTCCACCGTTTATTGGGGGAATAGTGCCACTATTAACTGGGGTTATGGCTATACCACGTCTAATTTTGTCAAGATAGAATACAGTACCAATCAAGGTAGTACTTGGAATACGATTGTGAACAGTACGAATATCTCCACAGGTTCCTATACATGGCCTGCCGCGAGTATTCCGAATATCACAACGAATCAAGCTTGGGTACGCGTGAGTGAAATAGGAGGTACCAATGTGAAGGATACTTCTGCTTATTTTATTATACGACAACCTTATATTGTATTGGGTAGTCAGAACGGTGGGCAGTCCTATATTGGATGTAACGCTACAACAATTAACTGGACTGGTTATGGCGTAACATCGTCTTATGTCATTTATTTAAGTACAAATAACGGGGCTACTTATACGCCAATTGCCTATCCTTCAGCCTATACAGGTTCCTTCTCTTGGAACCCAATCAATAATGTACAGAGTTCGCAATGTAAATTGATTGTGGCAGCAGCTAATGCAATTTCAGATACTTCTAGTGCTGTATTCACGATCAACCAAAATACAGATGTAATCTTGAATACCCCAAATGGAGGTGAAGTTTGGACGGTCGGTGGTGCTGCGCAAAACATCCAATGGGTGTTTGCTAACATGAGCAACTATTATTGGAATATCGAGTATTCTACAGATAATGGGTTGACTTGGAATACTATTACAAGTAGCTACTACGCTTATTATAGTCCTGCATCTTATTCGTGGGCAATACCGAATAATCCTTCGACGACCTGTTTGGTTCGTGTAACCAACACTTCTAATACTTGTAAAAACGATGTAAGTGATGCTGTGTTTACGATAGCGCCTCCAACTCCATACATCAATGTAGGAAATCCTGGCGCTTCAGTTGTGTATTGGGGTAACAGTGCTACGATTAACTGGAGTTATGGCTATACGACCTCGAATTTTGTAAAAATTGACTATAGTACCAATCAAGGTAGTACCTGGAACACGATCGTAAATAGTACAAATATTTCCACAGGTTCTTATACTTGGTCAGCTGCAAGTATTCCTACTATTACGACCAATCAGGCTTGGGTGCGTGTAAGTGAAATAGGAGGAACGAATGCCAAAGATACCTCTGCTAATTTTACGATTCGCCAACCTTATATTGTTTTAGGAAGTCAGAATGGTGGACAATCCTATGTGGGTTGTAATTCCACCACAATTAACTGGACCGGCTATGGTGTAACATCGTCGTATATCATTTATTTGAGTACAAATAATGGGGTTAGTTATTCGCCAATAGCATACCCATCTGCTTATACAGGGTCTTATTCATGGAATCCGATTAATAATGTTCAGAGTTCGCAATGTAAATTAATTGTAGCGGCTTCTAACGCAATTCCGGATACATCTAGTGCGGTATTTACTATCAATCAAAATACAGATGTTGTATTGAATACTCCTAACGGAGGCGAAGTGTGGACGGTCGGCGGTCCTGCACAAACGATTCAATGGACCTTTGCCAATATGAGTAATTATTACTGGAATATAGAGTATTCAACAGATAATGGATTAACATGGAATAGTATTACAAGTAGTTATTATGCATATTATAGTCCTGCTTCCTATTCTTGGGCTATACCGAATAATCCTTCGACGACCTGTTTAGTACGCGTAATTAATACTTCTAATACTTGTAAAAATGATGTGAGTGATGCGGTATTCACGATAGCACCACCAACGCCTTATATTAGTGTCGGTAATCCGGGTGCTTCGGTTGTGTATTGGGGGAATAACGCCACGATTAACTGGAGTTACGGTTATACGACTTCTAGTTTTGTAAAAATAGAATATAGTGTCAATCAGGGCAGCACATGGAATACTATTGTGAATAGTACCAATATCTCTTCTGGTTCCTATACTTGGTCGGCGGCGTCTATTCCAAACGTTTATACTAATCAGGCTTGGGTACGTGTTAGCGAAGTAGGAGGGACCAATGCCAAGGATACCTCTGCTAATTTTACGATTCGCCAGCCATATATTGTTTTGGGAAGTCAGAATGGAGGCCAGTCTTATGTGGGTTGTAATTCCACTACGATTAACTGGACCGGCTATGGAATTACTTCGTCTTATGTCATTTATTTAAGTACAAATAATGGCGTTAGTTTTACGCCGATTGCTTATCCATCTGCTTATACAGGGTCTTATTCATGGAATCCGATTAATAATGTTCAGAGTTCACAATGTAAATTGATGGTTGCTGCTTCTAATGCAATCTCAGATACATCAAGTGCTGTATTTACCATTAATCAAAATACAGATGTGATGATTAGCTCTCCTAACGGAGGCGAGGTTTGGGCGGTAGGTGGCCCAGCACAAACGATCAGTTGGTCGTTTGCAAACGTTAGTAATTACTATTGGAATATTGAGTATTCAACTGATAATGGTTTGACTTGGAACACAATTTCGAATAGCTATTATGCGTATTATAGTCCTGTAAATTATACTTGGACCATCCCGAATACGCCTTCTACCAATTGTTTGGTGCGTGTTATTAATACATCCAACTCATGTAAAATGGATGTCAGCGATGCTGTATTTACTATATCACCTCCTGTACCTTTTATTACGGTTTCTAGTCCGAATGGAGGAAATACATTATATGGAAATGCGAGTACAACAATCTATTGGAGTAGTGGTTATTTGACTTCTTCTTTTGTTAAGTTGGAGTATTCTTATGATAATGGAACTACTTGGAATACGATTATTAATTCCACCAATAATACGGGTTCCTATAATTGGAATTCGGTACCAGCAACCTATAGCACACAATGTTTGGTGCGTATTACTGATTTAGGCAATGCAGGAAACTACGATATTTCAGATGCGGTATTTACTATCGCGCCACCTATCACAGTCACTGCCCCTAATGGAGGAGAGAATCTTGGTGGTTGTACCGTGACTACCGTTACGTGGAACGCAGGTGGAACTTCTTTGTATTATGATTTATTTTATTCTTTAAATAATGGCGTGACTTGGAATTCAATCACGAGCAATTATTATCAAAGTGGTGTTAGCTGTTCTTATAACTGGACCTTACCCAATTCACCATCTACTTTGTGTCTTGTAAAAGTGGTAGATCATTCTATTGCAACGAAGCAAGATATTAGTAACGCGGTATTTACCATTCAGCCAACTATCACAATCACCAACCCTAATTTCGGAGGGAATTTCCAAGCGAATAATGCAATGAATATTACCTGGAATGCACAAGGGGCTTCTGGATATTACAATGTTGATTATTCTACCAATGGTGGTACCACATGGACGAACATAACCACGAATCAACTTATTCTTACTGGATCATATAGTTGGACTACGCCAAATATGAATCTGGGTAATGTGCTAATACGTGTAATGGACTACGTGAGCAATTGTAAACAAGATATAAGTGATATTGCATTTGGTATTTCAACTACTGCAGCGCCTATAACTGTTTCTTCACCGAACGGTACAGAGCAGTGGACGGTTTGTGATACCACGAAAGCGATTACATGGACAAGCAACGGAAGTACTTCAGGGACATATGATATCGAGTTAAGTACTAATTCTGGTAGCACTTGGACGAGTATCATTAATAACTATAGTAGTAATAATGGTTATTATAAGTGGACTATTCCAAACTTACCAAGTACTAGCTGTTTGGTGAGAGTGAAAGACCATTCGAATGGATCCATTTTAGATGCTAGTAATGCAACCTTTAGTATCGTTGCGCTTGCGCAACCCGGTGCCATTACAGGTGCGACTACTGTTTGTCAGGGAACTTCACAGACGTATTATTGTCCATTGGTTAGCGGGGCTACGAAATATATTTGGACGCTTCCTAGCGGCTGGGTAGGGTATTCAACCAATAACGCGATTACAGTAAGTATTGGTGCTTCTAGCGGTTCTATAGGTGTTATGGCAATGAACGCTTGCGATACATCGCTTGCGCAGCTTTTAGCTATTACAGTGAATCAGTTACCTTCTATGCCGGGTAGTGTAAGTGGACTTGCTTCCATTTGCGCTAATAGCACGCAAAGCTATACCGCTTCTGCAGCTTCTGGCGCGAGTTCTTATTCTTGGACCTTACCGAGTGGATGGACAGGTACTTCTTCTACTACGTCGATTTCTTCCATTGCAGGTTCTACTAGTGGCAACGTAAGTGTTATTGCGAATAACGCTTGCGGTAGTAGTGCCGCTTCCGTATTACCTGTTTCAATAATTACAGCGCCTTCTACTCCAGGCTCTATAACAGGCTTAAGCACGCCTTGTCAAAATACTTTACAAAGTTATAGTGTAAGCGCAGTTCCTAACGCAAGCTTTTATACATGGACTTTGCCTAGCGGTTGGACAGGCACTTCTAATACAAGTACCTTGTCTACAACAGTTGGAACTGTGAGCGGCAATGTATTAGTGTCAGCCGGGAATGCCTGTGGATCTGGAACTGTTTCAACATTAGCAGTTACTATTGGGAATGTACCTGCTACGCCGGGAACAATCACTGGTTCGGATACTTCATGTGTCGGAGCAAATGTAATTTATAGTATTACGCCTATCAGCGGCGCAACTTCTTATACCTGGTCATTGCCAAATGGCTGGACCGGAACTTCCACGACTAATTCAATTTCTGCAGTGGTTGGTGCCAATGGCGGCGCAATCTCAGTTAAGGCAGTTAATGCTTGTGGTAACAGTGCAAGTGCTTCAAAAATAATTGTGGTGAATCCTGCGCCAAGCAATATCGGCGCTATCTCTGGTAATTTGAATGTTTGTCAAGGAAATACGCAGTCTTATTCTGTATCCTTAGTTCCTTACGCTTCAAATTATACTTGGACCTTACCAAACGGCTGGACCGGTACTTCTACAGCCTCATCCATCAATACCATTCCTGGTGCGGCTGGTGGAACTGTATCTGTAATAGCCTCGAATCAATGTGGAGCTACTAGTCCTCAAACACTAACGGTATCAGTGAATCCATTACCGGCTTCGCCTGGTACGATTAGTGGGAACGCAATCATTTGTCCGAATGCTTCTATGACTTATTCTTTCGCTGCTGTGAGTGGTGCAAGCGCTTATACATGGAGCTTGCCGAGTGGTTGGACAGGGACTTCTACTACGAATAGTATCAATGTTACAGCAAATACGAATGGTGGCACGGTGAGTGTGAACAGTGTCAATAGTTGTGGTTCTTCTTCTCCAACTTTATTAGGCGTTACGGTTTCTTCTAGTGTACCAACGCCTAGTGGTGTTATCGGACAAAATAATGTATGTGGAGGAGCAACAGTCACCTTACATGTTTTACCTGTTGCCGGTGCAACTTCTTATAGTTGGACTTTGCCAGGATCTTGGTCTGGAGCTTCTGTTACGGATTCTATTCAGTTGACTGTAGGCAATAATTCCGATACTGTTTGGGTACGTGCACTAAATGCTTGTGGTGTAAGCGCTGCTTTGCCTTTTGTTATTAATGTAAATCCTTCTACATCTCCGAGCATTGCTATTAACGGTTCTTCAAGTATATGTGCGGGTAGTATTGCGAATTATACTTCTAGTGTAAGTAATGCAGGCGCAAACCCAAGTTATAGTTGGAATGTAAATGGTATTGCAAGTGGAATCACTGGCGCGAGCTTCTCTACGGCTAGCTTATCTAACGGAGACGTGGTGACCTGTACCGTTACAAATAACTCTGGTTGTTCATCTCCTGCTTCTGTAACTTCCAATGCATTAAATGTGATAGTTAATACGAGTGTAACTCCTAGTATTGCAATTGCAGTCAATTCAAATCCTATATGTGCTGGTGCTGCCGCTAATTTTATTGCGACTAGTCAGAATGGAGGAACTGCTCCAACGTATAATTGGTTTGTGAATGGGGTTAATCAAGCGGTGAACACCGCTGGCTTTAGTACTAGTAGCTTGCTGAATGGTGATGTTGTTACTTGTCAATTAACTTCTAATGGCTCTTGCTTAACAAGTTCTATTGCGTCTTCAAATGCACTAAACATGCAAGTGACGACTGTAAGTGCGCCTTCAATAAATATTACATCTAGTGGCAATACCATTTGTCCGGGTGCAAGTGTTTCGTTTATAGCAAATACAACAAATGCAGGAAGCGCTCCTGTTATTGATTGGTTTGTCAATGGCGTTTTAATGGCAAGCGGAAATAATTCGTTCACGTCTGCCACATTGAATAATAACGATACAATTTATGCTAGTGTTACAGCAACGGGCATTTGTTTGTCTCCTTCTATTGTGAACTCTAATTTGCAAGTCATTTCAGTCGTTGCCGGCGGAGGAACGCCTACCGCAAATATCACTGCTAATAATACAGCAATTTGTAGTGGCGCAACCGTTGTATTTAATGCATTGGTTCAAAATGGAGGTTCTTCACCAAGTTATGATTGGGCAGTGAATGGTGTTTCTACAGGTGTAACCACATCTACTTATTCTAATAATAATTTGAGTAATGGTGATATTGTTACGTGTAATGTGGCAGGAACGAACTCTTGCGCTCAAACGTATACCATTACCTCAAATGCGATAACGATTACCGTAAATGCAAGTGCTAATCCTGCAATTTCAATCAGTACAAATGCAAGTACCATCTGCTCCGGTACGAATGTTACTTTTATAGCACTCGATACCAATGCTGGATTGAATCCTGCTTATCAATGGTCTTTGAATGGCATTGCGATTCCTTCTGCTTTTGCAAATACCTATAGCTCGAATTCCCTTCAGAATGGTGATGTGATTAGCTGCCAACTTACAGCTAACGGTGCATGTGCAAGCCCTAGCGTAATCAGTTCTAATTCCATTACGATGAATGTCGGAAGTTCTGTCCTTGCGACAGCAGCTATTACGGGAACAAATACATTGGTATGCGGTACAGGGGCTTCTAATTTTGTAGCAACAGTTACTAATGCTGGATCTAATCCTGCTTATCAATGGTTGTTGAACAATAATCCAATCGCAGGGGCAAACACCTTGACCTACACCGATACATTGAACAACGGAGATCAAGTTTCTTTTGTGCTTACTAGCAACGCAGCCTGCGTTAGCAATGTTACGGCTAATTCAAATGTAGTAAGTATCACCGTAAACCCAATTGATACAGCATCTATTCTTATTAGTGCAAATAATAATTCAATTTGCGCAGGTATGCCAGTAACGTTCAATGCAAGTGTTGTAAACGGCGGTGCGAATCCGGTTTATAATTGGTACGTGAATGGAGTGAGCACAGGTGTTAACGCAGTAAATTATGTAACAAGTACCTTAGCAAATAATGATGTCGTTACGTGTAATCTTGTTTCTTCGCAAGCCTGCGTACTTAACGCGAGTGTGAGTTCGAATGCAATTACCATGGCGGTCGTTAATTCAGCTGCCCCAACGATAACAGTTAACGCAAGTTCAACGACTATTTGTTCAGGAACTACTGTTAGCTTTACCTCCACCATCGCAAATGCGGGTGCGGCTCCTACTTATCAATGGAATTTAAATGCTGTGCCAATTAGTGGTGAAACGAATCCGGTATATAGCACTAGCGCATTGAATAATGGAGATGTTGTTACATGTACTTTAAACGCCATGGGTGTTTGCGGATCGAATACTATTGTTACTTCTAATCCTGTCACCATAACAGTTACAGCAGCATTAACACCGAGTGTAGTGATTGCACTGAATACCCCAACTATTTGTGCAGGGGCGAATGCTAGCTTTACGGCTACGGGATTAAATATGGGAACGAGTCCGCTCTATCAATGGTATGTAAATAGTGTGGCTATTCCTACTGCTACTAATTATCAATGGAACTCCTCTTCTCTAACAAATAATGATACCGTTACTTGTTTGATTACCGCAAACCCTAGTTGCGCTGCAATTAACACGGCACTCTCCGCGCCAATCGTTGTAACGGTGAACACATTGATTACGCCAAGTATCAGTATTACTGCAAATGATACTAGTATCTGTGCGGGAACAAGTGTGAGCTTTACGCCGAATCCTATTAACGGAGGTGTTGCGCCTACTTATACGTGGTATGTGAATGGAGCAAATACGGCTAGTGGAAATACGTTCACTTCCTCTTCTTTACAAAATAATGATGTGGTGACTTGCGCCTTAACTAGTAGCTTGTCATGCGTAAGCAATAATCCAACTAATTCGCCTTCGATAGTAATGCAAGTTGGAACACCGGTAAATCCTGTTCTTACAGTAAACGCGAGTGCAACAGTAATTTGCTCAGGAACATCGGTTAGCTTCAATGCAATCGCTTCTAATGTTGGAACGAGTCCTACCTATCAATGGCTGCTCAATAATAATCCGATTCCATTAGCAAATGCGGCTACATATTCTTCAACTGCATTAAATAATGGCGATCTTGTTCAAGTAACGGTCAACTCATCCGCGGCTTGTACGGTGCCTGCTGCCATTACTTCTAGTCCTGTAACGATGACAGTGAATACTTCTGTAACGCCATTTGTTTCTTTAATTGCTAATCCATCGAATATCGTTTGCTCTAATGTGCCATTGAGTTTCAATGCTACGCCGGTTAACGGAGGAACTGCTCCTCAATATTCATGGTACCTAAATGGTGTGTTAGTTGGTACAAGCACTGTTCCTACCTTCACTCCTGCGAATATTCAGAATGGCGATACTGTTTCCTTGACACTTAACTCTTCAATTGCTTGCGCAAGTACAAATCAAGCCAATGCTACGCCAGTTATCATGACTATCAATACTGCTCCGGTAGTAACTAGTCTAACAAGCAACGGACCAGTATGTGAAGGCACAAACTTATTGTTGAATGCACAAGCAAATGACCCGAATGCGGTGTTCGCTTGGACAGGTCCTAATGGCTTTACGTCTAATTTGGCTTCGCCGATTTTGACTAATGTGAATAATAGCAATTCCGGTATTTATACTGTGACAGCTAGCGCGAATTCTTGTGTGAGTGCTCCTTATAGCAGTATTATGCAAGTGAATCCTAATCCAGCTAAGCCTTATATCTCTGTTAATGGAAATGCCCTGAGCTCCTCTGCTCCGTCAGGTAATCAATGGTATTTTGCTGCTTCGCCAATTAATGGGGCTACTAATAATACCTACACTGCCACGCAAGTGGGGTATTATCAAGTGCAAGTCACGAATGCGGCCGGATGCTCATCCATCTCCGATTCAGCGCATATAAGCAAAATTATCGGGGTAGGCTTGAATGATCTGACTATTATTGCTCCGCGCATTTATCCAAATCCTTTTGAAAATGATTTGATGATTGAGTGGCCAAGTGAAATCAAGGATAAGTCTAACTTAAAGTGGCAATTGCTAAATATCCATGGACAAGTGATTAGAGAGGGTAGTGCGGAGAATAACAAAGAAACACTTAGCTTATTTGAATTGAACGCAGGTACCTATGTGTTGAAAATTGCCTACAAAGAAATCCAATGGCAATATCCACTCGTTAAACAATAAGAATACTACACAATAAAAAAGCCTCCTATGGAGGCTTTTTTATTGTCACAGCATCATTCATCATTCATTCTTCATTTCTTCTAATTTATCACCTCGTAATTGTCTGTATCTTTTTTTCGCCTTTACAACATAAGTGCTTCCGGGATACTTCATAAATAAATCGCTATACAACTCCATCGCCTTCTTCTCGTCCTTAAGCGTATAGTCGTATAAATTTGCTTTTGTATAAAGCGCATCATCACCATAAATATCCTCGCCATATTTTAAAGATATTTCGCTTAAGGCTTCAATTGCCTTTTCGAAGTTCTGTTCTTTGATCCATATGTTTGCCTTTGCATACAAAATATCATCTGCTAAGGGCGCATCAGGGTAATAAACAAGAATACTGTCGTAAGTCTCTAAGGCTTTTGCGTATTGATGTTGAAAGCTAAACAGATCAGCTTTTGCATACATTTTCATGCTATTAATATTCGCCAAACTGTCAGCGCCACTACCAAGATTTTCAGAAATGAAAACGGTTAAGTTTAATGCGTCGTTGGCAATTAATTCGCTAGTACTGCTTTTTAAAATATCCATTTGTGACTGTGACCAAGCAAAATCACCTTGATAATAACTCCACTTCGCATTTTTAAATTTTGCCACTTCTCCAATCTCTGCACCTGGTGCAGCTTTATCAACTTGACTATACAATAAGGTCGCTTCCCAAGGTGAATCTCCAATCAAATAATAGTCGCCTAATTTCACTTTACAATGTAAAAGTTGATTCGTCTCGACAGGCATTGTATTGATGACCTTTTCTAAAATCTGAATAGCAGAATCCGTTTTCATTAAATATTCACCATACAATTCAGCTAAGTCGATGTTTATATCAATCAATTCATAAATCCTTCTTTCTTTTTCATAGTCTTGAATCGTCGATAAATAAAGGTTTCTAAGGATATTTAAATCATTTGCTGAATATCGGCCCGAAAGTAGTTTCTGTTTTTGTGCATCGAATAAGCTCATCTGCGCTTGATAAAAATAGTCCTGATTTTTACCCAGTCCCATGACATAAGAATAAGCACTAATCGCTTCGGTATAAAATTTTTCTTGCATCGCTTGATCGCCAATAGTCAAAACAATCATCCCATTCTGCCCTAATCGTTTATCAAATTGAATACTATATTTCACCGCGTTCTTGAAATCTTGATCTTGCACATACACCCATAAAAGTAAATCCATGAAAGGGATATAGGACGGACGCTTCTGAATTTCTGAATACAATTTCTCTTTTAAAATATTCGAGGTCTTCGATTCAACTAGATAAGTTTGAACGGTGTTTTTTACTTCTTGAATCCTGCTTTCATCCCTTCCTAATACTTGAATCAATAAATTATAAAGCGCTTCCCATTTTCCTTGCTTTCCATAAATAGAAGCAATCTGATAATTGTATCGCTCTGGGTCATTGAATAAGTCATTGCCTTTTAGGTAAATGGCAATCGCCTCGTCCCAAAGATTGTTTTCTATAAAGGCTTTGGCTGTTTTTTCTACTAAAAGATGATCCGCTTTATTGACAGATTTTTTTATTTCTTTCAGAATAGCTTCTTCTTTTTTGACTTGACCTGTTTCCCTATAAAGACGCCATAAATCAAATTTAAAACCTGGCTCTAATGGAAACTGCTTTATTTCTTTTCGAATCAACTTCTCCGCCTTTTCAAATTGCTTCAATGTTTTTAAGCAGTTAAGATAGGGGCCATATATGGCTGTATTTTCAGGAGCTCTGCTGAAAATTTTGTCATACAGCGTCACCGCCTTATCCATCTCTCCATTTTGGAAATAAGCCTTCGCAAGATCCAAGTCTTCCTGACTTTGTGCACGTGTCATTCCTGTACTAAGCGTGAGCACCATGAAAAGAACGCTTAGTGTATGCCAATAATATTTTATGTCGATCCTCATCGACAACTAAGTTAAGAAATCCTTTTTGGGAATTGATTAAGCTTTACTGCTTTTTAACAAGTCGATGAATTGATCGAACAAATAACGACTGTCATGCGGACCCGGATTGCTTTCAGGATGATACTGAACGCTGAAGGCTGGTCTGTTTTTAACACGAATACCTTCAACGGTATCATCATTCAAATTGACGTGGGTAATTTCCAAAAGTTCATTCTGACTTACCGCGTCTGCATCCACTGAAAATCCGTGGTTTTGTGAAGTGATTTCACAAAGCCCCGTTTGCATATTTTTTACCGGGTGGTTGATACCGCGATGTCCATTATGCATTTTATAGGTCGGGATTCCGTTCGCTTGCGCAAGTAATTGATGACCTAGACAGATGCCAAAAAGCGGCTTATTGCTATCCAACATTTGTTTTACGGTCTCCACAGCGTATGGCATGGCAGAAGGGTCGCCAGGACCATTACTCACAAAATAACCATCCGGATGGAAGGCTGTTAATTCGGAAAAATTAGTTTTGGCAGGGTATACTTTCAAGTAACATCCACGATCTGCCAAACTTTTTAAAATATTACGTTTAACCCCAAAATCCATAACCGCTACTTTGAATGGCGCATTTTCGTCTCCGAAAGTGTAAGCCTCCTTAGTAGATACTAAGCTAGAAAGCTCCAAGCCATTCATAGAAGGCTCTTGGGCTAGCTTCGCCTTTAAAACAGCGATATCCGTCGTTTCAGATGAAATGATGGCGTTCATCGCTCCAGCATTACGAATATGTCTAACAATGGCACGGGTATCAACACCTTGAATGCCTACCATTGCATTGTCTTCAAAATAAGATTGAATATTCCCGTCAGCCATTGAACGGCTATATTGAGGAACCCAATTCTTACAAACTAAACCCGCAATTTTCATACTTTCACTCTCTGTATCAATATCCTTCACGCCATAGTTGCCAATGAAAATATTGGTCATGACGATGATTTGCTTGTAATAACTAGGGTCAGTAAAGATTTCTTGGTAACCGGTCATTCCGGTATTGAAACAAATTTCGCCTGTGGTAGTACCAATTTTTCCAGCTGCAAAACCGTTAAAAACTGTTCCATCTTCCAATAAGAGAACGGCGGGGGTAGAGAATTTGTTTTCCACTTTTAGTAAAGGCTTATTGGAAAACAAAGGTAATTAAACGAGGGCAAGCTTCCCAATAATTTGGAAAATAATCTTTAACTAATGACGCTTTCTCTCAACTTAGCGCGTAAATTTCGTTCTTCTCTTTGTTCTCTTGATATTATCTGAAACATAAAGTAGTCGGGGAATTTCAACTTCTCTAATTTGATTTTTAGCGCATTCGCGGGGCCTACAATTCCTTTCAGCACTTTTAAGAATTGTTTTTCTTGTAAATCGCTCCACTCACCGGTTACACGAACGAAATATTGGAAATTCTTTAGTTCTGGGTTGAACACCTGGTCGTGTTGCCAGTTTTTCCATAAAGCAATTTGAAAATGACCAGAACTATTGTGTTCTCCAAAAAAGTCAAATCGATATGGAGGTTCAGACTCTGTGTCCTCTAATGGTAAATAGCTGTGCAGATTCCAACGCATGCTGTGATTAATGGCTAAGGCTAATTGGAAGTCAGCTAAATCATCCGTTAACAAGCCATATACTCGAAAATCGAATTCTTTGTTTCCCTTTATTGTAATTGCCTTTTGCTTTGCCATTTTATTGAATTATCGCTTCGATAGAAAGAAACGTTTTAACATAGCTGAACAGTCTTCCTCCATAATACCACTGAGCACTTGCGTCTTCGGGTGTAAAACGGAAGGAGTCAACTTTGAAAAGCCACCACGCGGATCTGAGGCGCCATATACGATTCGTTGTACTTGTGTCCACTGCATCGCCCCTCCACACATCACACAAGGCTCCAAGGTCACATAAAGCGTGCAATTTTGCAGGTACTTATTGCCAAGGTAATTCGAGGCTGCCGTTATGGCAATCATCTCTGCATGCGCTGTCGCATCTCTCAACTGTTCGACCTGGTTGTAACCCTTACCAATAATTTTGTTCTCACACACTATAATCGCTCCGACAGGTACTTCATCGTTATCATAAGCCTTCTGTGCCTCACGAAGCGCTAAGCCCATATAATAGTTATCGTCTAACATGTCGGAAATACTTTACCTGGATTTAAAATTCCTTTTGGATCGAATAAATCTTTAATGCCACGCATCAAATTCAATTGCACCTCATTAAAAACTATCGACATATACTCTTTTTGAACAAGACCAATTCCATGCTCCCCACTAATCGTTCCGCCTAATGCATGCACATATTCAAACAACAAATGAATCGCCTGTGGTAAATCTTGCTCCCATTGCGCATCCGTTAAATCCCCTTTGACAATATTCACGTGTAAATTCCCATCGCCCGCATGTCCATAACATACGCTCTTAAAACCAAATTCTTTTCCTAAGGCTTTTACTTTATTTAAAAGTTGAGGTAAAGCAGCTCGAGGAACTACGGTGTCTTCTTCCTTGTAAATGGAATGCGCCTTCACCGCCTCCGCAACTGAACGACGTAACTTCCACAACCTATTTTTCTCCGCTTCATTATCGGCGAACAAAATTTCGTCACAGCCCATTTGTTCTAATACCTGGGCAATTCCTTCTATTTCGCGCATTAGGATATCTTCCTCCTTGCCATCTACCTCTATTAGTAGATGTGCTTGGACTGTGTCGCCAATCGGTAAGGCACTCGGCTCCGAACTATATTTTAATGACCATTCAATGGCATCGCGTTCCATAAATTCCAATGCGCTTGGCGTATATCCCGCTTGAAAAATTTTAGCCACCGCCTCACACGCAAGCTCTGCCGAAGGGAATGGGACTAACATTAATAGATTTTTATCAGGGTAGGGAAGAAGCTTCAAAACGATTTTAGTAATTACGCCCAACAATCCTTCACTTCCTACCATTAATTGCGTCAAGTTGAATCCTGTGGCATTCTTCAAGACATTAGCGCCCGTCCAGATAATGTCTCCATTCGCAAGCACTACTTCTAGGTTTAGGACATAATCTTTAACAACGCCGTATTTAACGGCTCTCGGACCGCCACTGTTTTCACTCACATTTCCACCAATAAAACAAGTGCCTTTACTAGAAGGATCTGGAGGGTAAAACAATCCTTTCTCCTTTACCGCGTTTTGTAGTACTTCCGTAATCACCCCTGGTTCTACTAAGACTTGCAAATTCTGCTCGTCGATGTTCAGAATTTTATTGAAACCCTGCATATTTAAAACAACACCGCCATGAATAGCCAATGCTCCACCGCTCAATCCGGTACCGCCACCACGAACGGTGACAGGGATCGTACGTTCATTGCAATAACGCAATACGTTCGAAATTTCTTTAGCCGTGTGCACGAATAAAACGAGCTCTGGTGGGAAGCTTAAATCTTCCGTTTCATCCGAAGCGTGTTTAGTCAATATCTCCTGATCTAAGCCAACGCGCGCAATTCCAAGTAAGCCTTGAAAATGGGTAATTGCGGCAGTATCAATTTTTGAAAAAGAACTCATGCCTTAAAGATACAGCTTGGAAATTTCATTCGAATAACGTTCCATCAATACTTTTCGTTTTAATTTTAGCGAAGGCGTTAATTCTCCAGAATCAATGGTCCATTCTTTCGGAAGTAGATGAAATTTCTTCACCTGCTCTACGTGATTGATTTCCTTATTCAGCACCTCTAACTCTCTTTGAATTAACTCAACCGCTTCGCGATTTTGATAGAGTTCCTCTAAGCTCAATTCATGCAAATTTTGTGTCTTCGCCCAGTCTTTCATTTCTCCTTGGTGCGGAACAATAAGTGCGGCTACAAATTTTTGGCCATCACCCAAAACCATTACCTGTTCGATAAATTTCGACTCTTTTAATTTGTTTTCAATAAGCTGAGGCGCAACATATTTGCCCCCACTTGTTTTAAAGAGTTCTTTTTTTCTATCCGTTATTTGCAACTGTCCTTCTGCGGTATAGTGCCCGATATCTCCAGTATGAAAGAAACCTTCTGCATCGATCACTTCTGCCGTAAGTTCAGGTTTTTTATAATAGCCTTTCATGATATTGGTGCCCTTCACACAAATCTCTCCGTCAGGCGCAAATTTTAGTTGAATTGTTTCTAAAGGAAAGCCAACGCAACCAAATGCTGCTTGTCCAGGATAAGGGCGACCCACGCTGATTACCGGAGAGGTTTCCGTTAGACCATAGCCTTCAAGGATCATAATTTTCGCTGCGCTAAACACGCGCGCAAGACGAGGTTGTAGGGCGGCTCCTCCTGACACGATGAGTCGCACTTCTTCACCAAGTGCTTGGCGCCATTTTGAAAAGACAAGTTTGTCGACGATGCGAAGTTGGAAGTGATACCACCAGCCATTTTTATTTAGATGTTCATAACGCAAGCCGAGTGAAAGTGCCCAAAAGAAGAAGACTCTCTTAATCCCTGTTAGGGAATTGCCTGTAGTCATGATTTTGTCAAAAACCTTTTCCAATAAACGAGGGACGGTTGTGAATACATGCGGACGGACCTCTTTGATGTTTTCGCCAATGGTTTCCATACTTTCTGCATAGTAAACACCAACACCAGCACTCATTAAAAGGTAACAAACCATACGTTCTAAAATATGGCACATCGGTAGGAAGCTCAGGAATCGATCGTGTACAGAGAGTGGCACTAACACGATTGGTACGCAGTCGCGGACATTGCTCATAATGTTTTTGTGCGTTAACATAACACCTTTTGGAAATCCTGTAGTGCCAGAGGTATAAATGATAGTAGCTAATTCTTCTTCATCAATGGCATTCGCGATTGTATCGATTTCTTTTTGATGTGGCTTGTTGGGCATTAGGAGGGTCGACCAATGCGTAGCACCTTCAATCTCGTTGAAGGTATATATGGCTTTTAGAGAAGGAACTTGCGGCGCGATGTTTTGTACTTTGCTTAGAAGTTCTTCATCACTTACGAAGGCGTACTCAATGCTCGCGTCGTTAAAGATATAGGCCATTTCAGTGTCGGTAATGGTAGGGTAAACAGGAACGTTTACTAAGCCTAATTTCATTAAGGCATTATCTACAATATTCCATTCCGGGCGATTATTCGCAAGTAGTGCAATTTTTTGTTTTCCTTCATCCGTACTTTGCGGACGGCACCCTAATTCATACAATCCGTTAGCAAGCTGATCAATCTTTTCCACCATTTCTGCAGTGGAAATTTTAATCCATTGACCATTCTTCTTGTGCACCACACAATCGTTTTTGGGAAAGTGCTCTAACTGGTAGGGGAGGATTTCAAATAAGCGAGTTACGTTAATAGTATTCATAATTCCAATATAGTCAAAAAATAGCGTTTATTAAAATTGATACAAATTTTGCACCAAATCTTACATTTGCAGTATGACTCCAGAAAGATTTGAAAAAATTCAACGCGTAGTAAAGAACAGACGATTCGATATTACGGTCGTTTTAGAAAATGTCCACGACCCGCATAATATTGCCGCTGTGCTCCGCACATGCGATGCAGTAGGTATTTCAGAAGTGTATACGATTGATAGTGTCAAGCGTTTAAGTGGTCGATTAGGCAAGAAATCTTCATCGAGTGCATCCAAATGGGTAAAAGTTCATCACTTTGATGATATGCAAGTTGCAGTGGAAACGATTCGTTCTAAGTATGATCGTATGGTTTGCACCCACTTAAATAGCGAGGCGGTATCTATTTATGATATGGATTTTAAGTGGAGCATCGCGTTGGTTTTTGGCAACGAACATGCAGGGGTAACGGATGAATTGAGAGCCTTGTGTGATGGCAATTTTATTATCCCGCAAATAGGAATGATTTCTAGCTTAAATATTTCAGTTGCTTGTGCAGTGACTATTTATGAAGCTTTCAGACAGCGCTCGTCAATTAATTATGATGAAAAGTTTACTGCTGAAAAAAAGAACCTTTGGGAAGATTGGGCTTCGCGAGAAACTTTATCTTAACTCAGGAGTTGCCAAATAAAACTCTTGAAAGCTGATCTCTCTGCAGTCAGTAAAGTCATCCATATGAGGCATTTCCTTCAGGTCCAATGCCTCAAAGTTTATCGACTTTAATTTGAAAAAGATATTTTTTCCATCTATCGTGAGAGAAAAATTTACGGGAAAATAAGTTGGCTTGTCGAAGCCGTAATAAAGATTAAAAATGCTGTTCACGGCTGGAAAATTTTCTGAGGCCATGCAAGACTCAAGATGGCGAACGTTTTTACCTATGAATCGATGGCAAAAACAATTGAACCCTTCGTAGTCGTATTTTGCCTGATTACAGATCTCTGAATGGATGTCTTGTCCTCCTTCATTTACTATAGATAAATTGAAAATTGCCCTATAAGTTGCTGTATCACCATGATAAACAAGAAAGGATTCCCCGTTGTTATTTTGCGTATAGGTGCTCATTAATTTTGTAATGTATTGTAATTTGCATTCGGTATACGCTGTGCCATGTAATATTTTCATGCTAGCATTTTGCATAATGCTAATACGCTCTTTGGTAGGAGTCTCTCCCCATTGCGTCTTCTGTTCGTCAATTTCATACTCACAGGTAAAATTCATCCCAGTAGGTTTGTTCCCATTCAAAATAAGTTCTTTAAAGGAATTGATTTCTCCTACCATGAATGGTAAGTTTTGTGCTTTCCCAGAATAGAAAGTAAACAAGGAAAGAAGTAAGCAGATGCTTTGTAGTTGTTTCATGATTACGGAATTTAAATTACCAGTTAATTTTCTCTTTGTTTAAAAAAGATGCGATTCCTTTTTTGCAATCTTCACCTGCTCTTGCCTTTGCATTCGATGCTGCAGCGTAGTTAAAGGCCTCATCTAAAGACATATCACCTACCGCAGCAAGCATTTGTTTCGTTAATTTTAAAGATTCTCCAGAACAAGTATTTAATAGTTGATCGATAAAAGCCTTTGTTTCGAAAGCTATTGTCTCAGAAGGATAAATATTATTGATTAAATGTAATTGTTGTGCTCTTTCTGCTCCAATGATATTTCCCGTAAGTAGTAATTCTCGTGCAGCACCCTCGCCAATTCTCTTTACCAAAAAGATCATCACAATGGCAGGGATGAATCCGATTTTTACTTCTGTAAAGCCAAATTTGGCCTCTGGTACAGAAAATGCAAAATCGCACACACTTGCAAGACCACAGCCACCCGCTAGTGCTGGTCCTTCTATCTGTGCCACGACTACTTTAGGGTGGCGGTAAATTTTATCGAACAAATTTTTTAAATGCGTTGAATCAGCTAAATTCTCTTCGTAGGTGTTTTTTTGCAATTGTTGCAAGTAAGCTAAATCTGCTCCGGCACAAAATGCATCTCCATTTGCATCTAAGAGAATCACTTTCACCTTATCGTCTTCACCAGCCTTATCAAAAGCATCTTGTAATTCAGTAACTACGTCCGGATGTAATGCATTACGTTTCTCTGGTCTGTTTAAAGTAATGCGTGCAATGCGCTCCTCGATTTGGTACTGAATATAATTATAGTTGTTTTGCATTATCCGAGTTGTTAGTGTTGTCAACAGATTCTAAATTACTATGAAAGGCTAATATAGGTAAGAAAATAATGAAGAAGAGTGAACCTACAGCTGAAAATAAAAAGCCTTTATTGTAGGCTCTAAAAAATCTAAAAATCAATACCATGGCAAATACAAAATTTATATACGGAACAAATAGCAGTAAAATACTTATTGCTGGTAAGCCTCCAATTTGAGCCATTACGGAGTAGTTTAGAAAAGGAATCAATGCGGTCCATCCCGGAACTCCTTTTAATTTAAAGAGTTTATAAAGACTGGCAAAAAACAACAATAATACGGCTGCGAAAACTAATGCAAGACTCCAACCATAAGGCGTGTTCCAATCAACATGCTTAAGATAGGTCATTAACTCCTCTTGCTGATCAATATCTTCCAAATTCATCCCTTTCATATGCTTAAATTATCGTTGAAGGATTAAGTATCCTTTTGTTTGGCCGCCTTCGGTATTTTCTGCACTATTAATGATGTAGAAATAAGTGCCGTCAGGTAAATCCGCTCCGTTATATCTTCCATCCCATTTAGTGTCGTAGTGCTCTGTTCTATAAACGACATTTCCCCATCTATTGTAAATGATTAATGCGCAATCGGGAATGCAATTCCCCGGATTAATAAGTTCTAAATAATCATTTTTGCCATCATTGTTTGGTGAAAAACCTTCAGGTATTTCACAATGACAGGACGGACAGTTGTAGTCAATATAAATACTTGCAGTATCACTAATACCATTTTGTGTGAGTACGTATTGAATGGAATCTTTAAATGTTTTACTATCTGCGCTAAATAGAATATCAAGGCCATTCACCTCGAAGTGGCCATAATTACTTTGGTCAAGTAAAGTTATCGTAGGAGATGAATTAGTGGAGTAATGGTCATTGAGTGTGAAATGAAGGATGCTATCTGAACAGCCTAAATTTCCTGAATGTGTATTAAAGGTGTCATTGATTGCATCTAAAGCCACTCGGATTAAAATTAACGCAGTGTCCTCATAAACCCTTAAATCTAAGGTGTCGCGCAAAATATAGATTGCGGTGTCGTAGCCTACAAAATCAAGCTTGGGTGAATAGGAGAATTCAATCTTATTGATGGTAGAGGCGATGTAGCCAATTCCATTTTTACAAGGCATTTGTAAAGAGAAGCTGCTATGGTCGTATTTATTAATCGAACTAGTATCGTTCAATTCAATTTGAATTGTTTTACTAGTATTAGCCGTAGTAAATAAGTGATTGTAATTAGCTTGTAGAAAAACACTGTCTGTACAAACAATAAAGGAAACACTATCTGTCGCAGTACATGCTCCATTATCAATTTGTAAAACGAAATTTTGTGTGCTTAATTGTGTTAGGCTTGGATTTAATATGCTGTCATTATTCAAGGCGCTGGATGGAAACCAAGTAGGATTCCCCGTTCCAAAACCTAAAAGTTGATGTGCATAATAACCTCGTGCAGGACAATAAAATATATCCTGCCCCGCATTCGCAATTGGTTTGTTTTTTACAATAACAGCAACGGCTGTATCATAGGAACAACCTTGCGGTGAGGTGTATTGATAACGAATTAAGTAAGGTTTCCCAACCTGTATAGCCGTATCATTCGGGTCGAATAAGTTATTATTAAGCGGGATAAGGTTGCCATTAATAATTAATGAGAATTGCCCGCCGGCAGGTAGTGCATTTAATAGGATCGGTACCTCTCCTTTACAAAACATTTTCTTAAAAGGTAATTGAAAGTTGGGTAAAGGGAATATGGTGACTTTGATTGAATCTGTTGCGGAGCCGCACTTAGCGTTACCCGCATCCAAAACAGTTAAATTATATTGTGTTGTATTGCTTGGTTGTGCAACAGGGTGTGCAAAGCTAGGATTGTTAAGTGTTTGACTCGGCTGCCATTGATAAATGAAATTTCCAGTCCCTCCAGAGGCGACTTGCAATTGAGCGCCAAGAATAATACTATTGCCTAAACAGATACTTTGATTCAAGCCCGCATACGCTTTTATTGAGTCGAAAACATCCACCAAAAGGCTATCCTTATTTTTACAACCATTGGTGCCTAAAACTTCTAAAGTATACCAGGTGTCGCTACTTGGGTAAACATAAGTTGAAGAGGTGTATATATTAGAAATTGCAATATTGGGGGTCCATGAATAATGATACCCAGAAATCGAACTACCTCCAACTGATATGCTATCACGGAAACACGCCTTGTATAGATGCTTTCCTTGTAAATCAACTACGGGTAAAGGCCTTACC
Source organism: Chitinophagales bacterium (assembly GCA_026461075.1). Lineage (GTDB taxonomy): Bacteria > Bacteroidota > Bacteroidia > Chitinophagales > CAIODY01 > JAHEYX01. The sequence continues at coordinate 36,895 of JAPJNH010000108.1, forward strand.
GTAACTTGCATGGTGTTAGAGTCGCTACAACCATAAGCACTCACCTTTAGTTTATAGCTTGTGGTATTAGTAGGGAAGGCAAGAGGCTGTGCAAGCTTAGAATTATTTAAACTAGTACTTGGAGACCAAAGATAGTTCCATCCAGATTTTTGAGCGGAACCAATTATTATGGAGTCGCCGTAACAAATACTTACATTACTGCCCGGATTAGCGATTAAACTATTTACTACGTTAACCGTTACTTGCGCATTCCCAGTGCAGTAGTTTGTGTCAGTAACAAATAAGGTATATATGGTATTGGCAATTGGATTGGCTATAGGCTGTGCAATACTACTGTCGTTTAAGCCGTTTCCAGGAAACCATAAATAATTTAAGTTAGGTTGAGATACGGAACCTAAAGTAACTGCATTTCCATTACATACGGTCGCGTTATTACCTGCATTGACAATCGGAGGCGCTACTGTCTTTACTAGTACACTGTCTCGCGTTAGACAAGCTCCCTTGTTGACGGAAATATAGTAATAAGCGCTCTGCGCAGGTGCTACCAGTATGATTCTTGAATTGCCAATATAAGCGCCACTAGCATCTGTCCAGCTAATGCTTGCACTTGTTGTATCGGACGTTCCAATTAAGACACCACTCGTATTCGTACAATATTTTTTGCTTGCACCCGCGTCTGCAATGGACCCTCTTACTTCAACTTGTAAGGTATCTGTATAGGCTACATTGAAAATGTCGTAAACACTTAAAGTGATGATTTTTATTCCCGGAGTGGAGAAAACTGCCGAAGCTTGTGTTTGATTGAGTATGGTGGATGTTTGCGCTCCAGGTGAAAAAGTCCACATCCTCGAAGTGGGCTGAAACGGGTCATGTATGCATGTGTCCTGAACTTTTAAGGTATCCCCTAAACAAATCGAAGCTCTATTATAACTAAAAGTATGTGGATGTCCGCCACCGCTAGGCTTTGATTGAACCACAGTTGAGTCAATGCAAAAAACTAAGCCTAGTAAGAAGGTGAAAAGTATATGTTTATTAAGGACGGACAATGCAGTTGATTTGAATTGCAATTTAATCAATTATTCGTTCTTTAAACAACGTAAATAAAGCTGTACCGTGTTTTCCATGCCAAGGTATAATGCATCGCAAATGAGTGCATGTCCAATCGAAACTTCATCTAATCTGCATAGCGCAGTTTTAAAAGCACGAAGGTTATGTAAATTTAAATCATGACCTGCATTAACCCCTAAGCCGGCCTCGTCTGCAGCTTTGGCAGTCGTTTGATATGGAAGAATTAATTCTTCAAAAGCTCGGTTGCCAAATTGATGCGCATAATCTCCGGTATATATCTCGATTCTATCAGCCCCAACCTCCGCAGCAGCAATAGCTTGCGATGGATCCGGGTTGATAAATAAACTGCTTCGGATTCCTTTTTCCTTTAATCTAGCAATTATATCTATTAAAAATCCGCTTTCCTTTTTTACGTCCCATCCCGTGTTTGAGGTAAGAACCCCCGGCGGGTCAGGAACTAATGTACATTGATGAGGATTCACTTCTTCTACTAAGGCAAGAAACTTCTCATCCGGATACCCTTCAATATTGAATTCCGTACGAAGAATGGGTTTAATATCACGAACATCTGAGTAACGAATGTGTCGTTCGTCAGGCCTCGGATGAACAGTAATTCCTTCAGCTCCAAATCTTTCGATGTCCTGAACCATTTGCAATAAATTCGGAAGATTACCCCCTCTTGAATTACGTAGAGTGGCAATCTTATTCACATTAACAGAAAGGCGCGTAACTAATTGCATGTGACAAAGGTACAATTCCGGACATAAATTGGTAATAGGAGAAAGCTTTTCTTTTACTCTAATTTCAGCGATACTTTCCGTTTATTTGCATAGTTTAACTATTGGAATGAAGAAGATTATAATTCTATTGTCGGCAGCCTTGCTATGTTCTCAAGCAAACGCTCAATCCTCATTTAGTCGTCAGGTAACTGATCCAGGTAATTTGACCTTATCATTTACCAACGCTGGTACGATAGGAGACCCCTCTATGGCAACAAGTTCGAATAGACCTTCCATGCAATATCCAAAGGGTTCCGGCATTGAACATTTATTTGAAGGGGGCTTATGGATAGGCGCTAAAGTTGCTGGCCAAACTGCTGTTTCTACAGCTTCGATAGATGCGGCAAGCGGCTATACTACGGGTGCTGCGGGCTTTGAATTTACTGCCCCGCTCGGCAATTCAATTAATCAGCGTTCCTCTCTTACAAGTAACAACTACTATTCTAGCTCTGCCATTTCACATCAAGATTTGTTAATCGATTTTACCGATAAATACACGGTCGTTCCTGGTACCACTACGCCTATATCCTCCCATAATGTTCCACTCGGAGCAGATGTTCATTTAGAAACCTATGCTTGGAATTATGGATACGCCGACTACTTCGTGATTTGCAACTATAAAATCACGAATCATTCCACTACGGCGTGGGATTCTGCCTATATCGGACTTTGGACCGATTTGATTGTTCGTAATGTGAATGTTACCTCAGCTTCAGGAACCTCCTTTTTTAATAAAGGAGCTAGTGGCTGGTTAGACACTGCAAAGGCAATCTACGCTTACGATTATAATGGCGACCCTGGCTATACCAATTCCTATGGAGCCATGTTGTTTTTAGGCGCCGAATATCGCAATCTATTTTTCCATCCTGATAACGCAAGTGCAATCACGGCAGCCGGTTATCCGAATCCGTTGGTGAATGCAAATTTCTGGCGCTATAAGGATTTGGGCCCTGCTCCTCCTTATATCAGCGGATTCCCAGATGACGATGTGAAAAGATATTCTCGTATGAAAACGGGTGTAAATTCTCCGGGAAGCAATATCTTCTTGAATACAGCAGACAATCGTACACAACTCCTAACAGTCGGGCCATTTGTACAAATCGCTCCGAATGAAACGGTTTATTTTACCGTCGCTTTCTTGTGTGCCAAGCAAACAGGACCGTCCTTGCCGCATACGAATGATGATTATAGTACCCGTGCTAATTTAATGTCGAATATTGAGTGGGCGAAAAGAACGTACCGTGGCGAAGACGTAAATAACAACGGAATTTTAGATGCAGGCGAAGATTTGGATGCGGACAATATTTTAGATCGTTATATTCTTCCTTCTCCGCCACATGATCCGCATGTAAAAATCGTCCCAGGCGATGGGAAAATTGATATCTATTGGGACAATATAGCAGAAGCCTCCATTGATCCTATTTCCAAAAAGAAAGATTTTGAAGGCTATAAATTGTATCGTTCAAATGTCAATAAAGGTAATGATGGAAACGATGCGACAATTGCCTATAACCAAATCGGACAATGGGATCAAATCGGGGATAGCGTAGGCTATAACAATGGTTTTAGCGCAATTAAAATCGCTCCCAAAACGTTTGACGGCGACTCAATCACCTATACCTATCACTATGAAATGTCCGGTTTATTAAGTGGTTGGCGCTATGAAGTTGTCCTTACCGCTTTTGATGAAGGGGATAAAAATCAAGGCCTTGATCCGTTAGAATCGTCTTTTATTACCAATACATTCAATGTATTTCCTGGAACGGCTGCCATAAGTGATGATACTACGGCCATTGGAGTATACCCTAATCCATTTGTCGTGGAAGCTGCTTGGGATGGAGGTACCGCTACCTCACATAAAATTTATTTCAACCACCTGCCTGCCAATTGCTTGATTACCATTTATACCCAAAGTGGGGATGTAGTGACTAGCTTTAATCATGAAACGGAGGCCTCTGCCAATTCTACTATCGATTGGTATAAGCTGAATGGTGGAAACCCTGAAACACGTGTTTTGGCAAGCGGGGAACATGCGTACGACCTGCTCTCAGCTACACGTCAGACCATTTCTTCTGGACTTTACTATTTTTCTGTGAAAGATCTTTCCACAGGATTCGTAAAACGTGGACAATTCGTCGTTGTCAGATAGCTTTAATTCTAAAAAATATCGTTTCTTTACGTCCCTAATTTTGGCGCTAATGCAATACCCAATCCGAATTGAGAAAGTAGCTCAAAGCCGCGTCTCTCAACAACCTTTAACCAACTTAGTGTTTGGTAAATTATTCACTGATCACTTATTTATAGCTGATTTTGCTGACGGGAAGTGGGGTAACTGCCACATCGCTCCTTATGGACCAATAGCTACTTCGCCTTCTTTATATACTATGCACTATGGTCAAGGTATTTTTGAAGGGATGAAGGCGGTGCTAAACGCAGAAGGAACACCTATGATGTTCCGTCCGCTAGATAACCTTCAACGCTTGAACTATGGCGCTCGTCGTATGGCTCTGCCTGAAGTTCCTGAAGAAATCTTCATGAACGGTCTAACGCAACTTTTGCAATTAGACAAGGCTTGGATTCCTACCGAAGCCGGTTCAGCTTTGTATATTCGCCCATTCCTTTTTGCTACGGATTCTTTGATTGGGATTAAGCCAACTGAGAAGTTTCGTTTCATGATTATCGCAACGCCAGTTTCGAAATATTATGACAAGCCAGTAAAAATTTTGGTGGCTGATGAATATGTTCGCGCATTCAAAGGCGGTACTGGTGATGTAAAAGCTATAGGAAACTATGGTGCAACAATGTTGCCAATGATCGAAGCTCGTCAGAAAGGCTACGATCAAGTATTGTGGATGGACGGCGCAGAATTTAAATATGCACATGAAATCGGAACCATGAACTTCTTCGTTCAAATCGGAGATACGTTTATTACCCCAAATATCGACGGTTGTATCCTTGAAGGAATCACACGTAAGAGCGTGATTGCGCTATTGCAGGATGGTGGCTACACCGTAGAAGAACGTCCAATTACCATTGATGAAATCGTAGACGCAGCCGACAAAGGGATTTTGAATGATGCGTTTGGTACAGGTACTGCGGCGTCATTATCGCATATTGAATTGTTTGGTTACGAAGGACGTGATTTAATGGTGAAGCCAGTAACTGAAAGAACAATCTCTACTGCTATCAAGAATCGTCTGGATAATATCAAATGTGGTAACGAAGCCGATAAGTTCAATTGGGTAGTTCCTTGTTAATTTATAAAAAATAGAAAAATGAAAAACACTCCTTTTACAGAAAATCATATCGCTCTTGGCGCTAAAATGGCTGAATTCGCAGGCTTTAACATGCCAATCAGCTATACTGGTATCAACGAAGAACATCATCAAGTACGTAATAGCGTAGGTGTATTCGATGTAAGCCATATGGGAGAATTTATGTTAAAAGGAGAGGGTGCATTAGAACTAATCAATCGTATCACTTCCAATGACGCTTCGAAACTTGCTAGACATCAAGCACAATATTCTTGTTTGCCAAATGCAACAGGCGGTATCGTCGATGATTTATTGGTATATCGTGTAGAAGAGGATGTGTACATGCTTGTAGTAAATGCAGGTAATATTGATAAAGATTGGAATTGGATTCAACAACACAATACAGCCAACGTCGAGATGCATAATATCTCTGACAGAACAGCTCTTCTAGCGGTTCAAGGTCCGAAAGCAACGGCAGCTATGCAGAAGTTGACCAACATGGATTTGATCAACATGAAGTATTATACCTTTGACAAAGGCGTATTTGCAGGTTGTGAAAATGTGATTGTTTCCGCTACGGGTTATACTGGTGCAGGAGGGGTAGAAATCTACTTTGATATTAAAGATGCAGCCGCTATTTGGAAAGCTGTTTTTGAAGCAGGCGCTGAATTTGATATTAAACCAATTGGTCTAGGCGCTCGTGATACGCTACGTTTGGAGATGGGCTTCTGTTTATATGGTAACGATATTGATGATACCACGTCTCCGATAGAAGCGGGTCTTGGTTGGATTACTAAATTCACAAAAGAATTCACCAACAGTGCGAATTTAAAAGCACAAAAAGAAAATGGTACCGCTCGTAAATTGGTTGGTATCAAAATGATTGATCGTGGTATTCCTCGTCATGGTTATGAAGTGAAGAATGAAGCCAACGAAACAATCGGTGTAGTTACTTCTGGTACCCAATCTCCTTCACTAGGTTCGGCAATCGGGATGGCCTATGTGAGCAGTGATTTAGCAAAGGCGGGTTCTGTAATTGGAATCGCTATCCGCGACAAAGTGTTGAAAGCAGAGGTTGTTAAAATTCCTTTTTATACCGTAGGGTAATTGATTTTTGCTTAATTTGGAACAAATGAAGATACGTTTGTGCCTTTTTGTTCTGTTGTTCTCCTTGCATGCGAATGCGCAAGTAGGAGGACTGCATACCTTTAGTTTTCTAAATTTACCAAGCTCTTCGTTTGTAAACGTTCTCGGACCTGCAGCGGATGCGGCAGAAAGAACGAGTATTTCAAATGCGTATAGAAATCCTGCATTGCTCGATAATTCGTTGAATAATGCAATAGAAGTGAACCATACCTTTTGGTTTGCAGGTATCCAAAGTGGGTATGTCGCTACCGCCAGAACGATTCATAAATCGGTATTTGCTGGAGGTTTGCAATATATTAATTACGGGAAATTTGAATCGAACGACGCATACGGTAATGGAAATGGGTTCTTTAATTGTTCTGAATACAACGCACACTTAAGCTGGTCGAAAGAAATCGCTCCGAGATATCATTTTGGCTATCGTACCGGCTTTGCCGCAAGTTATTTCGAAGCAGATAATGCCTATGCATGGACAAACAGCCTTGGCGTATTGTATAGTGATACATCCAAGCGTTTTAAGGCTGGACTTACGGTATCCAATTTCGGATTTATAGGGAATTATTTTGGAGGCAAAGGAAGAGATCCTAATGAAAGCCTTCCTTTAGATATTCGTCTTTCTGTTTCAAAGCGCTTGGAGCATATGCCTTTTACCTTTTACGCAGCGGCGCAACATTTAGAACAGTTTTATATTCGATATCCAGAGCCAGTAATTAGCACTTCTATCGATGGTTCTGATACCCTCGGCGCTTATACCAATAAGTATATTTTAGATAATATCGCTCGCCATTTGGCTGTGGGCGGTGTGTTCCATTTTGGAAAAAGTTTTGATTTGCAAGTGGGGTACAACCATCTGCGACGCAAAGAATTGAAAAATAACGACAGAGCGGGGATGACAGGCTTTTCCATGGGCTTCGAGGTGAAAACAAAATTCGCCTGGGTGGCTTACAGTCGGAGTTATTTTAATCCTGCTATGGCCAATAACTCACTTAGTTTTAGGATTCCCATGAATTGGAGTAAAAAAGCAGGCTAAAATTATTTGAGAAAAATTGACAATATAAAATAGTTGGAGCGACTTAGTGTTTTAACTTTGTAATATGATGGAACGCAAAAATAAAATGTGGTGGATTGCAGCCTTTACAGTTGCATTCGTATTGCTCGTTGATCAGTGGGTGAAGTTTTATGTAAAAACACATTTTGCCATCGGAGATCAATATGATGTTACAAGTTGGTTTAAAATACATTTTGTAGAGAATGAGGGAATGGCCTTCGGCTGGAAACTTGGTCCTTCAGGAACTTGGGGCAAATTGGTATTATCTCTTTTTAGAATTGTTGCTGTATTTTTTATCGGCCGTTTTATTGTTCGCTTAATAAAGACGGAAGCAACTCCTGGCTTAGTATTTTGTTTGAGTTTGATTTTTGCAGGTGCCATCGGCAATATCTTAGATAGCCTTTATTTTGGTAGAATTTTCTCTGCATCTACCCCCTTTGATATAGCTACTTTATTTCCAAAAGGCGGAGGATATGCCAATATTTTACACGGCAAGGTAGTTGATATGCTTTATTTTCCGCTGTTTGAAGGCTATTTACCTAAATGGCTTGGTGGTGGATACTTTACTTTCTTTGATCCCGTTTTCAATATTGCAGACGCTTCTATTAGCGTGGGTGTGGCTTTGATGTTATTATTTCATCGTTCGATTTTTGATAATAATAAAGAGGAGGAATTAAACCTCTCCGAAAATGAAGAGTCAAACATAGCATTAAACAATCAAGAATCAACGGAATTGCCCAATGCATAAATTACTGACATTAATTCTGCTAGTAGCTTTGTCTTTATGTAAGGCACAAGCGCAGAGTTCTAATGTGAGTAGTATAAATGATCAGGCCAATTTGATTACGGATAATCGTCCGGTTCCTGTTGTGCAGACCATGCTCCGTTATGAGCCTAGCGCTTATTTTGGAGATACCAATACCTCTTTTAAATTCGCACAGCTTAGGGTAGATGCCAACTTGCCCTTGTTTTATTTTCAAGGTAAAAAAGGATTGACGCATTCTATCGGCTTTGGCTTAGGTTTTCGTTATTCTCTCCCGCAAGCTTCTTTTTTGTGGCGTTTTCATGAGGTATATAGCTTCAATACCAATATCAACTATACCATTCTAAAGCCAGGTAAATACATCTGGATGAACACACTAGGCACTGGTTTGGCAGATGATAATTATACGATTGATAATCCAAATATTCGTTTACTATTCAGTACCGTTTACGAGCGTTCGCTATCAGATCGAATCAAGGTTAGAGGTGGAGGCGTTTTCGCTTCAATAAACAAAGAACAGTTGTTTGTGCCAATGTTAGGCGTGCAATGGAAAGTCTCCCGTAAAATAAACTTGTTTGTCGCATATCCTTATAACGTGCGTCTGAGCTATCGATACAATAAACAATGGCAGTGGTACGCATCTTGCCACCGACGGATTGAAACCTTTCGAATTTCTGCTTATAACGAAGATTTGCCAACCGAAACAGCATCCGTTTTTCTAACGAAGTCGGATTTTCCAACTGGTATCGGCTTTAAGCATAACTTGGCAACAAGATTCCTTTGGAGCTTCGAACTTGGTACCTTAATGAAGCGCGACCTGTATTTTTATAATCGGGATGAGTTTCCTCGTATCAATGCAAAAGGCGCTACGCCTGTATTAAATGCTCCATTGCATTTGTATAATAATGCAGGACTCTATTTTGAGACCTCCTTGCGTTATATAATTCCGAATAGAAAGCGTAATATGCCGGCCAATACCAATGCCCGCATTCTTCAAATTTTAGATCCTAGTGACGCTGATTTGGAAGAAATATTAATTCAACATTAAAGGATTATATCTTTCTTAACTAATTGAAACATTTTAGAAGTACGTGGTGTTTAACTTTGTACTACTTATGCATACGCTTATCCGGATTTTTATTTTCGTAGCACTTTTTGTGTTGATTGATATTTATGTCGCACGTGCTCTTTACGCTTTGTTCGACAATCAAAGTTCCTTACGCATTTTTAAATGGATCTATTGGGGGATTCATACCGCCTTTTGGTTAACACTAATTGGTTTATTGTTTTTCGTTTCACGTAAGGCAGGGATTAATAATTGGATGGCGCGTGGTGTGATGGGCTTTTTTATCTTTTTGTATATTCCAAAGTTATTGCTGGCGCTATTTCTATTGATACAAGATACAAGCCGCTTGTTTGCTTCTGTATTGCCTTTGTTGAAAGGGGAGGCTTTGTCTATGCCCGATCGTCGTAAGTTTATTACGCAATTAAGTGTTCTTGTAGCAGCAATCCCAATGGGAGCTGTATTGCACGGAATATGGAAAGGAAGATTTAAGTTTACTATTCATTGCCAAGAATTGAAGTTTAAAGATTTGCCTGACGCATTCGATGGTTTCACATTAACACAGTTAAGTGATATTCATATCGGCAGCTTCGACAATAAAGAAGAGTTGGAACGCGGACTAAAAATGGCTAACGACTTGAAAAGCGATATCATTGTATTTACGGGCGATTTGGTGAATAATGTCGCGAATGAAGCAGAGCCGTGGATTCCTTCTTTTCAAATGCTAAAGGCCCCATTAGGAGTTTATTCTATTTTGGGTAATCATGATTATGGCGACTATTTCCAGTGGGAATCGAGGGAAGCGAAAGTGGCGAATTTGGAATTATTGAAAAAATATCACGCTGATTCTGGTTTTAAATTATTGCTGAACGAACATACCATCATAGAAAAAAACGGACAGTCAATTGTATTAGTAGGACTTGAAAATTGGGGCGCACCACCATTTCCACAATACGGTAATATGAAAAAGGCGACCGCATTCTTAGAGCCGGATACCTTTAAAATTCTACTATCGCATGATCCAACACATTGGGATTTGGAGGCCAAGAATCATCCTTCCAATATTTCATTAAGCTTAGCTGGACATACGCATGGGATGCAATTTGGCGTGGAAATTCCTTGGTTAAAATGGAGTCCCGTAAAATTTAAATATCCTAAATGGGCAGGCTTGTATCCTGAAGGAGATTCGAAATATCTTTATGTGAACAGAGGTTTTGGTTATTTAGCATTCCCTGGAAGGGTAGGGATTTGGCCTGAAATCACCAAAATTACGTTGAGGAAAGCTTAGTTTTAAGAATGCCTTATTTTTAATATATTCGTGCATAGATAAAAAGTGTTATTATGCTCAAGCATCTTTTAATTTTAGGGTTCCTTTTTTTAGGGATTAATTCCGTTTCAATAGCAAATGATTTTAAACTAGATCAAGGCTCCATTGAAACTAAGTTTGATAATTCGGTAGAAGTTCCAATTGAACATTTTACTTATTTTGCTGCAATTAAGGATGGGGTTATATCACGGGTGATTGATCAAAATATTGCGGGAGTGTTAGCTATTTGTTGTGGTACATTTGGAGCACATCGTTTCTATATGGGGCAAATGGATGCGGGATTAAAGCATTTAGCTGTCACAGTTTTGGTTGGAGCATTTGGAGCCGCCTCATTGATAGCCCTAGGCACAACATCCCCAACCGGAACAACAACTACTTCTAACATAATTACAGGTTTTAGTATGGTTACCTATGGTTTGGCTTATTGTGGTAGTTTTGCGCATGGTGTTTATACCCTTGTTGAAGGAATTATGTATTTAGTCATGCCCGAAGCAAAATTTCAAGGTAAAATAGTAAAAGACCCTGCCTTTTTTGCAGCTTTCAAAAGAGATTGATTTATTCTCAACTTTGTAAAAGTCAAATTGTTTCCTATGTTAAAAAGAGTGCTGTGTTTACTTGTATTGTGTTTCTTACTAAAGATAAATGCATATTCCTCAATCTATAAATTAGATCAATGCTTGTTAGAAATGAAGTTTGAGCAGACTCAAGAGGTGTCTCTACATTTCTTTGATCAGAATGCGATAAATGATAATCAGGCCCATGTTAAACCAATCAACAAAAATCTTCTTGGCGCCGCGGCTGTTTTTTGCGGTACTGTCGGTTTACACAGATATTTATTGGGTCATACTTCTAGTGGAACGATTCATTTATTGTTCAATATATTGCCTGCTGGATTGATAGCTGCCGGAGCGTTAATTTTTGATGCAAATATTGGTGGAATGATGTGTCAAAATGCATTTTATGGACTCATTGTAATGGCTGCAGGTATAGTAGTAGAATTAGGTCATATAGTTTTTACTGCGGTGGATGGGATTGTATATTTTGTCAATTCAAGTGAAAAATTCTCCATGAAAGGAGGATTAAGAGATGATCCATCCTTCTGTGCATCTTTTCATAGACATTGATCTAAAAAACTAATTATGCGTTTTAAAGCCGTTGCATTTTCCGTAGCGTTTTGTCTTATTGCAATTACAGCTAGCGCCGCAGAATTTAAGTTGGATTCTGCTGCTGTGAATAGTCTTTTTAATTCATCAGTGGATATTTCAAGCCAATATATGAATAGTGATAGTACTAAAGTAGGTACTATTCAAGATTCATTCCGGGTAAGTAAAAACACCGCCGCTTTATTGGCAATTTTTGGTAGTTCGCTTGGTTTGCATCGTTATTATATGGGACACGACAAAGCGGGTTGTATGCATTTGACCTTGAATTTTCTGTCCATCGGTGCTTGTGCTGCCGTAACTTTGATAGGGGTCTATTCAAATCCTGAGATTCTTGACCCTCCATTGAACTTGCCTACACTAATTGTAATCGGAGGCTTGTCTTATATTGCGCTGGATAAAATTATGGGCTTTATTGAAGGGGTAACTTACCTGGCCTCCTCGGATAGTAGATTCAGAAATAAAATTCTAAAAAATCAGAGATATTTAAATTTCTAAGTAAGCTTTAACCTAGTCGAACTTTCTTCTTTGGAACCATTCCTC
>JAPJNH010000109.1 GCA_026461075.1 Chitinophagales bacterium
AATTTGCAGTTTAACGGAGTGAAAACTTTTACAGGCACAATTGTCTCACAAACTGCTGGTCAAAACAGCTCTACTGTTCAAACAGTACCTGCAAACAAGGTTTGGAAAGTCGAGAAGATATTTACTTCGAGTGCCCCTTATACAGGGAATGGAAACTACTTTACCACCTTAATGGGACTTAAAATAAATGGATTGGAATGTAATTATTTCTACAGCGGTGATAAACAAGCAGAAGTTCCTTTTTGGTTGAAGGCTGGAGATACTTTTTCAATCTTGCTTTTAAGTGGGTCAAATATTAATTATTGCATTTCTCTTATTGAATACAACATCGTTCCATAATGTTATTGCTAGTCCTGCTATATCATTGCATTTTACCACTAGACAGTCTGTTTAGCAAGACGATCTATGCGGGTGGCAGTATTATTGTGCCTGCACAAGAAACCTGGCAATTGAAAGATGCTTTTTTAGCAGATGGAGAGCTCTATAATATTCAAATCAGTAAACAACATTTTCGTACGAGCTATACTGCCGGAGATACCATTCGTCCGCCATTCTATATTCCAGAAATGGAACTATTGAGTGATAAAAGTATGAGCAAGTATCTCTTAAGATTTTATTTATCTAAACAAAATAAAGGTCACTAATGAAAAGAATTAGTCTAAATTTTTTCTTTCTAATCATTATTGCATTTCTTGGACAAAAAAGTTTTGCTCAAGGTAATTTGCAATTTAATCAGGTATTAACGTACAGCGGTGCCCTAAGTATTCCGAACTACGGAACAAGTATAACCTCTGTACAATGGACTGTCCCAACTAGTAAAGTATGGAAGATTGAAGCCAAAACAAGATGCGCTGGTCCACTCACATTATTGATTAATGGTATTCACTACAGTGATTATTATCCAAATGGTTCAGGTTCATATGCAACGGCAGTTATTGATCCATCTGTGATTTGGCTCAAAGCAGGTGATATTATAAGTTACGAATATGCTTTTCCTTGTAGAAGTGCGAATGGTTGCGGAGCAGAATACTTTATTAGTATTTTGGAATTTAATATTGTTCCTTAAATCCTTAAAACGAAAATAAATTGAAAAAACTATATTTTCTTTTCTTAGTCCTCTTCACTCACCTCGCCTACGCGCAGGTGCCACAGGGTATTCCCTACCAAGCCGCGGCGCGTAATGCCAGCGGACAAGCACTCGTGAATACGGCTGTCAAAGTACGCTTTAGTATTTTAGATAGCGTAGCTACGGGAACGCTTGTTTATAAAGAAACACATAGCACCACTACAAACACTGTTGGTTTGTTCAATGTGAATGTAGGGATGGGAACGCCTGTCACTGGCACATTCAGCAGTATCAATTGGGGTAAGAATGCGAAGTTTATGCAGATGGAATTAGACATTACGGGCACTGGTTCGAATTATGTAAACATGGGTACGCAACAGATGTTGAGCGTGCCGTATGCCTTGTATGCGGGGAATGGAATATCAATGAACGGTAACAATATTGGCGACATGTTATATTGGGATGGAATGAAATGGAATAATGTGGCTGTTGGTGCTAATGGTATGGTACTGACATTAAGTAATAGTATTCCAACATGGACCTTTGCTAGCTTTACTAACATCAGTCCTCCTAGTGTCGCAACAAATAGTATGACTGCAATTTCTTCAACCTCTGCTAGTATAACAAGTACAGTTAGTAGTAATGGAGGTAGTGGAGTGTTATCTGAAGGCGTTGTATGGAGTACATCTTCAAACCCCGCAATCAATTTAACCTCTAAAACAAACGATGGCACAAGCGTTGGAACGTATAGCTCTACTTTAACTGGTTTGAGTCCTAATACTACCTATTATGTTCGAGCTTATTCAACAAATATTTCTGGAACAAGTTATGGTTCTCAAGTTGTATTCACAACAGCGCCTGTTGCAATAGGACAAAGTTATGGTGGAGGAATATTGGCATATGTTTTATTGCCTTCGGATGCTGGTTATAGCTCAACACAAAGTCATGGTTTAATAGCTCATCCAACCGATTTTTTGGGCGCTTGGCTAGATGGTTGTACAGGCGGAGGTGTATATGGTACTTTGGCTACTATTGGCGCAGGTAGTGGAAATACCTCACTTATCAAATCAAAATATCAGACTGGTTGTTTTTCGTTGAATGGCCCAAGTTATTTATGTTCAGCGTATTATATTACCCAATTAAATACAGGGGGTTATACTGATTGGTTTTTACCAAGTCAAAACGAAATGATAGCTATCTACAATAATAGAAGCTTAATTGGAAGTTTTCAAAATAGTTTCTATTGGTCATCCACAGGCGACCCATTAAATCCTGGTCATCAAGCATATGCCATTAATTTCAATAATTTAGGAAGTGCTGTCTCCTTGACTCGCTATCTTCAATATCCCTCACGCCCAATTAGAACATTTTAGTAGTAATGAAAAAACTATATTTTCTTTTCTTAATCCTCTTTACCCACCTCGCCTACGCGCAGGTGCCACAGGGCTTTCCCTACCAGGCCGCGGCGCGTAATACCAGTGGACAAGCACTCGTGAATACGGCTGTCAAAGTACGCTTTAGTATTTTGGATAGCGTGGCTACTGGAACGGTGGTTTATAAAGAAACACATAGCACCACTACAAACACTCTTGGTTTGTTCAATGTGAATGTAGGGATGGGAACACCTGTCACTGGCACGTTCAGCAGTATCAATTGGGGCACGAATGCCAAGTTTATGCAGATGGAATTAGACATCACCGGTACTGGATCTAGTTATGTAAATATGGGTACGCAACAGATGTTGAGCGTTCCGTATGCTTTGTATTCAACTTATGCTAGTAACGCAACTAGTGTTTCTGGTAATAAATATACGCCAGGAACGAAAGTCGGTTTTTCCTCTAATGCTACATGGACCTGTCCTGCAGGTGTTACGCAAATCACTGTTGAAGTTTGGGGCGGCGGCGGCGGCGGCGGAAGCTCTTCTGGTTGTGTTTATCGTTGGAACGGAACTAAGGCTTATGTTTTTCGTGTAGGAGGTTATATCACTGGTGTTAAAGGTGGCAATGGAGGAAAGGGAGGATATAATAAAACTACTTTAAATGTGATACCTGGGAATGTTTATACAATACAAGTTGGTGCAGCTGGTGCTGGAGGAATTGGTGGTTGCGGTGTAGCGGTAAATGCAGGCACCAATGGCCAAACAGGAGGAACTACTTCTTTTCTGTTAAATGGAACTAATTTACTTCAAGCTAGTGGCGGCACCGGTGGCCTTGCGGGTACGGTATCCAACACTTGTCCAAGTCAATCAGGTACGGTTGGCATAACCTGTAGCGGATCGGTGCCAGGGACTAATGGTTCTGATGCAATGGTTAGTAATTACGCGAACCCACTAAGTTCTGTAATCTCTACTTCATACATACCTTCTAATTACCTTACACCTTCCCCCTCTTGTTGTGCGAATTATGGATTAGGCGCTCCTGCAAACAGCTCCGTTTCAGGAGATACAGGCTGTCAGGTAGTTGCAAATGGAGATAATAATTATCCATTATATGAATATGCTCCTATCCCTGGAACAAACGGTGAACAGGGCTTTTGCGTAATCTCTTATTAAAATCAACCATATACCTTTCTCTATACATCGAAACCAATCACATGAAAAATAAACTACTCCTCACCTTCGCATTATTGTTTATCGGTATGCTTACATACGGACAGACGATCACGCACAAAACGGTCGCAAGTGCCGGTGGCAGCTATTCTGGTGCAAACTTCAGTGCAAGCTTTACGATGGGACAAACATTCAACGCTACACTCAGCGCTAGCGGTCAGATGGCTACCCAAGGTTTTCAGCAGCCGGTCTTCAAATATTTTCAAGACAATGATCATGATGGGTATGGAAATCGCTTGGTTTCTTTATTCGATTTCGTTGCTCCTACTGGTTATGTATTGGATAGCACAGATTGTAATGATAATATGTTTAATGGTTCCGCTCCACACCCAAGTAGCGCAACATTGAATCAAGCTATTTGCGCGAGTGCTTTCCCGTACTCTTGGAATGGCAAAACATTTAGTACTGCCGGAACGCAAACAACTATTGTTACGAATTACCTAGGATGTGATAGTACTATTACAATGAATGTTACAGTGAAACCAACTTCGACAAACACTATCACTACCTCGATTTGTCAAGGTGCTAGCTATGCGGTTGGTTCTTCGGTATATGATTCGGCTGGAACATACATTAATCACTTTACAAATTATCTTGGATGTGATTCAATAGTTACGCTAAACCTCAGCATCAACCAAGCTACGTCTCACGTTACATATCGTAATCTTTGTCGTCGTGATAGTACCTTATGGAATGGTACTTACTATTCAAAAACAATTATCGATACCGTAATGCTAAGCAACGCGTATGGTTGTGATTCTATGGATATCTTAAATTTAAATGTATATCCTTTATACTATACCGTGGTTACTCGCTACTTCTGTAAGGGAACTTCTTTTGTATTCAACGGCCAAACGATTAATTCAATTGGAACTTATTACTATCATTTCACGAGTGCTACAGGTTGCGATAGTACGGTACGCTTAAGAGCACTGAACTATCCTACCAGCACCTCTAAGGTGACACTTCCATTATGTACCGGCAGTTCTGTGACTTACGGCGGTAGCACCTTCACAGCGCCAGGTATTTATTTGGTGCATCTTACGAACTATTTAGGATGTGATAGCGCAGTTACGCTAACATTGGTGAAGCGCACAAAAACGTATAGCAAACAAACCATCTATCGTTGCGCGAATGATAGCGTTCAATACAATGGTCTCTTCTACAAAAACAATGGTAATTATACAGTCAACTTAACGAACCGTTTTGGATGTGATAGCGTCGTAACGCTAACAGTATTAAGTCGACCAGTAACCTATTCAATCGTAACGAAATACTTCTGTATAGGCGACAGCTTGCTTTATGACGGTGCTTATTATAAGCAGCCTGGAACCTATATCGTGCGTTTAAGAAATTATAGAGGATGTGATAGTGTGGTGAGCTTACGTGCCTTGAATTATCCAAATAAAGTTGCTTACGTGAGTCGTGGAATTTGTCAAGGGTCGAGCTTAACGTACGGAGGGCAAAGCTATACACAGGCAGGTATCTATGCCATCCATAGTAAGTCCTACCAAGGATGTGATAGCGTGACGCAGTTGACCGTCTTCAAATTACCAACTAGCTATAGTAATGTGACTATTTATCGTTGTCAAGGACAGACGATAAGCTATAACGGTCAAAGCTATACTGCCAACGGTGCGCATACAGTTATCTTGACCAACAGATATGGTTGTGATAGTGTGATTAGCTTGTTAGTATTAACGGCACCAAAAGTATATTCAACGCTTACGCATTATATGTGTCAGGGGGATAGTTTGTTGTATCATGGCAGAAC
>JAPJNH010000110.1 GCA_026461075.1 Chitinophagales bacterium
AGGTAGCGTAGGAAGTACGCGTACCAATCCGTTTTTGGTATGTCGCTATGCTGTCGTGCAGTTGAATGGTTCAGTCAATTCTAATAATTATAACTGGGGTGCTTTGTCTGGATCGAATAATAATTCTATCAATGTTTTTATCGATAATACTTTTGGGACACCATTCAATACTATCGATTCTTTTAATGTGTCTTATAATTGTGGGCAGGGAAACGGTACAGAAATTGTCACTATCTATTTTAAAGTTTATGATGTAAAAATCAATGCGTCTAGTTCCTTAGTTTGTTTACCTGGCGGCTTTTCAACTTTGAATGCTAATACGAGCAGTGGTTTTACAACCAATAGTTTTGCATGGACACCTAGCGCAACCTTAAGTGCTAATAACACGGCCATTGTTACGGCAACGCCTAGCAGTAATACTACTTATCAGGTTATTGCGCAAAGTACGAATGGCTGCGCCGATACCGCTACCGTAAGTATTAATGCTTCCACCAAGCCTACTGCAAATTTTACCTTTAGTCCTGCTAGTCCGATTTGCTCCGGCACTAATGTGACGTTTGCAAATACCTCTACAGGAAGTGGACCATTAACGTATTCATGGAATTTTGGTGATGGAACACCTCCTAAATCAACTACTAATCCTTCGCATGTGTTTAATGCGCCGGCTGGTTCTGGTAATCAAACGTATAGTATTATTCTTACTGTTTCGAATGCTTCCGGATGTAGTTCGAAAGATACTTTGCCAATCACAGTTTGGGAGGCTCCTAGTGCGGTGTTAATGCCACTTCCGGATAACTGTTTGCAAGCAGGTTCTTCGGCAAATTACCAATTAGATATTTATAATTTAACACCTCCTGCGGGCGTTACTAATTTTGCAATTAACTGGGGCGACGGTGGTTCTAATGTCGTGAATCCCGTTCCGCAGTATGGTGATATCATTTCGCATAATTATTCTTCCATGGGTAATTTCATCGTTACCTTGACCACCACCAATGCTGCGGGTTGCACCACTATTGTGAAGGATACTTTTTTCAATGGTTCCAATCCAAGTGTGGGTATAGCGAATCCAGGTAATACTTCTGGCTGTTATCCTAACTCTAGTTACTTCACTTTTCCTCTTTCAGGATTGGGAACGAATCCGCCCGGCACCGTTTATGATTTTTATGTTAATGATGGATCCAGTAATATTGCTGGTGGAATTCCTACCATCAGTTGGGCGCCTCCTGCGGCACCGCCAAGTGGTGCTAACTTTTCCTTCACCCAAACGACGGTGAATGGGGTCGTGCAAACTTTTTTTAATTATCACTTCTTAAAAAGTTCATGTGGTACTACTTCAGATCTTTTTGCGAATGCGTTTAAAATAACCCTTATCGCAAGAAATCCATGTGGAATTAGTCAGTCATCTGTAACACCAATTTATATTAACGAAGCTCCGCAAGCAGCGTTTAACGCATCAGACACCTTGATTTGTGTGGGCTCATCTATCACATTTACGAGCACCACAATTGCAGGTCAAATTATCACGCCTGCAGCCACAGGATTCGGCTCTACGTGTACGAGTACCTTCAACTCTTTTTGGAATGTTAGTCCTAACCTAGGAGTCTCCTTGTTAAGCGGTGTATATGGTTTTTATCCTTCGATTACAGGTTCTACTGCCATCACTTGCCAATTTAATCAACCAGGAACATATACTGTGCGCTTAATTACGCGAAATGCGTGCTTTCAAAACGATACTGCTTTAAGGGTTATTTGTGTGGTGCCACAACCTGTTCCAGCTTTCGTTCCTTCCATTAAAAAGGGATGCGCACCCTTAGCCATAAACGTTCAAAATAATTCGGGTCCTGCTTCTGGTTGTCAGCCTATACAATACAAATGGCGCGTACAATATTTGAGCAATCCTCCTTGTGCGGTTGGATCTAATTTTAGTTTTACGAATTCTACCGATAGTACCTCGTTAAGTCCTTCATTAAATTTTATTAATCCTGGGCGCTATGTACTGCTGCTACTAGCTACCAATAAATGCGGCACCTTCGTCAAACGCGACACTATCACCGTTAAGGACAAGCCGCAGGTTAGTATGCCTTCTAATCCAAATGTATGTAGTGCTAGTCAATTTATTACACCTACAGCCACCGTAATGAATTGCGGAGAGAACGCAATTTCCTACTCATGGACCTTTGTCAGTGGAATTCCAGGGACCTCTAATCTTGCTAATCCAGGCCCCATTCAATTTGTGGGCTCCACCACTCATACCATTGGTTTAACCGTAGTAAATGAATGTGGTAGTGCCAATGCAAATACCGCTTTTGTAATGTATCCTCCTGTACAAGTCAATGCAGGTAGAGATACGGCAATATGTCAGAACCAACCTCTCAATTTAAATGCGCAAATAATTACAGGTACGAGTCCATTTGCTGTAAGTTGGACGCCAACTGCTGGAGTTACTAGTCCGAATGCATTAACTACACCTGTTAGCACTACTGTTGGAAATACTTATACGGTCAGCGTGATAGATGCGCATGCTTGTCAAGGGAATGATCAAGTAGTGGTTAGTATCAAACCATTGCCCATTATCAATTGCGCCCCAGCAACGATTTGTAAAGGGAGCAATGCGACTTTAGTTGCCTCTGGTGCAGATTCTTATTCATGGAGTCCAAATACAGCCTTGTCAGCCTCAACCGGCGCCTCCGTTATTGCAAGTCCGACCACCACCACCACCTATACCGTAACTGGAACAAGTAATATTACCGGTTGTAGCAATTCAATTCAAGTAGTCGTTACCGTCGTTAATATTCCATTGGTGTCTGTGAGTCCCTCTATTAAAAGTATTTGCGCCGGTTCTTCTACCTTGCTAACAGCCTCCGGAGCTTCATCTTATTCATGGTCTCCTGGTATCAATATCAGTTCGACTACCGGTGCAACCGTTTCTGTGACACCTACTGTGACAACGACCTATGTAGTAACAGGTACTAACGGAGCGACGAGTTGTTCAGATACTGGAATCGCCATCATCACGGTTCTACCGCTTCCTACTGTTACCGTTAATTCAGGAACCATTTGTGCGGGTGCTAATATGAATTTGATTGCGCAAGGTGCTTTGAATTATACTTGGTCGCCTATCGGAGCAGGATTGTCTTCTAACGCAGGACCTGTTGTCGTGGCGAATCCTAGCACCACGACCACTTATGTTGTTAGTGGTTCGGATGCGAATGCATGTGTCGATACTGCCCACGCTGTAGTAGTGGTGAATCCTTTGCCAACCTTGTTTTCAGGGAATGCTAATTTCTGTTATGGAGGCAGCGTTACCTTAAATGCAAGTGGTGCGAATGTCTATAGTTGGAGTCCGAGTACCGGATTAAATACGTCTACTGGCC
>JAPJNH010000111.1 GCA_026461075.1 Chitinophagales bacterium
ATCGTCAATAAAGACAAAAGCGAAACCGATGTTTGGAAAATGACTCAGCCACACAGCCCTTATTTATTTATGATGGCAATTGGCGATTTCTTCCAAGTCGATGATCAGTGGAGAAATACCCCACTTCACTATTTCGGCGATATTCAATATCAAGAATACCTACCGGAAATTTTTGGCAAAACACCGGCGATGCTAGAATGCTTCAGCCGTCGTCTTGGCTACGATTTCCCTTGGCCAAAATATGATCAAGTAGTCGTACACGATTACGTGAGCGGTGCGATGGAAAATACCTCCGCTACGGTACATGGTGAGTTTTTGCAACAAACTTCTCGCGAACGCCTCGATCGTAATTTCGAAGATGTAATTGCACACGAACTTTTTCATCAGTGGTTTGGAGACCTAGCAACCGCAGATTCTTGGACCAACCTAACCATGAATGAATCCTTCGCCACCTATGGCGAATATCTTTGGAATGAATATGCCTACGGAACAGAGAAAGCCGAAGCTGGTCGCGAACAAGATCGTCGTACCTATTTTTCACAGACAGCCAATGGGGCCTGCTATCCTATCGTTCGTCATTATTATAAACAGCCGGTAGAATTGTTCGACGCACATAATTATCAAAAAGGTGGGTTGGTAATTCACGCGCTCCGTCAACAAATGGGCGATGAAGCTTTCTTTAAAACATTAAATTTATATTTAACACGTTTTGCTTACAAGAATGCCTGTCCCACAGATTTACAACGCTGTGCGGAAGAAGTAACAGGCAAAGATTGGGGTTTATTTTTTGATCAGTGGTGGTATGCCGCCGGACATCCTGTTCTTCGCTTTACCAAAAAATATGTCGACTCTACTCAAAGCGTTTCGATCCTCGTGGAACAAATGCAAGAGGCGCCTGCTTTAGAGCGTTTCGAATTTCCGCTTACGTTTGAATTCTATACTTTGCTAGGGAAGCAAACAGAAAAAGTTTGGGTGAATCGCAAATACCAAAAATTCAAATTCCAGCTTAAAGCCAAACCGCTTTTCATCAATACCGATGCTGATCATACTTTGCCTTTGGTAAAAAAAGAAACATTCACCGTTCAAGAGCTTTCTTATAAGTATAATCACGTCAGCACTTTTCAAGATCGCCTCGAGGCAATTAAATATGCTGCTGATTTTCAAGGGCAGGATTTAAGTATGAGTGAGTTTTACCTTAACGGACTTACAGACAAAAATGATTATATCCGTGAATGGACCAACGAACATTTAAAAACGCGCGACTCCCTAATGCGCACTATCGCCATCAATGGTATTCTAGATCAAATTAAAGAAGAGCAAAGCTGTCTTGTTCGTTCTAAAATGATTGACAATTTGGGCGAAATGAAATGCTTCGAGTGTCAAGATATTTTCGTGCAATGTTGTAAAGATTCTTCTTATGAAGTAATCAGCAGTGCTTTACTTGCTTTGATGCGTGTAAATGTGCTCGCCTCTTTACGTGAAGCTTATCCTTTGGAAAAAGAAAATAATAAAACCGTTGCTGCGGCAGTGGCGTATTTATATGGACAAAAAGGAACGCCGGAAAATTATAACTACTTCGATGCGCGTTTAAAAAATCCGGTTTCCAAAATGAATGACAACTTCATTAAAAGTTTTTCCGACTACCTTTTTAGGATGCCAGAAAATTTAATTGAAAAAGGATTGAATACGTTGACCGCTATCGCCATTCAAAATAAAGATTCGGATGTTCGAGAGGCGGCTTACTTTGCGGTAGCGCGATTTAGAAAAAAATACGACGAGGGTAAAGATCAAGATCGTCTTTTAGTCGTAAAGTCGATGTTGGATGAAATTTACCGTTCCGAAACTAACGTCCGCTTGAAGGAACGATATAAGCAGGATTTTTAACGAAGCGGTTTTTCTTCGGAGAGATAATGGTCATTTTAAGAATTCGAACATCTTGATTCGGACGGTCGTTTGCGTCACGTGCAACGGCAGCAATTTTATCAACCACTTCTAAACCTTTCAACACTTCTCCAAAAACGGTATATCCCATATCGAGGTGTGGCGTTCCTCCGATTGTTTTATAAAGATCGATTTGCTCTTGGGTATACGGCGTTCCTCTTCTTTGTTCCATGGAGCGCAACTGCGCCTCGTTGAAAGTGCGACCTTGAACAATATAAAATTGGCAGTTGCTGCTGGCCATGTCAGGGTTATTGTCGCGCGCTGCAGCCAAAGCTCCTTTTTTATGAATGATGTTTGGATTAAATTCTGCTTGTATTCTTCCTCCAGGCATTTCTCCGTTTCCAAGCATAGCGCCGGCCACCGCATTTTTAGACTGTGGATCCCCACCTTGAATCATGAAATTCTGAATGACGCGGTGAAACAATAAAGAATCAAAGGAATGGTTGTTCACCATTTTGATAAAGTTATCGCGATGCTTGGGTGTCTCATCATACAACATAACCACGATTTCACCCATGTTCGTTTGGATACTAACTTCTGTTGGAAGGCTTTGTTTCTTCTTGGCGAAAGAAAAAATAGAAATCACAAAAACAAAAAGTAAGGCGATGTTTAGTAGTTTTCTCATGTTATATAGCATTAAAATAATTAATTATATTTCTTTTAAGCAGAATTTCCTGTTCTTCTAGATTGTTTGGTTTTTGTTTGGCCGTAGCACGATAGTGTGGCCATCCATCCTGATCTGTAAACTCTAATTCAAAAAATCCTTCTTGACTTAATACCCGGCAAGTTGCGATATGCATTAAATCAATCTTCTCCTCTTTGGTATACACACTTTTTATTTTGCCGAACTCACGTACGCCGATCAAAAAAAGTATGGCTTCCATTTCTGGATTCGCACCAAATTGCTCTTGTAAACGATTTTTTAGTTTACCCCATTCAAATTCTAATTGCAGGTTCATGCCACAAATTTATATTTTTGCATTCGCTTTATTAAAGAAGTTTACACATGGAACAAAAATTACCTGGTATCGAAGTTTGCCTTTCTCCTGATTTACTCTACCAACACGAGTTACAAAACAAGACGGTGGTGGTAGTGGATGTATTACGCGCAACTTCAACTATGTGTTCGGCTCTATTCCATGGCGTTCACAATATTATTCCTGTTGCAGGTATCGACGAATGTCTTTCCTACAAAGGAAAAGAGAATCATATTCTAGCAGCGGAGAGAGATGCCAAAACTCCTGAAGGTTTTGAATACAGCAACTCTCCACTTTTATATCACAATCCTGCTGTTGTTGGAAAAACTTTAGTGCTTAGTACCACGAATGGAACAAAGATTCTTTCCATGGTAAAGAGCGACGCATCGCAGGTGGTCATTGGTGCCTTTGTAAACATCGATGCTATTGCAACGTATTTATTAGATCGCAAGCAAGATATTGTTATTGCCTGTGCAGCCTGGAAAGGTCGCGTAAATATGGAAGACAGTTTATTCGCTGGTGGACTAGCCAATCGCTTAAAAGAACATTTCAATTTCGTAGATGATAGCGTTCGAATGATGTCTGATCTTTATGAAAATATTAATAAAGATTTATATACTTATCATACTAAGGCTAATCACTTCAATCGTTTAAAAGCGCTTGGCGCATCAGCAGATTTCGAGTATTGTTTTATCGAAAACGCGGCTCCGGTAGTGCCTGTTTTACACGGTATTTACCTAGTGAAAGCGTAATGTTCCACGTGTAACAAACCCTAATTTCGCTCCTGACATAACTCTGTTAGTACACCATTTGCATCTTTTGGATGCACAAAACATACCCATTTATTATCGGCACCAGCCTTCGGTTCCTCATTTAGAACCCGAAAACCTTCGTTTTTTAAACGTATCATCTCTGCTTTTATGTCTGTGACACCGTAAGCAATATGATGAATCCCTTCTCCCTTACTCGATACATATTTACTGATCACAGACTCCGGTATTGTGCCTTCTAAAAGCTCAATTTTTGTGTCTCCAACCATAAAAAAAGCAGTTTTTACCGCTTCAGAAGCCACTTCTTCCACTTTATAACAGGATACACCCAATAAAAGCTCGTATTTATGGATTGATTGCTCTAAAGAAGCAACCGCAATACCTATGTGTTCTATCTTTTGCATATTATCTACCAATAAAGATCATTAAAACTGAAATATCCGAAGG
>JAPJNH010000112.1 GCA_026461075.1 Chitinophagales bacterium
GGAAACTCATCATGAGCATGAACACTGGTAAAGGGGAGTTTTTACAATTTCAAACCGTTGACAATACAATTCGTTGGGTAGATAAAAAATTCATTCAATTACAAGAACAAGCATGAGTACAAAAACAGAACAATACGTAATCAACAACTACGATTATGCAAAGAAAGCAGGTGATAGATTCAAAATGGATCCGCTTGTTATTCTTGCACAAGGCTCATTTGAGAGTGCCTGGGGAACATCAGGTCTATCTAAAAACTACAACAACTTTTTTGGAATCACCGCAGGTGGTAAGCCCAATGAGTTTTGGAAAGGCGGCGTATATCAGGCACAGAACCAATACAAATTAAAGTTTCGAACCTACCCAAGCCCGCAGGATAGTTTCTATGACTTTGCAAGGTTGATTTCATCGAACTACCAAACAGCACATGCTGCTGCAATGGACTATAAAAAATACGCAGATAAAATTGCGCATAGTCCTTACATATCTGAAAAGAATGGAGACAATCGAAATGCTTACATGAAAGGGCTTATTTCTAATTATGAAAGCATACTTGACATCGCTAAAAAAAAAATCTACTTGTCAAAGGAGGATTCTCCCTCGCAGGAGCAGCCTTAATTTTTTTAACAGGCAGATACATTTATAAAAATTGGATGAAGAAAAAATAATGGCATATACACTCACACATGTTAGAACTGGAGAGCAAAGGAATTTCACCGTTCGTGAAATTTTATAGCTTTTAGGTGATCCAATAAACGATGAAATTTTAATTCATGGTGAGAGTTATCGCATCCAAAATGTCCAAGGTGAAATTGGTGGCGGTGGTTCGGATGGCAGCACCTGGAGAGCAGATTGGCAAAAAATCCCGATGACGGTTGGTGTTAGTGGACAAACCCAATTTTCAATAAGTATAAACACAAATGACCCCGAAGGATTATTCCTAGCAGTAAATGGTGCGATTTACGATTACGGAATCAACAGTGCATTCGACATCGATTCAGGCAAATTAAACTGGCATGGAGGATTCAATTTGGAACCAACAGACCATGTCTACATCAAATATTTAAACCTTACAAACAACTAAATAACAATTAAACACCATGAGCGAATTTATCAAAATCAAACAGATTGAAGGTCTATCGGCAGACCTAGCAACAAGAGCCTTAGATGCGCAAGTTGTAAAAACAGCCAACAACTTATCAGATGTAAATGCTGGCACAGCACGTACAAATTTATCATTGTACTCTAAATCGGAGGTTGATGCTTTGGTAGTAGGCGCTAAAAACGCTTTCAACGTAGCAGATACCACAGCGCGTAACGCCTTGACTGGATTGAAGGTTACAGACCGTGTGTTTGTAAACGATGACGGAGATACCAAGTGGGCGTTATACATTGTTACAGCGGTAACAACTGGAACAGGTTCAACATCTACTTTCAAAAAGATTGCTGACGAAGACTTGTTTACCAATGCATTGACTGCTGCTGCTGTTAAAGCTTCATA
>JAPJNH010000113.1 GCA_026461075.1 Chitinophagales bacterium
ACAACAGCAGGAGTTATACATCCTACTTACATGGGTGCCATTGATGGATTTTTATTACGAATGAATAGCACAGGCTCTTCATTGTTAGCCTCCACATTCATCGGAACTACTTTATACGACCAATCGTATTTTGTAAAACTGGATAAAAACCAAGTTCCTTATATAATGGGTCAGACTACAGGAAACACTTTTCCAGTAAGTACTGGGGTTTATTCCAATACTAATAGTGGTCAATTTGTAGCTAATGTAAATTCTAGTCTAACCAGCTTTATCAAATCTACAGTTATTGGAAATGGTAATGGTGCGCCGAATTTATCACCTACCGCCTTTACAGTTGATATTTGTGATAACGTTTATATCGCAGGTTGGGGTGGATTCTTTCTTGGAATGGGGCCAGGCTCCTTAGCATCAATGCCTTTAACACCAAACGCTCTTCAAAGTACAACCGATCAGGCCACACAAAGTGATTTTTATTTGGCGGTATTGAATCGAAACTTTTCGAGCTTAACCTTTGGCTCTTATTATGGAGGCAATGGTAGTTTAGAGCACGTCGATGGCGGTACTTCACGATTTGACAAGAACGGTTTTATTTACGGCGCAATTTGTGCAGGATGTATTTACAATGATTCCTATTTGCAAGCCACGCCTGGAGCCTATTCGGATTCTAACAAAAGTAATAATTGTAATTTGGCGGCCTACAAGATTCATCTGCCGTTCCCTTATTTAGCTGCGAATGCGAATGCCGTTCCGGATACGTTTGGATGTGGTCCGTTTACCGTTCAATTTCAACAAACAACGCCTGCCCAACATTATTCATGGGACTTTGGGGATCCGAGTTCAGGCGCAATGAATTATAGTATTTTTCAAAATCCTGTTCACACATTCAACAATCCTGGAACCTATCAAATCATGTCAGTGATTATTGATTCTAACTTTTGTAATATAACAGATACAGTCTATTTACGTGTGATTGTTACGAATGATACGATTAAATCTTTTATTGGAGCAAGTGATACGTTTGTATGCCCTAATCAAATTGTGAGCTTCACCGCGATCGATACTTTTGGTCAGTCGTATCAATGGTTTTTCGGTGATAATACAAGTTCTACTTTAGCTAATCCAACGCATGCTTATGCCAATACAGGTTTTTATAATGTGATGTTGGTGGTTAGCAATCCAATGACTTGCAATAAATATGATACGGCTTATTTACCCATTCAAGTCGCATTAATAAGTGTTAAGGATAGTTTTACGGTAAATACGAATTATGGTTGTCCGCCTCTCAATGTTCAATTTACATCGTATTTACCAAACGCAAGCAGTTACTATTGGGATTTTGGTGACGGTAGTCCTATTTTATTAAATACGCCGAATCCTTCGCATGTATTTAATTCGACAGGTGTATTTACAGTACAGCTATTCGCATTCAATCCTACACTTTGTATAACGACAGATACTTTTAGTGTGGTGATTACAGTAAGCAATACACAAGTGCAAGCACAAGCACAGGCATTGAGTTCAATTGGTTGCGTTCCGTATAATGCAGTTTTTCAAAATACAAGTTCTAACGCGAGTAGTTATTGGTGGAATTTCGGAGACCCGATTTCAGGCATTTCAAATACGAGCACGAATGTGTCTCCTTCGCATATTTACAATTCGCCAAATACTTATCAAGTGACTTTAGTTGCTATCGATACATTTACCTGTAACAAATACGATACGATTAAATTTAATGTCGTTGTCGACACAAATGCTGTGATAGCGGCCTTTACCGCAAGTCCAATTACAGGATGTTATCCTTTGAATGTAACTGTTGTGAATACGAGTTGGCATGCTACCAGCTATTTATGGAACTTTGGTGATGGAAGTTTTTCATCCCTAGCAAATCCTCCTGCACACCTTTATAACGATACTTTACATTATTCGATTCAATTGATTGCTTCCGATTCTACCACTTGTAATAAACAGGATACAGCCACAATATTGATTGATCCTTATTATACTGAAGTAATAGCTGCATTTATTCCATCAGATACCATGCAATGCGGAACGTTAAATTTTTCACTTAGCAATTTAAGTCAAAATGCTAGTAACTATACTTGGGACTTTGGGGATGGCAACACGAGTACTTTATTTCAGCCTTCGCATCCGTATTACGTTCCTGGAAACTATCTGTTAACGCTTGTAGCTCAAAATCCGAACCTTTGTAAAACAAAAGACACAGCAAGCCAGTCTTTGCACGTTTACCAACAACCGCTTGCGTCATTTACTACTGTTCCGTTTACGTGGAAACCTGATTCAATTTTTCAATTTCCAAATAGCAGTTTAAACGCCGATCATTACGCGTGGTATGTAGATGGAGTATTGTATGCCACTACTCAAGATGCTTCAGCTGCATTTCATACCTTAGGTTACCATACCATTTGCTTAATGGTATCCACTAATTACGGTTGCTCAGATACGCTATGTCGTCAAGTTTATGTGGATGTGATTCTAAGTATCGGTGTTCCAAATGCATTTTCGCCTGACGGAGACGGAGTGAACGACTTCTTATTTGTTTACGGTTTAGGAATTGAAACACTCGACTTCAAAGTTTATAATCGTTGGGGACAACTTGTTTTTGAAACGAATGACAGAAATAGGGGATGGGATGGGACTTTCAAAGGGGTACCTCAAGAAATGGATGCCTATGCTTGGATTGCCACAGCCACATTCATTACCGGAAGTAGTAAAACATTAAAAGGTAATGTAACCTTGGTACGATGAAAAAATGGTACTTAAATATCGTTTTTTTGTTCATGCTTTTGAATAGCCAAGCGCAGGATATTCATTACTCTCAATTCTATGCTTCTCCCTTAACCATAAATCCCGCGAATACTGGATTATTTTACGGTAGTTATCGAGTAGGTGTCAATGCGAAACGTCAGTGGGCAAGTATTCCTGTGCCTTATCAGACTGCTTCTTTTTATGGGGATTGGTCATTTAAAAGAGAGGATATGTTTTCTGTGGGCAAATGGTCGGCTGGTTTGCAGGTGTTTAACGATGTGGCGGGTGATGGGAATTTAAGTTCTACTCGAATATTCTTATCTGGAGCGGTACATCAATATCTCGATTATGATCATACCAAGTTATTGTCTGCAGGCCTACAATTAGGCTATATTCAACGAAGCATCGATTTTACAAAATTGTATTGGGGAAATCAATGGGATGGAACGCAATTCAATACACAGATAAATAATAAAGAATCCTTCAAGCGCTCGACCTTTTCTTATATAGATGCCGCAGTTGGTTTAGATTATCAGCAGGTGATTAAGGAACGTCATAATGCACATATCGGATTTTCGATACAGCACTTGGCAAGGCCATCAGAAACTTTTTATGATAATGACAATCAAGTAGGATTACGTCCTGTAGCTTATTTAGATACAAGATTTAAAATACAGCAACGCCACGAAATTTGGTCGGCTGCATTCTTCCAAAGACAGAAGAAAGCACAAGAAATTTTATTGTCCTGCCTTTATGGTTATAATATCGCTGAGGAATACGCTTACGATAGATATTTTTTTTGGATAGGGGCTTCGTATCGTTGGAAAGATGCATTCACGCCTGTGCTTGGGTTTGAATGGAATCGAATACGCTTATTATTTAATTACGATATAAATATTTCGTCTTTAAAAGTTGCCTCCCTTGCTAGAGGAGGTTTAGAATTGTCTTTAGTTTATATCGGGAGCTTACCAACTAAGTCGCATCGCCGGCCAATGGTCGTTCCTTGTCCAATTTTTTAAAATGGCTCGAATCAAATTAAAATTACCCGAAACTTTCATTTTTGAAACATCGCTTTATGTTCGCATAACAGACATCAATTATGGCGGTCATCTTGGTAACGACGCGTTATTATCATTATTACATGACGTTCGTTTGCAGTTTTTTCAATCTTTTGGATGCTCTGAACTAGATCTTTTTGGGACATCCGTTATCATGGCAGATGTCGCGGTGGTTTATAGGGCTGAATGTTTCCAAGGCGAGACTTTGTTATTCAAGGCTACAGCCGACGAGTTTGGTCCTTTTGGATTCGATGTTTTTTATCGAGTTACCAAACTTAAAGACAATCAAGAAATCTTAGTAGCGGAGGCAAAAACAGGGATTGTTTGTTTTGATTATACTGCTCGTAAAAAGGCAGAAGTTCCTGTAGCTTTTTTAGCGGCTGTTAATGCTAGAAAAGGGTAGAAATTGCCCTAAAAATTCAATGCTTTTCATTAATTTTGCTCAAATACAAAAATTTAAATAGTATGTACGATATCGTTGTCATAGGTAGTGGTCCTGGAGGTTATGTAGCGGCTATTCGCGCCTCTCAACTAGGTTTGAAAACTTTGGTGATTGAAAAAGCTGAATTAGGTGGTGTGTGTTTGAATTGGGGATGTATTCCAACCAAGGCTCTTTTGAAGAGTGCGCAAGTATTCAACTACCTTCAACATGCTGCTGAATACGGTATTCAAGCAGGCGAATCAAAAGCAGATTTCGGTGCTATGGTAAAACGTAGTCGTGATGTTGCTGCAGGTATGAACAAAGGAATTCAACACTTATTCAAAAAGAATAAAGTTGAAACTTTAATGGGTGCTGCTAAATTATTGCCTGGTAAGAAAATTGAAGTAACAGATAAAGAAGGGAAGAAGTCGATTGTAGAAGGTAAAAATATTATTCTTGCTACCGGTGGTCGCAGTCGTGAATTGCCAAATCTTAAGCAAGATGGCAAGAAAGTAATTGGCTACCGTGAGGCGATGGTATTACCTGTACAACCAAAATCTATCATTATTGTTGGGGCAGGAGCTATCGGAGTGGAGTTTGCATATTTCTACAATTCTATCGGCACGAAAGTAACCATCGTTGAGTTTGCTCCTCGTATTGTACCAGTAGAAGATGTAGATGTGTCTCGTGAGTTAGAGCGTTTGTATCGTAAGTATGGTATGACGATCATGACTGAATCTGCTGTTGAAAGCGTGGATACTAGCGGTGCAGGTGTGAAGGCAAAAGTAAAGACCCCAACAGGAGAAGTTATTTTGGAAGCGGATGTTCTTTTGTCGGCTACAGGCGTTCAAGCAAATATTGAAAATATCGGTTTGGAAACGGTAGGGGTGAAAACAGAGAAAGGTAA
>JAPJNH010000114.1 GCA_026461075.1 Chitinophagales bacterium
TAATTATTCATCATTCATCATTCATCATTCATCTCCCGTCCCCACCATCCCAACACCACCCAATAAACGGGAGCGACTGCGATAACAGATATATTGAAGAAACTCTGAATCCAATAAGCAACTAAGGTCATGGTCAATCCTAATACCAATGGATCTTTCAATTGTTTGCTATTACGAACAAACAGAATAATTAAAATGCTTAAATAAAGTAGCAACGCAAAGATTCCTTGCGTCCCTCCGACATGTAAAAATTCATTGTGAGCTCTATCCACTGTGCGGTGTCGCGACTTTTTATAATAGCGGTAGTCGGGGTCGTTTTGCTTTTCTAAGACCCCTTTCAGTTGTTCAGGGCCACTACCCAAAAGTGGATTTTCAAGCGCTGCCTTTAAAGAAATTTTCCAAAGAATGATTCTACCAGAACCAGAATTCTTAGAAGGGTTCTTAATGTCATTCCAGCCATTTTCCCCTCTATCCATTAAGGTGATCGTGTGAAATTTCGCGGCATCGAAAAACCAATTCGGACGTTTATTCAATCCATAAAAACATCCGATAAATAGGATGATTCCACCCAAAAATACCAGCACATCTCGTTTACTCTTTTTCCAAATCCCAACCACAATGCCGACCACACATAAAAATAGGAAAGCCAACCAACCACTTCTAGTCTGCGACATGACTAAGGTGCTTAGAAACAATGCAGCTAAAAATAAATACAGATT
The DNA here is from genome assembly GCA_026461075.1 of Chitinophagales bacterium. GTDB lineage: Bacteria > Bacteroidota > Bacteroidia > Chitinophagales > CAIODY01 > JAHEYX01. The sequence goes on from JAPJNH010000114.1 coordinate 720, forward strand.
CTTTTTTTCGCTTCTATAAAAAGTGATGGAAAGAAAGATGAGTAAAACCATCAAAGAAGCCAAGAAATTCTGATTACCTATCAAGCTAAATATAACCGGTCGATAGCCTCTAAAATGGATGAGCGGATCTAGATAAATATGCTGTATAATTGCATAAATAGAGATAAGGGTCATCCAACTCAAATACTGTTTAATATGTTTTGTAGAGGGTCTAAAATACCGTCTTGCGGCATGAAAGAGCGTTAAATAGAATAAGTAAGTAAACCAACCTTCAAATCTTCCTGTCGTTAGTCGGCCATGACTTAGTTTTTTACCAAATACACCAAGCATCGGATCTGGCGAAGCTAACGCGGATATTAAAATAAGCACTAACCAAGCCCCCGATAAATAATCAATGATATCGAGCTTCCAATCCCCTTTTTTAATCAGAAGAAATAAAATAGATAGCGAGGCGACAGCGAGAATAGGTCCTTTGATCGCATCGAAAATATCAATACCCCTGAGTGGTAATATTGCTAGCGGACAAGCATATATTACGACCCATAAAAGTAATTCGATCCATTCTGCTGCATTTCTCTTGAAAAGCTTCATCTTGCGAAGATACAATTTAAAATTAAGGCACGAATTTTGATACAAGTATTCGTCTTTTGGACAATTTTATATATCTTTTATTCTTTAAGTTATTATGACTTCTGATTCGCTACATAAAATTCCTACCGCTCCGGCAGCAAAACCATTTGTTGGGCATCTATTTTCTTTTCGTAAAAGTCCGATCGATTTCTTCAGTGCCCATGCCAGCAATTTCAAGGAGTTGTTTCAGTTTAAAATCTTTTCTAAGTCCTATATCGTTTTAAATCACCCCGATGCAGTACATCATGTACTAACGAGTAATGTAAAAAACTATACGCGTCAAAAGTCTTATGCTTTTTTACAGGAATTATTGGGCATGGGACTATTGACCAATGAAGGGGATGAATGGCGTTCTCGCCGTCGTCTGGCCCAACCTAATTTTGGCAGGGAGAAATTGGCTAGTCTGATGCAACAAATGGATGTTGCCATTGAGAATTTTACAAAAAATCATTTCAATACCAAGAGCACACTTTCACTAGAAGATGAATTGAATCATCTAACGCTCTCTATTTTGACGCAATCTATTCTCTATTCTGAGAACAACGCGAATTTCGAAAAGGTAAAGTCAGATTTGCAGGATGCTTTAGAATACCTCACCGCGCAGCGATTCAATGTTTTTAAATTCATGACTAAGCTTCCCTCGAAGCGTAAGTCGAAAGGTAAAGCAGCGATTGCGCGTTTAAAATTATTAGTGCAGAGTATCATATTGGAAAGAAGAAAATCTACAGCCGCTCACAACGATTTATTAGAAATGTTGATGAACACCAAGGATGAAGAGAATAATGAAATGTTGGATGATAAGGCGCTAGCAGATGAGGTGATGACGATGTTTGTCGCCGGACATGAAACAACGGCTTCTTCTTTGTTGTGGACGATTTACCTTTTGGAACATAATACCGCTGTTCGTGATAAGCTATTACAAGAACTGCAAATGAATTATGATGGTGCCGCAATCGACATGACTAAAATGATGCAATTGCCCTATATGCGCATGGTCATTATGGAATCAATGCGATTGTATCCTCCCGTATGGAGCTTCGGTAGAAAAGCAATCGACGAAGATCAAATTATGGGCTACACCATTCCTAAAGGCACCTCCGTCAATATTCCTGTTTATTGCATTCATCGTCATCCCGATTATTGGAAGCATCCAGATGCCTTCTACCCGGAGCACTTTCTTCCTGAAGCAATGAAGGAACGTGATAAGTTTGCCTACCTACCTTTTTCTCAAGGAATGCATCGTTGTATCGGAGAACATTTTGCCATTATGGAAATGCAAATGGTTTTAATGCGCTTGTATTTTCAATATGAGATCCATTTCGCAACTGATAAAGCGCCTGTTCTACATCCCTTGGTTACGTTGAAGCCAAAAGAACCTATTTACTTCACCATTCAAAAAAGAAAACTATGAATCCTGCATATAAAAAAGTAAAACTGCCAGCTTATCGCAATGATATCATGGATTTTCTGGATTTGGATAATCGACGTAATCATGCCCAAGCGATGTTCGAAGTGGATATCACTTCTGTGAATGAGATACTCTCTAAACGAACGGAACGTGTGCATACCGTTACCATGCAGTTGGCCTATTTGCTTTGGTGTTATTCAAGAGCCGTTGCACAACATCCGGAGATGCAAGCACGCTTGTATAAAGGCGAACTTTATTTTTTTGACGATGTAGATATTTCAATGATCTTCGAGAAAGACGCGCCCTCAGGAATCAAAGTGCCTGTGCCATATGTATTTCGCGGCGTTCAAAAGAAGTCCTTTGAAGATATTATGGCGGAGTTACAAAAAGTAAACAACGCTCCGATACACGAAATGTATCAATCCAAAAAATCCAATGCCATTAGAAAATTACCTAAATGGCTTCGCATGTATTTGATGAAAAGAAGTTTAGCGAATCCATTGAAATGGAAAGATATGCTAGGAACGGTAGCCTTCACAACCTTAGGGATGACCGTTCGCAATAGGGTCATGTATCCTGTTCCTGTGGGTCCTTATGGCTGCATGTTAGCAGCTGGTTCATATTATCACATTAAGGAAGAAGGTAAAACAAAAACGAAGTGGGGACTCGTACTCAATTTTGATCATAATTTAGTAGATGGAGGTCCTGCAATACGCTTCGGACGAACCTTTATGAGTTTAGTTGAAAGTGGTGCAGCATTCAAATAATAGAACTATGAAGAGAATTTTACAATGGATTTTATATCCAATTATTATGTGTCTGGCAGGCTTGCAGTTTTTTCTTATTCTCCGAATGGGCCCACAATATTTGGAAACAGCTACCACTGTTCCATTGTTATTCGGAATTTTAGCTTGCGTTATTTTAGAACGCTACCTGCCTTATAATACACAATGGAAGCCCGTTTCGAGCGATTGGAAAATCGACACTGCTTTCCTCTTTATTTTTCAAACCATCTTTCCTAAGATCTTTAAATATGTGGTACTGCTATTAGTATTGCATTTCATCCCCGACCATATCACTCGATTTGCTGGGATTTGGCCACAACATTGGCCTATACTTGCCCAGGCTTTATTGATGATGTTTATTTCTGATTTGTTTAGGTATTGGGTACATCGTTTGAGTCATACGGTTCAGTTTCTATGGCGTTTTCATGCAGTACACCATTCATTAGATAAGCTGTATTGGTTGAATACAACACGGATTCATCCGATTGAGAAATTCTTACAACTCTGTGTGGAAGTAGCACCTTTCCTATTGATTGGTGTAAGCAAAGAAGTGATTGCGCTACATCTAGTCATCTATGGCGTAAATGGCTTCATTCGACATTCAAATATTTATTTGAAGTATGGAGCCTTGAACTATATCATTTCTACCAATGAATTGCATCGCTGGCATCATTCTAAATTAATTCATGAGTCCAATTCTAATTACGGCTCCGATACCATGATTTGGGATATAGTATTTCGCTCTTTCTTCTGGCCTAAAGATCGCGAGGTAGAGGAACTGGGTGTATTTAATGCTAATTACCCACGTACTTTCAACGGTCAGCTCACAGCTCCTATCGTAGCCGATCTTGACAAGCAAGACAAACTTCCTTTTTCTTGGGAATTATTGCTACTAAATAGTTTGATGCGTTTGAAAATGTATGTCAATCGTTCGAAGGTACAGCGCTATCTCGATCAAAGTAAGGATGTGCAAGGTGTTCAAGAACGCTTATTATTACAGCTTATTGAACAAAACAAACACACGGCTTTCGGTAAGGCACATCATTTTGATTCCATCAAAAATTATGATGACTTTAGTAAAAATGTTCCGGTTGCAGAATATGAAAATTTACGTCCTTGGATAGAAGAGCAAGCGGCGAAGTTAGATGAACCAATTTTAATGTCGGATCGAATTGAGATGTTCAATCAAACCAGTGGAAGTACAGCAAAGCCGAAGATGATTCCTGTTACTAAACAGGTCATGCACTTGCTTCAGCAATCGCAAGAAGTGTCCTCTTATTTGCAATATCAGTATTGTCCAGAAGGATTCGCAGGACGTATTCTAGGTGTCGTTTCTCCAGCCATTGAACGTTATGAAAATGGAATTCCTGTTGGGAGCGCTTCGGGCCATTTTTATAAAAATATGCCGAGTATTGTCAAACGAAAATATGTTGTACCGCATACTGTTTTTGAAATAAAAGATTATGATTTAAAATACTATATTATTTTATTACTCGGTCTGCAACATCGGGATGTAACCTACTTAGGAACTGCAAATTCAACCACCTTCCTCAAGCTGAACGAAATGTTAAATAAGCACAGAGCTAGGTTGCTGTTGGAATTAAAGGAAGGCAAATTGTCAGAAGAACATGTTTTAGAGGAGAAGATTAGAGATCGTGTCAACAGCCTTTTAAAGCCTACTGCCCAACGTTTGAAAGAGTTAGAGTTATTGTTTTTACAAGACACTATTTCTTTAAAACAAGTTTGGCCACATTTGAAGTTAGTGGCTACTTGGGTTTGGGGTTCTTGCGGCGTTGCGTTGAAAGCCGCTCGTCCTTTCTTCCCCGATAACGTAAAAGTTCTAGACTTAGGATTTATCGCTAGTGAATTCAGAGGCACGGTGAATGTCGATTATCCTAATCAGGCAGGAATGCCGACTATGCATGCGCATTTCTTTGAATTCGTTGCGAAAGATGATTGGGAGAATGGCAATAAGAATTTCAAGCGGTTGCATGAGTTGCAATTGGGTGAATCGTATTACGTCTTTTTTACCGGAGCGAATGGTTTATATCGTTACAATATGAATGATATCATGCGTGTGGTTAACTTCCTTAACGATTGCCCGCTATTGGTCTTTCATCAAAAAGGTAATGGTATTTGCAATATCACGGGGGAGAAGTTGTATGAAAGTCAGTTGTTAGAAGTATTAGATTCTTTTCATTGGCAAATGGTCTATTTTCAAGCCTTGGCAGATGAGGAGAACGCACAATATGTGGGTTATGTAGAATGGTCGAATATACCTTCAGAAGATGTGACACTATTGGAAAAACAATTTGACGAAGCTTTATGTAAATTAAACGTTGAATATGCAGAGAAGCGTGCGGGTGGGCGTTTGAAGTCGTTTAAGTTAGTAGTAATGAAGCCTGGCACTTATAATAGTGTTAAAGAACAGGCGCTCAAGTCTGGAATGATTGAAGGACAGTTTAAAACGATTCTCCTGCAGTATAAGTCGAAATTTAAGTGGAACTTAGAGTTATGATTTGGAACTTCTATGCTTGGGCTGCACCTTTTAAAATTGCGTTTAAGCACAATAGTGCAGAGCGCAATCAAGCAGCCACTGTATTAATTAAATTAACGCACAAGGGTATGAATGCTTGGGGTGAGGCCTGTCCTCGGGAGTATGTTACCGGAGAGTCAGTAGATAGTTGTTTGGCGTTTTTGAAGAATTTTAGCGCTACCTTAACTGCCACCAGTTTTGATAGTTTAAATGATTGGTTGGTTTTTAAGAATCATTGGAACGAGGTATTGAACGCTAATTTAGCTGCAACTTGTGCGATTGAAATGGCCATTCTAGACTATTTATCAAAAGTAAATAGATGTTCAGTGGAGCAGATAATTGGAGCAACTTATAGTAGTGGTCCGTTTTACTATACTGCGATTATTGGAGATGTGAAGGAGCGTATTTGGGATGAACAATTTGCTTGGCATCATGCCCTTCAAATGTGTGATTATAAATTGAAGTTGAATGGGGAAGTAGCAGTGGATCGTTTACGTATAGAAAAAATAGTAAACGCAATTCCTAACGCAAGCATTCGCTTGGATGCCAATAATAAATGGGAAACGGTCAAGGAGGTTCAAGCTTACTTAGATGATTTAGCATTGCCTATACTTGGACTGGAAGAGCCTTTGAAGCATGGAAGCTTTAAGGCATTGAATGAATTATCAAAAGCTATTCATACAGATATTATTCTAGATGAACATGCCTGTCGAATCACTGATCTGGATCAGATTGATGTTCCTAGTAGATTCATCTTAAATTTAAGAGTCTCGAAATGCGGAGGGGTCTTAAACACGATTGCAATGGCTGAATGTGCTTTTGCTAAAGGCTTTCGCGTGATAATTGGGGCACAGGTAGGGGAGAGCTCTTTATTAACGCGAGCGGCTACTCTTGTTGTGAATGCCTTGTCTCAAAAACCACTTGCACAAGAGGGGGCTTATGGCACTAATTTATTAGCACATGATTTAGTGGATCAAGTATTGCAATTCGATAATAAAGGAGAATTGAATCTGCCTTTAGAAAAGGATGCGATCGGTTTCGGAAATGTTAAATGGAACGAATCGGCATCGTAAAGCCAAATTCGCTACCAATACCTTGCGTTGAACTTATTTCAAGTTTGCTATTATGATGCGCCAAGAACTCATGTACCAATTGTAGTCCTAGTCCGCTGGTAGAAATATTTTTAGCCGAGGTATCCAAACAACTAAGTCGTAGTACTTTTTCTTGCGGCATACCTTCTCCTTCATCTACGATGGAGAATTTCCAATTGCTTTCATCAAGTTGACTGTTAATGGTAATTTTTTTACCGGCAGGCGTGAATTTAACAGCGTTTGAAACAAGGTTACGAAGGACGGTTTGAATCTGATTTAAATCGCAGTAAATGCCCGCTTCAGGCATGCCTTGCCAGTTTATATGTAGGAGTAGTTGTTTATCCTCGTTGATAAGTGAAAAATAGCTTTCGGTGAATTCTTGTAGCTGACAATAAATGATATCCTCCTTTTGTGGTTTCACATCACTAGTTTGAAATTTCGCCCACAACAATATATTATTAAGAAGGTAGTCGGTTTCTTCCGTACGCTTTTTTAAGCGCGATAATACTTCTTTCGTGTCTTTACCTGCTATTTGCATTTGAAGCATTAAAGAGATCCCTGCTTTGATAGAAGCCATCGGACTTCTAAGGTCGTGCGAAATGATCGAAGTCATTTTATCTCGCGTGTAGACCGTTTCTTTTAAGGCCTCATTGGATGTTTTAAGATCGTTTTGCTTCTCAATCAAACTCGCCTGAATTTTGTTAGTCACACCTATGATATAAGTGATTTGCATGATGACGCAAATAAAGGTTCCGATTAGGTTGATGATACGTTCGGTGGTAACGGAGTTCTTTACGTTTTCTTGATAGTCTCCAATTCTATAATCAGCGTTGCAGCAAAAAATAATTAAAATGAATGCTATAATAGAAATAATAAATCCATATCGGCGTTCCTCTCGTTGAAATTCAATCAATGAGCCGATTATTACAGGAAAGAAGTATAGAAAGTTAAATGTATCCGGTCCAGACATTAAAGAAACAACCGAAATGATGATTAGTAAAGAACATACGTTCCATAGTTTAGAATAAAAGAGGAATCCCTCCTTATACATCCACCAGGCAATTATAACAATTGGTAATAAAGAAAAACTAACCGCCGCTTGGATATATTGTTGACTAACAACGTTCACTATCCCAATGACTATTGAATAAATACCAACTAGTTTGAGCATGATTTCATGCAATCGAATGCTCTGGCTTTCCCAATAGTTTTCTGAATCCTTAGGAGCGTTTGATATTGTATCAGTCATTGATTGATGAATTTGTTTAAGGGATTCTTGCAAGTTAATAAAAATGTTCAACAAGCCTTGATTTTGATGTAGTTATAAGAGAAATATTTCGCTTGATTACTAGGCTTTTTTATGCCCTTTATTTTCTGCTATTCGTTCACGTAGTTTTTAAGACCTGTCCACGCATTTCTAAAAATGAGACAGACTATAGAATTTGTTTAA
>JAPJNH010000115.1 GCA_026461075.1 Chitinophagales bacterium
ACAGGAATTTTAACGGTCTTCGCCACGCGTTCTGCAAGGTCGGCAGGGATCTTCTCCAACACCAAAGAGAAACAGCCTAACTCTTCCAACAGCTTCGCGTCTTCAATCAACTTCTCCGCTTCTCTTTCCTCTGTCGCACGCACAGTATAGGTTCCAAACTTATTAATCGATTGGGGTGTCAATCCTAAATGACCCATTACCGGCACGCCGGCAGATAAAATACGTTGTATCGATTCTTTAATCTCTTCTCCTCCTTCCATCTTCACCGCATGCGCTCCACTTTCTTTCATAATACGAATCGCAGAAACCAAGGCCTCTTTCGAGTTTCCTTGATAAGAACCGAAAGGAAGATCTACTACCACTAAAGCACGTTTGATAGCACGCATTACACTCGAAGCATGATAAATCATATGATCAAGCGTGATGGGTAGGGTGGTGTCATGACCCGCCATAACATTACTAGCAGAATCGCCTACCAGAATGACATCCATTCCCGCATCGTCTACAATTTTCGCAAGTGTATAGTCGTACGCTGTAAGCATACTAATTTTCTCACCACGCTCTTTCATTGCTTGTAAAACGTGTGTCGTCACTTTATTGACATTCATGCGGCGTTCCGTACTCATAACAATTCGCTTTTGTGCTTGACCAAAGGTAAGGAAGCTATTTAATAGCAAGAAATATATATCTCTTCCTTTTGTAACAAATGTTGCCGTCAGGGATCGATTAAGTAACGACTTTTGTTGTATGAAAATACAGTCTTTCTTTCGTAGGCATTGGTTGACGATGCTCGGCGTAATTCTCGGAGTAGGTGTAGGATATGCGTATTATCGCATTGTTGGTTGTCCGAATGGAACTTGTATGATCACAAGCAAGCCTTCTCACAGCATGGCCTATTTCGGCGTATTAGGAGGGGTGATGATTCAGTACTTTAAAAAAAATAAAAAATAAGTCATGTTAGAACAAATCATTAAAGAGGGTAAATGCAGTATCGTAGACGTGCGCACCCGTGAAGAATTTGCAATGCAGAGTGTAAATGGAACGGTGAATATTCCATTACAAGAATTAGAAATGCATTTAGATGAATTGAAAGGAATGCAGCAGCCAATCGTATTGTGTTGTGCATCAGGAACGCGTAGCGGTATGGCGAATATGATTTTAAATCAAAAAGGATTAAAGTCGTATAATGCAGGTCCTTGGTTTTTCGTTCAATCTGTTTTGTCTAGTAAATAATTAAACAAATAATTTATATGTTGTCATTATTAAAAAAGTTGTTTTCGTCTGCACCTGCTGTTGATTATAAAGAATTGGTGAAAGGAGGTGCTATCATTTTGGATGTTCGTTCTAAAGGTGAATATGCGGGTGGACATATAAAAGGTTCGATGAATATTCCGGTGGATCAATTAGCGCAGAATTTAGGAAAGTTGAAAGACAAGGATAAAACGATTATTACCTGTTGTGCTTCAGGTATGCGTAGTGGCGCTGCACGTGGCATTTTACGCTCGAATGGATATACGAATGTACATAATGGTGGAGGTTGGTTAAGTCTCCGTAATAAGGTCTAGCACGATGTTACAAGACTTGAAACTCCGCTTGCGTTATAACTGGAGCATCATTCGCGTGCTGTATTTGATTATCGGTAGCACTGTTATTTATACGTCGATTGAAGAGCAGCAATGGTTTGGCATTTTTCTCGGCGTCTATTTTTTTCTAATGGGTTTATTGGGCTTTGGATGTGCGGGCGGCAATTGCCATCGTTGAAGCAGTTTCTTGAAATCCCCTTACAGAGCCAGTTTTAACGACTGGCTTTTTTTCTATGCTTAAGACAAGTTTTACATTTCGATAACAACGTAATTGGGATATTCTAAAACATTGTTGTACCTTTGCACCCGCAAAAAGAGAGTAGGAAGTGAATCACCCGCTTGAAATATCGATAAATACGATGTTTGAGCATAGTTGACAAAAATCAATTGATTGTGTCAGCGCTTCTGAAAAGTGAAGAAAACTTGACTTTTGTCACGTAAGTGAATAAAAAGTGAATAAAAAAATAAGATTCTTCATTCTCGCTTTTAAACAAAATATATGAAGAATTTCTTTTTTGCAGTTGTCCTGAGCGTCTCTTTATTAGTTAACACAGCACAAGCCCAGTTTTTTCCATCTACAACAGCCGACAATCGTACGGGCTGGAGCATCGGCGTAAATACCAATAGCACGAATTGTGATATTTTTGATAATGGTGTAGATCGTCTAGTTACTTATGTTGCCTCTGATTCAACAGGTATGTTTAGCTATATCTTGGTGAATGATCCTATATGGGGCGGATTAGGAAATTATCTTCCTATGAATAGCCGCTATCATGATGTAGTTATCTCACATAGCTTTGGCGCGAATCATTATATCTTAAATGTTACCTATTTCGATCCGGCACAAGGAATGGTGCTAGAGCAAATCGATTATTACGTAGGTAGTGGTTTTTCTTCTAGCGTGGTTACCGTCTTAGATAATAATATCGGAAGCGCTATTCCTAAAAGTGGTCCTCGTATTGATATCGATCAAGAAAACTGTCATGCGGCTATTATTTGGCATAATCCTGTTCAAAACGTGATGAAGGCGGTTCACTTAAATTTTTACTTAGGATTGACGATTCAATCTCCAACGAATGTATTGCCTTTCTCCTCTAATTGTATCGAACCAGATGTGGCTGTAACAATGGACGCCGCTTATTTCACTTTTCTTAATAAAACGCGTAAAGACGTTTACATGATGGAAATGAGTTTAAACGACCTCGACCACAACTCAGGCGCTTTTCAAGCTTTCTTGACGCTTAAAACCTTACATAACTTCGATCACTATAATCCACGTATTGCTACGTCTTGCATGAATTATAAGAATCATGGCGACTGGACAATTGTTGTAGGCGCTGGTGTTTGTACAAGTAGTGGCATCTACGGTTGGAGCGGTTCTGGCGGTACCATCTATACGACATTAGCTCACAATTATACGAATAGCTTCACTTGGTTGAACAAAGTAGCTAACAAGTATCAAATGGATAATGGTTTTAGCCAGAATCTCTATCCTGCCATCACCTATCAACATAGCAATGGAAACTCTAGCGCTAATTATTTTCAAGTAGCTTGGCAAACAACGGATGCCTTGAATAATTTCATGGGTAAAGTAAACGGTACTACTACCATTGTTAGCGTTACATGTGATAATTTAGGAAACCCTATGCCAGTGGCATCCACGAATAGCGCTGATCCGGAGTTTCAAATTGTACCACATTATTACGGTGCAGCAGCAATGCCTCCGCTTAATGCAAATAGCGGTGTAAATAATTTCAACAGTCAAAGCGCTGTAAGCCTAGCGGGACGTAATTCGCGTCAAAACACGCAATTAGCTGTTTATTTCGATGCCTATAATGTTGGTGTGAGTAAGCCAACATGGAATGAAGCAATTTTGAAAGAGAATGTTTCTGCAGGTGGTGGATTTAAGACGCAAGAAGCGCCTACTACTGCTATTGAAATTACAAGCGCAATTAGTATTTTCCCGAATCCAGTAAGTAATCATATCACCATTCAAAGCGATGCACTTAGTCAAGATATGCAATTACACGTGTTTGATATGAATGGACGTATGTTGTTGCAACAAAAAGGCGAAATAGCACTGTTAAATACACAGTTGAATGAATTGCTTCCATCGCTTGTTGCTGGAACTTACTTGATCGAAATCTTCGACGCAAATGCGCAATTAGTCGTGAAGCACAAAATGCTTAAAGTCGACAATTAAAGAGGTTGGTTTTTTATTAGTGTTTATACATAAATGGCCTCGTTTCTTCATTGAAACGGGGCTTTTTTATGCCCTTTATTTTCTGCTATTCGTTCACGTAGTTTTTAAGACCTGTCCACGCATTTCTAAAAATGAGACAGACTATAGAATTTGTTTAA
>JAPJNH010000009.1 GCA_026461075.1 Chitinophagales bacterium
AAAGATCGATCATCTGATGATGCATCAACAACAAGAGCTTTTAGAAATTCAGCGCGTGCAAATTGATATGATGAAAGATATCATGAATAGAGTTAATAATGATCAAGATAGTCAGCGATGAAAAAATCAAGGTATTTAATTTCTGGTTTATTGTTTTTATCTATTGTTGCTAAGGCCCAGACAGACTCAATAGGCCGTGTTATTGATAGGCAAGAGAAATCAATCCAAAATATCTTGAAGGATGAACACAGAATGCAACATCAAATAAAAGATGTGATTATAAGTGCTTATCAAGAGGAGAGTGCCAAGCATACTGCTTTAAGTATTGAAACGATAAGTATTGATAGTTTGGCAAGAACAGGAACGTTTACTTTAACTGATTTAATGGCGAAGACGGCGGGCATTACTAAACTGAGTACTGGAGTTGGGATTGCGAAGCCAGTTTTACGTGGACTATACGGTAATCGTTTATTGATATTAATGAATGGGTTGAAGTTTGACAATCAACAATGGCAAGATGAACATGGCTTAGGATTGAGTGAAATGGGTTTATCGAAAGTAGAGGTGGTAAAAGGCCCTATGAGTGTTTTATACGGCTCCGAAGCATTAGGTGGTGTTCTGAATTTAATTGAAGAGAACAAGGCGCCGATCAATAGAAGATTAACAGATTTTACGGATAAGATGAACACGAATACCTTCGGTGGTTCTGTTGATTATGGTACACGAATTAATCATAGAGGAAAGAATTGGTCGCGTTTTCGTTTACATATTGACAACCATGCTGATTATAGTGATGGTCGTAACTCAAGGGTTTTAAACAGTCGCTTTGATGGCTATGCTTTAAAGTATAGTTATGGATTTCAAAAAGAAAAATGGACTAGTGAGTGGCATTGGGCTTCGTCATTTAATCGATTTGGTTTTATTTTTAACGATATCTATAGTTTTGTAGTTGAAGATCCTCGCCAAAGTCGACGCTTGTCTTATAATCCGGCGCATTTAGTTATATTAAATATGTTTTCCAATGTAAATCATTGGAAAATCAATTCTAAAAACCAATTCAATTTTAATTGGGGTGTACAGTCGAACGAGCGTATGGAACGGGAAGGTAGCGGTGCAATTAGTTTGAATATGCATTTATTAACGGCGCAATATTTAGCAAAGTGGGAACATCGATTAAACCTGAAACACAGCTTGATATTGACGCACTATAATCAGATGCAAAGTAATGTCAACTATGGCGCCCGCAAGATTATTCCAGATGCAAGAATGCAAGAGGCGAATTTCTCTTTGTATTGGGAGTATAATCCAAAAGAAGAACTCGTCTTCGAAAGCGGCATCAGCTATGGAGAAAAGTATATTCAAAGTTTATTGACGGTTGCTGTGAACGATGCTAAAAAGGAAATCAAACCTTTTAAAGGCGTGCACCCCTTCTATTCATTCTTTAGTGGTGTGAGTTATAATCCGACAGAATGGTTGAATATGAAGTTGAATATTGCTAATGGAATTCGTGTCCCTAACTTAGCCGAACTTAGCTCGAATGGCTTACACGAGGGTATTTTCATTTATGAGTTGGGTAATCCGAATTTGAAAAATGAAAATTCTATTGGATTAAATGGAAGTATAGGTGTCGATGTAAAACAATGGAATGTACAAATCACTCCTTTCTATACGCTCTATAAGAACTATATCTATCTTGCTCCTACGAATCAAACATGGTATGGCTTTAAACGTTACGCATACGAGCAACAAGACGCAATGCAAATGGGTGGCGAGTTTTTGATTTCTTATAAACAAGACAATCAATGGGAGGCGCATTTGCAATATGCAGGCATGCAAAGTAAAACGGCCGATGGGAATTATACCCCTTTTATCCCTGCGCAAAAGTTTTCTTCCGGTGTTCAGTATAGTGTGAAAATAGCTTATTTACCTGCTTTTGTCATTAGCACAAGTGTGGATCATTGTTTGGCACCTCAAGGTGGTTATGTGAATGAAATATTGGCAAAGCAATATACTTTGTGGAACGCAGGGATGAGTTTTGTTTGGAACACCCCTCGTGTTAACTATGATATCAGTCTAAATGGCAACAATTTGTTAAACACTGTTTATTTTGATAATCTTTCTCGCTTTAAAGATTACGGAATTTATGAGATCGGTCGTAATATTGCATTAAGAGTAAAACTGAGCTGGAATCAAGTGTCTGAAAAAAAACATGTTGACAAGAAATAAATCTTTTTTCTTATTGTTCATCTTGGCGTTGCCAATGCTGGCTCCATTATTATTATGGGAATGGCAAGATTATGCTTTTAAAAGAGATTTTAAAAACTCAGTGAAGGAGAGCAATTTGGTATTGGAAGTTAATTCCCTAGATGGCTTAAAATGGATGGATGGTCGAGAGGAGCTACAAATCGGGATCGAGTATTATGATGTAGTTTCGATTAAGAAATCCGGCTCGCGGTATCAGTTAGCGTTGAAGGCAGATAGTCTCGAAAGTGCGGTAATGGAAATTTTTGCGGGTCATCAAAAGAAACAACAAACGACTTCTTATCTAGTTTACTTAGTCAGTGCAGCATTGCCAATTGTTCACGACTTTAATTTTGAATCGCCACTAACACAGGAAATTCACTGGAAAACATTTACACAATATTCATTCCTTGTTTATTTAAATCAGGTAAGCCCACCGCCGAATTTGTTTTGCTGTTAATTTGTCTATTTTATTTTCAGTTCAATTTTAAACAACAAAACAAATTTCAATCATGAAAAAAATATTTTTCTTCGTCACTCTTTTTATTGCTGTAATCTTAATTTCTTCTTGTGAAAAAGACGCTGGTAAATTACCGTTGATCTCTTTCAAAACAGCTACCGGATATACTGCTGCAGATGCTAGTATTACAAAAGGTGCAAGTATTAAAATGGGTGTAGACTGCGAAAAAGCTGAAAAATACGATGTCTTAAAGAAGTTCAACATTTCTAAGTCTGTGAACGGCGCTGCTGCTGTTAGTGTTTATGATCAAGATTTAAGTGGTGCTGATCAAGATAAATTCTCTTACGATTATTCAATCACTCAGGATACTGTTGTTGGTCGTAAAACAACGTACACCTACACAATCACGAATCGTGATGGTTTGGTGAATCAAGTAACTTGTACATTGACTACTAAGTAATATGTCAGAGAAATCCTTATCCGACATTCATCAAAGCGTTGCTACCGAAAACAAAAGTAGCTCCTGGAGGCGATTGCTTGCCTTCAGCGGTCCTGCTTATTTGGTGAGTGTCGGGTATATGGATCCAGGCAACTGGGCGACGGATATCGCGGGTGGCAGTGCCTTTGGTTATAAGCTTTTGTGGGTTTTGTTGATGAGTAATTTGATGGCGATTCTATTACAGTCCCTC
>JAPJNH010000116.1 GCA_026461075.1 Chitinophagales bacterium
AATTTAGCAGCGAGTTATTCTCATGCGTTGCAGCCATTTAAACAAGGATTTATTACTTCGCAGGAAATTGGCTTTTATTACACTGTTTATCGAGTTTATCTGCCAATTTACTATACATTTTCTACTGGATTAATTTATTCTTTATGAATATGAGAATTGTTTATTGGTTGACATTTTTAACGTTTAGCTTTTCGTTAGTTTCTGCTCAAACACATAGCCATAATCCCTTTTTGAAAACCTTTTCAGCGAATTCTCAAAAACATAAATGCATGTTGCGTGATTCTGTTGCCCCAAAAGAACAAAAGTTTAAACGCTGGGAGTTGGGGGTAAGCGGAGGTGTAAATTTTCAACAATTTAAAAGTGAAAGATGAATAATGAATAATGAATAATTAAGGATTAAGAATTGGATGAAAAGTGAAAGGTGAAAACTTAAAAGGTAAAAATTAAAAGTTAAAAATTACCGAAGGAGGAATGAAATTCATTTTCCGTTCAGGTCTGAATTCCCGAACTTGAAAAATGATTAGTATTTAATTAAGTACTCCGTCAAGGTTCGTGCCGAACATTCGGGACGAACCTGCAACGAAATGACAAGATTATGGTTCGTGAGACACGAACCATAATCTTGTCATTATTAATCCTTAATTTCTAATTCTTAATTAACTTCTCAATTGTCTCCACAAAACCCTTATCCGTTACTTTCACGCCGCTGTCGAAATGACCTACCAAACGGCCGTTTTTGTCGATGATGTATTTTTGGAAATTCCATTTTACACGACTGTCTTCTACGCCGTTTTCAGATTTTGTAGTAAGGAATTTATATAAGGGATGAATATCGCTTCCTTCAACTGAAATTTTGGAGAACATAGGAAAGCTTACGCCATAATTACGCGTACAGAATTGACGAATCTCGCTGTTAGAACCAGGCTCTTGTGCACCGAAGTTATTCGCAGGGAATCCTAAAATTACCACGCCACGATCTTTATTGGCCTCATAGAATTTTTCCAACTCGCCGTACTGTGGCGTATAACCACATTTGCTCGCCACGTTGATAATCACCACTACCTTTCCTTTATAAGTAGATAATGGCACCGACTGTCCTTCCAGACTAGTCATGGTATAATCGTACAAATTTTTAGCGGTTGGCATAGGTTCTGCAGTTGTGTTTAACGCTTTATTGCGATTCACGAATAAAGCGCTGAAGATATAAGAGATGATTAAAAAAATGCTGCGCATAGGGGTTATTTTAGATGTTTAACAATTGTAAACAAAATTGGTTGCAAAGATGTCCATAATTTTTCCGAAATTAACGAGTTCAAACAAACTTATTATGCGTCGCCTATTGTCGATTTTCGTGTTTTTATTGTTGTTAATGCCTTTTAGCAATCACGCTCAGGTACTGAAACCCATTCATATCAGCACTTCTACCAAAGACTTAGGCAATGGTACCTTCCTCTTGAGTGTCGATTTTAAGATCGATCCTCCCTTCCACGTTTATTCCCAAAAGCCAGGCAACGACGATGTGCTGCCGACAGCGCTTAAATTTAAAACAAGTGGCGACTACGAACTAATCGGTGCTTTACAAGAAGTAGGAAATCTCAAAAACGAGAACGACCCCAACTTCGGTATGGCCCTGCGTTACTATGAAAACAAGCTTTCCTTGCAACAAAAAGTCAAACTTAAAAAGCCGAAAGCGAGTATCAGCGCAGATTTGGAATACATGACCTGCGACGATCATCAATGTCTGCCACCGAAATACGAAACCTATACCTTCACCCTTACTGGCACTCCAGCTCAGGCAGAAACGGCTTCTACAAACACCGCTACAATTGATACAGCGAAAACGACAGCTGTCGACACCACATTAAAAACTACAACAGACACCGCGAAAACAGCTCCCATAAGCACTTCATCAGACGATACCGGCGCAAATGACCCTTGGTGGAAAATCTTATTGAATGGAATGTTAGCAGGTTTGATCGCCATCTTCATGCCATGTGTATTCCCGATGATTCCTTTAACCGTAAGCTTCTTCACAAAGCGAAGCGGAACAAAAGCGCAAGGTGTACGAAACGCCTTATTGTACGGAGGAAGCATGATTCTTCTTTTCGTTTCACTCGGATTTTTAGTGGGCAACTCCTTGAACGCATGGGCTTCTAGCGCCTTCTTCAACTTGATATTCTTCGTTGTATTCATCATTTTCGCAATCTCTTTCCTGGGTGCCTTCGAAATCGTTTTACCAAACTGGATCATCCAAAAATCTAGTGATAACGAATCGAAAGGTGGTTTGATCGGTATATTCTTCATGGCCTTTACCATGGTATTGGTTTCCTTCTCTTGTACTGGTCCTTTCATCACCTGGGCTATCAACGTAAAATCTGCTTCTCCTTTCGCAGCCGCAATCGCAATGTTTGGCTTTGGATTTATGTTCTCTTTACCATTCATGTTCTTCGCCTTCTTCCCAGGATGGTTGCAGAGCTTGCCGAAGTCAGGAAGCTGGTTGAACTCTATCAAAGTGGCGTTCGGATTTATAGAGTTGGCTGCTGCCTTCAAATTCTTGTCGAATGTCGATCAAGCCTACCACTGGCAGATCTTACCACGTGAAGTATTCTTAGTAATCTGGATTGTCATCTTCGCACTTTTAGGCTTTTATCTGTTGGGTAAAATTCGTTTACATGCCGACGACGACTTACCATTAAACGACTATGGAAAGCCTTATTTAACAGTAACACGTTTATTGTTCTCTATCCTTGCGTTCTGCTTTACAATTTATTTAGTGCCTGGATTATGGGGTGCTCCGTTAAAAATTATTTCTGGCTTCCCTCCTCCGGTAACTTATACAGAGGGCAAATGGAACAATAATGTCGGTTCACATGCGTCTAGCAGCGCTGCTGCCGATACTAAAGTTGGTGGCTTCGAAACGGAGGAAGGTCCACATGGCCTACGCGTATTCCGTGATTATGCTACCGCATTGAAAGCGGCAAAGGTAGTACACAAGCCTATCTTCGTCGACTTCACCGGCTACAGCTGCGTAAACTGCCGTAAGATGGAAGAATCGGTATGGAGTGAAGATGCAGTGTTAAAGCAATTGCAAAACGACTATGTAGTGGTTTCTTTGTTTGTTGACGACCGCGAAAAATTACCAACTGATCAGCAAGCGAAAGACGCGGATGGTAATCTGATGACTACTAAAGGTCAGTTGTATACGAATCTTCAAATCACGCGTTTCAATAAAAATGCGCAACCCTATTATGTGTTGATGGATGAGAATGAGAATGTCTTGAACACGCCTTCGCCAGCGAATTTCAAGGTAGCAGAGTTTGCGCAATTTTTGACAGACGGAGTGTCGAAGTATAAAAAATAAGCGTATTGTATACGTAAATACAGCGCTTAGGCGTTATTAAACAAAACAAAAGCATGTTAGCTAAACGATGGACCATAATACCTGCTGATGAACAGCGCGTACTAGCGTTGCAGGAGGAGTATCGCTCCATAGGAAAGAATGTACATGCGATTGTATGTCGATTACTTGTTCAGCGCGGGATTTATACGGTAGAGGAGGCAAAGAAATTTTTCATCCCAGACTTAACGCATTTACACGATCCGTTTACGTTTCGTCAGATGCAGACTGCGGTCGATCGCATCGCTGCGGCCATGGCCAATAACGAAGCGATTATGGTGTATGGCGACTATGATGTCGATGGCACCACCGCCGTTGCCCTCACCTACGGCTTTTTAAAAGATCATTATCCAAACGTATCCTATTATATCCCTTGTAGATACAAGGAGGGCTACGGCGTTTCGATGCTTGGCATCGAAAGCGCTGCAGCGCGTGGTGCCAAGCTCATCATCGCGCTCGATTGCGGTATCACCGCTATCGACCAAGTAAAAAGAGCAAAGGAGCTAGGCATGGATTTCATCATCTGCGATCACCACAAACCCGGTGATCAATTGCCAGATGCATTAGCCATCCTCAATCCTAAGGTCCCTGGCGACACCTATCCTTACGACGAACTTAGTGGTTGTGGTATCGGATTTAAACTAGCGCAAGCACTGTGTCAGCATTTCAACTGGCCATCTGAAGATTGGGAGAAACTGCTCGACCTCGTCGTAGTAAGCATCGCATCTGATCTTGTTCCTGTTACAGGAGAAAATCGTGTACTCGCCTACTACGGATTGAAACGCATTAATCATCGCCCTCGTCCAGGAATTAAAGCCTTGATGGAAATGTCCAAAATTCAAGGAGAGGTGAATATCAATTCACTTGTCTTTGTCATCGGACCACGTATCAATGCGGCCGGACGCATAGAGCATGGGAACGACGCGGTAAAGCTCTTACTAGCGCCGAATGCAGATGAAGCCTATGGAGCAGCACAGACCTTAAACACACATAACAACGAGCGTAAAGATCATGATCGCAATATCACAGAAGAAGCATTGCAGATTCTGCATGATACACCGTCGCTTCAAAATAAAAAGACCACCGTATTAGTCAATGAAGGTTGGCATAAAGGGGTTATTGGAATTGTCGCTTCACGTTTGATGGATCATTACTATAGACCAACCATTGTGATGACACAAAGCAATGGCTCTATGACGGGCTCCGTGAGGAGTGTGAAAGACTTTGACGTATATGAAGCGCTGAAAGCGTGCAGTCATTTGCTTGAAAAATTCGGCGGGCATAAATACGCAGCGGGCTTATCCTTACCCGAAGAAAATTTTGAAGCCTTTTGTAATGCATTTGAAAAAGTTGTGAGTGATACCATTCTTCCAGAGCAATTAATCCCCGAAGTAAGCATCGATGCCGAAATCGAGATAAGCGATTGCAATCTTAACTTCTATACGATCGTAGAACACTTCGGTCCATTTGGTCCAGGTAATCTTCAACCTACCTTCGTTACGCGCAACGTCGCCGATACAGGTCGCAGTGCCTTACTAAACGAAAAACATTTAAAGCTAAACGTTGATAAAAACAAACAAGGTCCGATAGGAGGTATCATATTCGAACGTCCCGACCTATTGGACATTGTGCAACGCGAACTTCGATTTGACGTTGCCTACCATTTAGTGATTAATGAATGGAAAGGAAATAAAAATGTCGAATGGCGCATTAAAGATATCAAGCCATCTGAAAATAATTAAACACACCCTCTATATGAAAAGAACCTTCAAAAATGCCCTTCTAGTAGGACTTATAGCCTTCGGAACGGTGAATGCACAGGATCAAAAAAACACGACTCCGAACCTTAAAAAGTTGCCGCCAAAAACGACGCAGCCTGCACCGAATGTCGGTCCGAATAGAACGCAAGCGGAAATGCAAGAGCAGAGAAATTTGGCAATGGGCAAACCGACCGTTCTTCAACCAATGACTTATCAAAATGATGATCTCAATATGAAGATGTATCATTTGAAAAATGGTTTGAGTGTTTGGATTTCTGTAAACAAAGCCGAGCCACGCGTGCAAACTATGATTGCAGTGAAAGCAGGTAGCAAAAACGATCCTGCAACACATACCGGTTTGGCGCACTACCTCGAGCATATGCTTTTCAAAGGAACCGATAAATACGGTACTAAAGACTATGCAAAAGAAAAAGTAGAGCTAGATATCATCGAGCAATTGTACGAGCAATATGGCGCAGAAAAAGATGAAACAAAGCGTGCGCAAATCTATCACCTCATTGATAGTGTGAGCGGCGTTGCAGCGAATTACGCTATCGCGAATGAATATGATAAAATGGTAAGTAATCTCGGCGCGAAAGGAACTAACGCATTTACTTCTACAGACATGACAGTTTATGTAAATGATATCCCTTCCAATCAAATCGAGAAATGGCTTACGCTAGAAGCGGAGCGTTTTCACAATCCGGTATTGCGTTTGTTCCATACCGAATTAGAGGCCGTTTATGAAGAGAAAAATCGCGCTTTAGATAATGATCCGCGCAAAATGTATGAAGCCGTATTGGCCTCTCTTTTCAAAAATCACGCCTACGGTACACAAACAACTATCGGCACCATCGAGCATTTAAAGTCGCCGTCTATCACAGAAATCAAAAAGTATTTTAACGCGAATTATGTGCCGAACAATATGTGTATCATCTTGTGTGGCGATTTAGATCCAGATGCTACTGTTGCTAAAATCAATGAGCTATGGGGTAACTATATTCCAAAAACAGTAGCCCCTTATACCTTCCAACCAGAAGTGGTACGTACAGCACCTGAAGAAATTTCTGTGTATGGTCCCGACAAAGAACAAGTAATAATTGGCTACCGTTGGCCAGGTTGTAGAAGTGATGAATACTTCACGCAACAAATGGTAGACGCTATTTTAAGTAA
>JAPJNH010000010.1 GCA_026461075.1 Chitinophagales bacterium
AATACTTGGATTTGTACTGAAAAAGATGCTGTTAAGTTAATTGAGTACAAATCTTGGTTTGAAGCCAATGCAATTCGATTGTTTTATGTGCCTTTGAAGGTGAAATTTTTAGATACGAAGTTTGATAACTTTGTGTTAGATAAAACGACGGCCTTAACGCAGGTGATTGCTAATTCTTAGACAAAAAAAAACCTCTTCGATTGAAGAGGTTTTTTTAGAGTTAACTGATGAATTATTCACCTAAAACCCAGAATTTAGTGTTATTAGCGTATTTGCTTAAAGCTTCATCGCCTTTGATTAATACGTAACAAAAATCGATAAAACCTACAGTACCACCAACTACAGGGATACAATACATCCACATGAAGCCAGAACCCATGTACATACGGTGGATAGAGAAAGTACCGCAGAAGAAAGCACGAACTAAGAAACCACCTTTAGATTGGTCGCCACCTAATACAGTTGCGAAATTTTCAGTGTTGCTAGTTAAAGCATTCAATTCAGTTGTAACATCTTGTGATGTTGCAAATTTTGCTTCTACAGAAGCGTTGTTCAATTTGTAAGTGTTAGCAGAAGCTAATGTAGCCATGCCTAACACCAATGCCAATGTGAAAAATAGTTTTTTCATGTTAAAGTGTTTTTGTTTGATGCTAAGATATACTTCTTGTGCTAAAATTTATAGAATTCACTTAAAAATTTCTAATAGAAATGTACTTTAAGATGTTAATTTCTTAATTTAAAGGACTGATTATGTAAATTAAAAACATGAATAAATTTGTTCCATTTCGAGTCATTCTTTTTCTGCTAGTAATTGGAAGTCTTTTTCTTGGTTCTTGCCGTAGAGAGAAAGGGGTTAGCTCATGGGGAATGGATGTTTTATTGCCAATTTTTTCAGCCAATCTATCCATTAATAACATTGTTCCTTCAGATGTGAAGACAACTAATGCCGATAAAAGTGTTAAACTGGTTTATAATACTAATTTATATCACTTGAACTTATCTGATTATGTTTTGCGCATACCCGATACTACTTTCTCAAATCCTTTTAGTGTTGGCAGTGTTGGTTTAGCGAACAAGCAATTACATTACTATTATTCGTTAGGGCGAATGGCTACCGCAAGCGCTAATTCACAATTACTTTTTATTACTTTTTTTAATGGAACCTATCAAGTAATTCCACCGATTGCGAATATTAATTCTCAACCGAGTTCGGTAGATGCCGGAGCATTTTTTACTCGTGCTTGGATAAGAAATGGAATTATGCAAATAAATGGGGATAATGACTTACCTGTCGATTTAGATTCTGTTACTTTTCAATTTAAGAACAATGATCAGTATAATAATATCATTGGAACACTTACCATACCACATATTCCTGCGCACAGTCACTTTGTAGATACAATGCCACTTGCAGGTAAAGTTGTGGAAGGGAAATTGGTGGCTCAATTACTAAATATGAAAACACCAGGGAGTAAAGGTAATCCTGTACTCATTGACACGTCCAAGGGATTACAAGTTACGATGGTTTTGTATAACGTTACCTGTGATTCTGCCATTGCTGTATTTCCATCACAATCTGTAATTGATACCGGACAATTGGTGACGTATAATTATGTAAGTGGTGGAGCTAAAGTAGATTTTGTTAAAATTAAGTCTGGAGATATTCGCGTAGAGGTTTATAGCAGTTTGCCAGATTCCATTCATTTTAATTATAAAATGCCTTCTGCGAAAAGTCCATTTGGTGTGACCGTCGATATGGGTGCAACAGCGCCACCTGCTCCGCGCGGTGGCTTTTCTAGGATTTCAAGAACGGTGGATCTTGCCGGTTATACCATTGATTTTACCGGACCTAATCGCAATATGCATAATACCTTTTATGATACGATAAGGGTAGGAATTGATTCAACAGGTAGAAGAGACACATTACGTGCGTCGGATAGTTTATACTTGTTTTATACACTTGAAAATATTGTTCCTGAATATGCCACAGGATACCTTGGAGATACGATCTTGAACTTAAACTTCCCTAATATTTCTTTCAGCACGTTTAACAAATTCAATGCAAAGGTATTTGATCCTGAAAAACTAGCATTGAATTTTCAAGTTAAAAATGGTATTGGATTGGATGCTCAATTAAAAGTTAATCAGCTCAATGCTTCGAATTCCTCTGGGGGCTCTAGCGTCAATTTAACAGCACCATGTATTGGTAATTGGACTAATATCCCAAGAGCTACCGATAAGCCTTTAACCCCTGGAGAAAGTTTGACGAATGTTAACGAACAAAATAGTAACGTAAAAGCGATTCTGAATAGTAAGCCAAATCAATTAAGTTTTGATGCGCAATTGAAAATTAATCCAAGAGGAAATGCATTGCACTTTAAAGATTTTGTTTACTACAATTCCAATATGGATGTCAATTTGCAAACAGAAATCCCACTTTCGTTAATAGCGGAGGACTTAGTAATTAAGGATACTTTCGACTTTAAGCTCAATGCAGGAGGACAGTTTAGTAAGGTGAAGGCCGCTACTTTTTATATCAATATTGAAAATAGTTTTCCATTACAAGGAGTCGTTAGTTTGAATTTGATGGATGATTACGGTCGTGTAGTTAAGAAAATTTTAGTTAATGAGACGGTGGATGCTTCTATGTTAAACAGTAAATGTCAAACTCAAAAAGCGTCGGTAAAACAACTGAAAGTGAATTTTGATGCTAATGAAATTGAATTGATGCAGAGTGCGCGCAAAGCTGTATTGGAGGCAAGCGTGAGTACGAGTGGTCAGACAAGTTGTCAAGGGCAATATTTGAAAATATATGATTGGTATACTATTAAGGCCAATATTTCAGCTAGGTTTAATTATGAAAACGAGTTATAATGAAGAAGTTTAGCGTATTAGCCATTTTACTTTTATCAGGAATTCATTTAAATGTCAAGGGACAAATTGTTCGAGATACGATTAAAGTACTCGAGAAAAGCACAAGAGGAAGTGGTTGTATTATTCCTGAGGAACCGCATATTCTTACAACTGATTTAATTTATAAGACGTATTGTTTTGACAATTTTTTTTATTCAAACAAGCCCAATGCGTTAATTCTTAATACCTCCTTACACAGTGGTTCAAACTATATCCCTGTTCAGTTAATGCATCAACTGTATAAGGGTGGGAGTGTGGATGAATCTTTGCGACTAAAATCACTTAATTCCGGTTCCAATAGCCACTTGCGAATTGGAGGCATTGCACAAGGTCAGTTAAGTTTTATTTTTAATTTCTTTAAAAATAAGAGGCCATTACGTTATCGTTTATACAAGATGTCTGCTCTGTCTAGTCAGATTACTGTCGAAAATAATACGTTGTTGGATGCTTCTTTACAGCCGGATATCGCGAGTCTTTATTTGTTGGGGAATGGATTCTTTGCCGATAAAACAGCTCAACTAGGGCCTTCTTCCTTGCAATATTTACAATTCAATAGTATCGGATTCAACCAATCTTTCCATGTGATTAAATATGGGGTTGATCCTGAATTGTTGTCTATAAAATCCTTGTTTAGTCTTAATGTTGGTTTTAATATTAATCAATTAAACACGTATCAGCGAATTGATTTGCATTCTGGCA
Organism: Chitinophagales bacterium; assembly: GCA_026461075.1. Taxonomy (GTDB): domain Bacteria; phylum Bacteroidota; class Bacteroidia; order Chitinophagales; family CAIODY01; genus JAHEYX01. The sequence goes on from JAPJNH010000010.1 coordinate 3,613, forward strand.
GTTTATATACGGCTCCTTTAGGGCAATATTTGGATTTGAATTATAATGTAAGTTCTCAATCCTTCCATGAAAATTCTAAAATGGGTTTAGGGTTGAACTTGGGAATTGGCAAATCCTGGAATCATTTTAACGCTTCTATAGACGTACACAACTTAGGCTTTTGGAATTTAAGTAAAGTTCAAACCTTAAGTGCCGATACGAGTTTTCAATATCAGGGGATTGTTTTACAAACTTGGGGTCAAAATCCTAGTTTACCTAAAGATAGTTTGAGTACTTTATTGGGCTTACATTCTTCAACTAGTAGTCAAAAAGTTTGGGCTCCTGGAAAGTTGAAATTTCAGGCGAACTTTCGTTCCGTTTGGGTGTTTAATATAACGTATTGGTACACTTTGAAGGCCTTGCCTTTAGTAGAGCTCCGATATGCAAAGTGGGAAAATAGTGTTTTCGGTAAAGGTGCTAGTCATTTCCGTTTTATGTTTAATCCATGCATAGGTTACGGAGGCTTTGGTACCTACCACCTTGGTTTTTCATCTGGTTTGCAATATAAAAGGGCTGCTTTGTTGTTGAATATCAGTGATTTGCAGTCTCTTGCATTGAAAAATCAAAGTTCTTTTTCCGCTGGAATCAAATTAGCCTATTCCTTTTAAAGTAGGTCGAGGATTATTTCTTGGTTTGCTATTAAAAGCGTACTTTTGCCATCTCTTTTTAGAAAATATTTATGTCTACTACCATGAATCAAGCCGCTAATTCCTTAAACATTTTTGAGCAAATTGGCGCAAACAATCACGAACAAGTGGTGTTTTGTAATGACCCGGCTTCGGGATTGAAATCTATTATTGCTATCCATAATACAACTTGTGGTCCTGCTTTAGGCGGAACACGCTTTTGGAATTATGCTAATGATGCAGAAGCATTACGTGATGTATTGCGTTTGTCTCGTGGTATGACTTACAAAGCAGCGATTTCTGGGTTGAATTTAGGTGGCGGTAAAGCCGTTATCATCGGTAACTCTTATACAGATAAGTCAGAAGCTTTATGGCGTCGTTATGGTAAGTTTGTGAACGGTCTTGCTGGTCGTTACATCACTGCAGAAGATGTGGGAACGGCTAAAGAAGATATGGAATACATTGCGATGGAAACTAAGCATGTAACAGGTGTCCCTGAGTATATGGGCGGTAGCGGAGATCCTTCTCCTGTAACAGCTTACACAACCTATTTAGGAATGAAAGCATCTGCTAAAAAAGTATTCGGTAACGATTCTTTAAGCGGTAAAGTGGTGGCGGTACAAGGTGCTGGTCACGTAGCACAGTATTTAATTGGTCATTTGGTGAAAGACGGTGCAATCGTACACGTTTGTGATATCAATAATGACAAAGTAGCTGCTGTAGTTAAAGAACACGGAGTGAAGGTAGTTGACGCAGACGCTATCTATGATTTGAAAATGGATATCTATTCTCCATGTGCAATGGGCGCTACCGTTAACGACGCAACTTTGAAGCGCTTAACATGTAGTATCATCGCTGGTTGTGCTAACAACCAATTGGAAGATGAAAAAATCCATGGTCAACAAGTAAAGGATATGGGTATTGTATATGCTCCAGATTTCTTGATTAATGCAGGTGGATTGATTAACGTAGCAACAGAACGCGAAGGGTATAACCGTGAACGTGCGATGGGTAAAGCTGAGCAAGTTTATAAGCGTACTTTAGATATTTTCGCTAAAGCTGATGCGGAGAATTTAACGAACCAAGCAGCTGCGATTTTAATTGCAGAACAACGTATTAAACAATTAGCAAAATTAAAGTCTTCATTATAATTCAAGCGGAAGAAATATAGGAAATGAATTATAGCAGAAGAAATATTCGAATTAAGGTAATGCAGGCTTTGTATGCTTGTCTTCAAAGTCCTGATACCGAGATTCAAGTGCAGATTAAAGGTTTGCACAAATCGATTGAAAATACAGATACTTTGTTGTTGTACAACTTGTATTTGCTCGTTCGTGTTGCCGCTTATGCGCACGAGGATATGCAAATTCAAGATGCTAAGTTGTTACAATCTAACAAACGTTTGAATGTAAGTTCTCGAATCTACGACAACGAAGTATTGCAGTCTGTTTTGGAGTCTCCACTCTATGTGAAATACGTAGAGAAGAGTAAGCCGCACTTATTATGTGATGATGATTTAATTCGTCGTGTATACATGAATATGTGTGGGGATGAAAAGTATGTTGCTTACAACGCATTGACTTCTCCAACAGAAAAGGATCATACAGGCATTTTAATGCATGTGTATACAGACCATTTATACAATAACGAAGATGTTTCCACGCTTACAGATGAACATTTCCCAACATGGGCAGATGAACATACCTTCATCATGCGTCGAATGGAAGAGGTTTTAGAGAGTAAGTCGTATACTTTGGATGAAAAGGAACTTAAAGAAGCAGATGATTTTGCGCGCCGCTTATTTGAAATAACGCGTGACAATGACAATGCCTTTAATGAAATGATTATTCCGAAGTTGAAAGGTTGGGATGCGGATCGTATCGCGCAAATCGATATGATTGTGATGAAAATGTGTCTGTCGGAATTATTATATTTTCCAATAATCCCTGTAAAGGTTTCTATCAATGAATACATTGATATTTCTAAACTTTACAGTACTCCAAAGAGTAAGGATTTTGTGAACGGTGTTATTGACAAAATTAAGAATGAACTTCTGGCTAATAACGAAATTCGTAAGCAAGGCCGAGGTTTAGTAAACGATTAAATACTTTATTATGGCAAAAGTGAAAAGTGTGGATGAAGTTTTGAAAAATTTCAATCCAAATGACCCTGCGTCTGATAATGCTGGTGTATTCGGCCTTCCTTTTTCTCCAGATCAATCTAAATTAGTATTATATCCTGTTGAATGGGAAGCGACTGTTTCTTATCAAAGTGGTACGGCAAAAGGACCAGCAGCTGTATTAGAAGCGTCTAAGCAGGTGGATTTGTATGATCCAATTGCACCAAATGCTTGGAAGCAAGGGATTGCTATGCTAAAGCCTAATAAAGCGATTAGCTCTTTATCAAAGAAAATGCGCCCTAAAGTTGAGAAATATTTAGATGGATTAACGGCAGGAAAAACAAATAAAACGATTTTAAATGAAGTAAATGAAGCCTGTGTTTGGATGAATAATCAAGTTCGTTCAGACATTCGTGCTTTGTTGGATAAAGGACATTTGGTAGGAATGGTCGGAGGTGACCATAGTACACCTATGGGGTATTTCGCTGCCTTGTCAGCCATGGGAGAGGAGTTTGGTATTTTACAAATAGATGCCCATTGCGACTTAAGAAATGCGTACGAAGGATTTACTTATTCGCATGCTTCCATCATGTATAACGCACTTCAGTTAAAAGGAGTGAAAGCATTGGTTCAAGTTGGTATTCGTGATTATTGCGAAGAAGAAATGAACCTGATAAATGCAGACAAGAGAATTACTACATTTTTTGATCGTGATTTAAAACGCGCCCAAATTGAAGGTAAGTCATGGAAAGCATTAGTGGATGGTATCATCAAGAAATTACCAGCTAAAGTGTTTATCAGTTTTGATATTGATGGACTTGATCCAAAAATGTGTCCAAATACAGGAACTCCGGTACCTGGTGGCTTGGAATACGAGCAAGCTATTTATTTAATGGAGTCTTTAATTAAGGCGAAGAAGAAAATTATTGGCTTTGATTTAAATGAAGTGGCTCCAGGAAAAGATGAATGGGATGCCAATGTCGGAGCGAGATTATTATTTAAAATGTGTCATATTATTTTGAAAGCAAATGCATAAACCACTACCAAGGCTTAAAACGAGCTCCGAAAGAAGTTTCTTAGGCGGACCACAATCACGCTTAAAGGAGTTCATTTTTACGCTGAAAGTAGTTATCGAATTCATTAAAGGCTTTCGAGTCCTGCATTTTACTGGTCCATCAGTCACTATATTTGGCTCGGCACGATTTCCGCAGGATCACCCTTATTGTAAGAATGCAGAAGAATTAGGTGCTTCTATGGCACGACTTGGATTTACTGTTATGACAGGTGGAGGTCCTGGTATAATGGAAGCCGCAAATCGTGGGGCTAAATTAGCTGGCGGAAGAAGTGTAGGTTGTAACATCATGCTGAAATTTGAGCAACAACCAAATCCATATTTGGATACAAGCGTAGATATCAAATATTTCTTCGTTAGAAAAACCTTGTTGGTTAAGTACTCTTATGCCTTTATCGTCTTGCCAGGCGGCTTTGGTACATTAGACGAACTTTTTGAAGCTTTAACTTTGATACAAACCGATAAAATAGAACCATTTCCAGTGGTGCTTTTCGGAAAAGAATATCATGCACCTTTAATGAGTCATATTCTCAAAATGAAGGAGGAAGGTGCTATCTCTCCGGAAGATATCAATCTTATGCTTTTTACTGATGATGTAGCTGAAGCTGTCCGTCATATCGAACATTTCGCTATTCAGAAGTATGGATTAACCAAAGGTTAAACAAACTTTGAAAACAACTACGATTTCGCTATTTTTAATGTGAGTGTATCGTATGCTTTTTACATATCGTTTTTGCTTAATACTTTTCGGCTGTTTGATTGGGAACTTTTTTTATGTTTCCAATGCTCAACAGCTTAATAGGATTGGTAAAGGTTTGACATTTATTGAGAATAAAGGTCAATGGAATAAAGATGTACTTTATAAAGCAGGTAAAACTGGTCACCAAATTTATTTTGAAAAGGATGGCTGGAAAATTTTAGAAATCGATGCCGATTCCAAACATTTACATCCGCATAATGATTTCCATAATGGCGACACGATAAAGGGGCATGTTTTAAAATTACGTTTTACCAATACGTCTTCTAACGTAAGGTTACACCCTGACCAAATTGAGCCATATTATCATAATTATTTTACAGGAAAGGATTCCAGTACCTGGGCTACCAATGTGAAGATTTATAAATTACTTAAATATGAGTCCATTTATAAAGGAATTGATTTGTTAGTACACAGTAAGGGTAGCGATTTACAACATGATTTTTATATCCAGCCACATGCTAACCCCTCAGCCATCTCATTCGAGATTTTAGGAAATGAAGGCTTAAAAATTAACACAAAAGGCGAACTTGAAATCTCCTCTTCATTAGGTACTGTAAAGCAATTAGCGCCATATGCCTTTCAGCGAAATGCCAAAGGAAAACTCAAGCAAGTTAAAGTGTCGTATGTTTTAAATACAGATGGCACTATAAGTTTCTCTGTCGGCAAGTATAATCACGATGAGATCTTGATTATTGATCCTACCTTGATTTTTTGCACCTACACAGGAAGTACAGATGATAATTGGGGGACATCGGCGACCTATGATAATAATGGTAATTTATATGCTGCGGGAATTGTAATTGGTAACGGCTACCCAACAACCGTCGGAGCGTTTCAAACTTTATATGGCGGCGGGACAGGTTTAAATTCTGCCACTTGGAATCCTTACTTCGGTGACATCAGTATTTCAAAGTTTAACAGTACCGGAACCGCATTAGTGTATTCTTCGTTTCTTGGAGGAAGTAATAATGATTACCCTAACTCATTAATTGTTACGCCCAATAATGAATTGATTGTTTTTGGGAGAAGTTATTCCGCAGATTATCCAACCACCCCTGGATGCTACGATAATACCCATGCCGGTAATGCTGATATCGTTATTACAAAATTTAATGCTGCGGGCAGTGGCTTAATAGGTTCTACGTATGTAGGAGGTAGTTTGAATGATGGTGTTAATTTTAGTGATAATGAAAATATTTTAGGATCACTCAAAAGAAATTATGGCGATGATGCAAGAGGTGAGGTCAATTTAGCTCCTGATGGAAGCATATTTGTAGCATCTTGCACCTATAGTTCCGATTTTCCTACCTCTGCCGCTTGCTTTCAATCAGTATTCGGTGGCGGTTTAGAGGATGGTGTACTTTTGAAATTAAATTCAAACTTGAGCGCATTAATTTTTAGTACCTATATAGGTGGTGCCGCAAATGACGCTTGTTATTCTTTAGATATTGATCAAAATAATAATTCTGTTTATGTAACAGGAGGAACCGAAAGCGCCAATTTCCCAACAACAGCAGGAGTTATACATCCTACTTACATGGGTGCCATTGATGGATTTTTATTACGAATGAATAGCACAGGCTCTTCATTGTTAGCCTCCACATTC
>JAPJNH010000117.1 GCA_026461075.1 Chitinophagales bacterium
GGCAATCGTTCCAATAATTGGCAAGCTTTCATCCTCGGCCATAAATAGCTGGTGATTACGCTTGTATTGTTTACGAACATCGTGTAAGGAATCTAAGGCACCTGCTTTGTCGAATTTGTTAATGGCGATCACATCCGCATAATCCAACATATTAATTTTTTCTAACTGTGAAGCAGCACCGTATTCAGGCGTCATCAAATACATACTCGTATTCACAAACTCTAAAATAGACGCATCACTTTGTCCGGCACCCGCACTTTCCAAAATGATAAAATCAAATCCTGCTGCCTTACAAATATCAATAGCCTCTTGAACGTGCGCGCTTAAGGTAACTTCGCTATCACGCGTTGCTAATGAACGCATATATGCACGCGGATGATGAATCGAGTTCATACGAATACGATCACCTAACAATGCGCCGCCTGTTTTCTTTTTAGAAGGATCGACAGAGATAACCGCGATCGTTTTATCTGTATAGCGATGTAAAAAACGACGAACTAATTCATCTGTCACACTCGACTTACCCGCGCCTCCGGTACCAGTAATACCGAGAACAGGTGTATGATTACTTTTTAATTTCTCTTTGAGAATATTTACTTGCTCTTTTAAATTTCCTGCCTCCGCTTGCGTGATTAATCGGGCAATCTGCGACTCATTTTCTTTTGTTAAGGTATCTACCGAAGCCGTTTCTTTTGCAGTTGTCAAGGTATTAAAATCGCACTGATTCAATACATCTTCAATCATTCCTTCCAAGCCCATGTGTCGGCCATCATCTGGAGAATAGATACGCGCAATACCATAAGCATGTAATTCTTCAATCTCACTAGGAAGAATGGTTCCGCCGCCGCCACCAAATATTTTGATATGACCACAATTACGTTCCTTCAACAAATCAAACATGTATTTGAAGAACTCGATATGTCCGCCCTGATAACTCGTAATGGCAATCCCTTGCGCATCCTCTTGTATAGCGCATTCTACAATTTCAGCAGCACTGCGGTTATGTCCTAAATGGATCACCTCAGCGCCTTTACTTTGCATGATACGACGCATGATATTAATCGCTGCATCATGACCATCAAACAAGCTCGCTGCCGTTACAATTCTAACCTTATTTTTGAGTTCCATACATACTGATTTTTCGAGGTGCAAAGATACGCAAATTGCTACAAAATCGGAACTTTTGGATTCCTAAGTAGCCCTGCAATCTTTTGGCGATTGAAAACGTGATTTTAACCTTTTTTAAACACCTTAGCACTACAATTTGTTGCGCAAGAGCGTATTTTCGTGGTATGGAAATGAACTATCCTTCGAAACTCAATATCCGCATCGATTGGAGTGATTTAGACGTCTATGGTCATGTGAATAATGTAGCCTATATCCGCTATGTACAAACGGCGCGAGTGCAATATATCATGCCCTTGGAATTGATCGAACAATACTTGAGCACGAAGATCAGTATCATTCTTGCTTCGACGAATATCCAATACCTTTCTCCCCTATTTTTCCCTGGGGAAGCCCTAATTGAAACGAGTATCGCTTTCATCAAAAATAGCAGCTTTGGATTTAGTCATCGTATCCGTAACGCCGAAGGACAAATCGTTGCAGAGGCGCAAGACGTGATGGTTTACTACGATTTCAATAAGAATGAAAAAGTGCGTATTCCAGATGAAATACGTGCTAAAATTGCAGCAATAGAAAACCGCAGTTTCGATGTCTAAAAACAGTATGAAATTCGTCGGACTAATGAGTGGAAGCTCCCTAGACGGCTTAGATATAGCGCTTTGCCAGTTCGATAAAAAAGGTAATTCCTTCACAGGATCGATTGAAAAAGCAATCACGATTCCTTTTCCAAAACCTTTAGCCAAACGACTTTCACAAGGTGCTATACTCGACGCATACGCGCTTAGTTTGCTAGATCATGATTTTGGCAAATGGTGTGGCGAACAAGTCGCTAAACACTTTTCAAAAGAGACCTTTACTGCTATCGCTTCACACGGACATACCCTATTGCATCATCCTGAAAAAGGATTTTCCTTACAGATTGGTCATGGCGCCGCTATGGCAACTGCAGCGCAGAGGCCGGTGGTATGCGACTTTCGTAACAATGATATTGCCAATGGTGGTCAAGGTGCTCCCTTAGTACCTTTCGGAGAATTGCATTTATTTGAAAAAGTAGATGCTTTTATCAACTTAGGAGGGATTGCCAATATTTCATTTTTAAAAGGTCCTAAACCAGTAGCATACGATGTTTGCGCTTGCAATCAATGGCTGAATGCAGCTGCTAATATAAAACGAAAGCCCTTTGATAAAGACGGTAAACTAGCCCTGAAAGGAACGGCAAATATTAAATGTCAGAAAGCATTAGAATCCTGGAAATTCTATCAGCTCCCGGCTCCGAAGTCGCTTTCCAACCAGGCTGTCATGCAACAGTTCCAAAAGGCATTAGCGTTTGATTTGAAGGCTGAAGATTTGTCAGCGACCCTCGTCGAACATATTTCCGCCCAGTTAAGCGCAGCACTCTTGCGTTTTGCGCCGAAAGGAAAAGGGATGATTTGCGGCGGTGGAGCATTTCATCCGCTTCTGATTCAAAAGATTCAACAAAAATCAAATTGGCAATTGATAATTCCCGATTCTATAAAGGTTCAATACAAAGAGGCTTTTATTTTTGCTTTCCTAGGCTACTGCAGATGGAAGGAACTGCCGAATACAGTTTCAAAACTTACAGGAGCTAAAAAAGATACTTGTTCTGGAGCCATTTACTTGCCTTAAACTGTTGTCATGTTAGAACGTTTGCGCCTAAGCTGGAAATTAAAAAATACCGCCGCTGTTTGGATGGTATTACTCACTTTCGCATGTACAGGATCTACCGTGGCCTACTTATCCAAAGCGATTGTGCATTGGATTGAATGGCACGACCCGAACCATTTCTGGGAAAGATTGGCATTGAAGACTTTTGTTTTTATCTTCGGATATCAAATTATCATCCTCTGCTTCGGATGGGTATTCGGACAATTTCAATTTTTCTGGAATTATGAGAAAAAAATATGGAATCGCGTACTCGGACGGAGAGGCTAAGATTCCCTTATGAACGCATTTCTTTTCAAGCCAACACAACTACGCTACTTACTCAGTTCGCTACTTTTAATTTCCGTTTTACTAGGCTGTAATATCGCGCAGCAAGACATTTACAAAGGTAATTTCGATAAAGCCATTACACGCTTGTGTAAAAAACTCAGCAAGCATCCACATAACGAAGACAATATCCTTTTATTGGAACGCGCCTTTACAAATGCGATGACAGTCGACCTAAAACGAATCGACCAATTACGTACTCAAAACAGTGCTGCGGGATGGGTTGAAATTAATTCCATTTATCAGAATATTGATATCCGCCAAGATCAAATACGCCGTGTGCTTCCGTTACATCTCGACAAGGCAGCTAGAGATTGTAGTATTCAATTTATTGATGTCAATGCACAGCTAGCCTCTTCTGGAAAAAAGGCAGCAGA
>JAPJNH010000118.1 GCA_026461075.1 Chitinophagales bacterium
CTATTCATCATTCCTCATTCATTACAAAAGTATTCCTTCCCCAACTTCACTTTCTTCAACAAAGCAGGATAACCAGCAGAGGCATAGTGTACACGCACTAAAAAATGATAATATTCTTCCGTAGGATCGAGATAACGTTTGTCCTGCCAACGCTTATAATACGCCACCCCCTCCTTCCAAGTGGCGAAGCTGAGATAGGTTTTATAACGAAAGCCGAAGAAATTCCGCTTCGTCATCAAATTCTTATTGCTAAACCATCCCGTCTCGCAAACTACTTGACGAATCACAATTTCAGGATGCTGAATTTTCAATTCACACATATAAACAAAGACAGAATCTAAGAGGGCTCTATCTGCTGCCGACTGCGCCTTTAAGTCCTGTGTGAAACAGACTCCTCCCAACAATATTAAGAGGCTAATGAAACTCTTCCAAATCCAATTCATCTTCTTAAGTTAAGCAATTTTGGGGACGAAACCAATGATTGCTATCCTTGGCAAAAACAAGCTACAATTACTATCTTTGCGCTCGAAAAAGAGGATGCTATTCCAATTATCCAAATTCAAACTATGCAACACTTTTCAGAATTCGGATTCGTCGCTACTATCATACCAATTTATGCAGTGGTAATTGGTATTGAAATCCTATTGAGTTCGATTCAAAGTCGTCCTGTTTATACCTTCAAAGATACGCTCACTAATATCTATCAAACCACTTTAAACATGGGATTAGATATTGCTTTCCGTACCTTCTACCTCTTCGTTTTAGGCTATGCCTTTCAACATGCTTTCGTACAAATGGAACATAAAATACTGTATTGGGCCATCCTTTTCGTAGCGGAAGATTTTGTGTTCTATTGCATGCATCTCCTCGAGCATCGTAGTCGTTTGTTCTGGTCGGTGCACTTCACACATCACAGCTCTAGCACCTATAATCTTACCACCGGTTTTCGTTCTTCCGTATTTCAGCCGATGTATCGATTTATATTCTTCTTGCCGCTTGCGTTCCTTGGTTTTAAGGCCTTGGATATTTTGTTGATGTATTCTATTACACAGATTTATGGCATCTTGGTGCATACCCAAATGGTGAATAAGTTGGGCTTTTTAGAACATATCCTCATCACCCCTTCACATCATCGCGTGCACCATGCAAACAACGATCGTTACCTCGATAAAAATATGGGGATGTGTTTGATTATTTGGGACAAATTATTTGGAACCTTTCAGGCTGAACTGCCGGAAGAAAAGGTGGTTTATGGTCTTGCGCATAACGACATAAATCCAAATAATCCGATTGATCTAGTTTTACACGAGCCTATCAAACTTGGTAAAATTTGGATGAAGGAATTACCTTTGCAAGACAAATTGAAATATACCTTTAGAGCTCCAGGCTGGAGTCATGATGGTAGTACAAAAACAGCGGCAGAGCTTCAGAAGAAATATAAATAGTTGTCTATGCGTAGATTTTTACCTCTTTTCCTTCTTTTAATTAGTGTAGGCTTTAGTGCAATCATTGCAGCGACGAGTAGTGTTGGTGGCGATTCAATCGTAGGTGTATGGATGGATGCGAGCAATCAAACTAAGATTCGTGTTTACAAATCGAATAATAAATATTACGCTAAACTTTTGTGGGTAGAGAACGAATCGCATCCTGGTAAACCTCTATGTGCAGAACACCAAAAGTGGATTAACATGACTGTCATGCACGATTTCAAATGGACAGGTAAGGAATGGGCAGACGGATATATTTACCAACCTAAAACGGACAAAACATATACTGCCTTTATAACTCCGATTAATGCGAATAAAATGGAGGTGACAGGTTATGTGCTACTTCGCTTTTTAAGCGAGTCGGCGTATTTTCACCGGGTAGGGAATTAATTTATTTGGGTTCGTTTCCTCACGAACCAATGCGATGGAGTGACAATGGGATGATACATTTGAATCTCATTGTTTAACTATTTGAAGCAATAGAAAGATCAAAATCTAACAAAATTTGATTGCTTGTTAAAAATTAACAAAGCAGAGAACCTCGCGCCTAGAATATTGTTTTAAAAAGAAAAACTATGCGCATACTCACTAATATCCTAAGCCTTATTCTTCTTTTAAATGTTTCCGTCGCACAAACACAAGTTGCAGGTGGTATTTATACGAATACGACCTGGACAGCTGCTTTAAGTCCGTATGTAATGGTTGGACCCGTAGTAGTTTTTCCAGGTGCAACTTTAACGATTCAGCCGGGTGTGCAGATTTTAGTTAGAGATACAGGAGTAATTTCTTCGACTGGTTATAATTATTTAGAAGTAAGGGGTGCTATTAAAATGGTTGGCACGAAATCAGCGCCTATTGTGTTTGAAGCATTAACGCAAAAACAACAAATCGCTGCTTGGTATGGTCTTCAAATCATGGCTTCGCAAGGTGGTCAAATTGAAGCCGACTATTTCAAGCTTTCAAATACCAACTATGGAATTTTTGTCGACAATGGCGTACTTCCTGATTCTAGTGTCTATCATCACTGTGAATGGTCTTTTAACAACTACGCAAGCAACGTTTACAATAAATCTTATTTCGACTCTTGCCGTTTTGATAATAACTACAATGGGGTAACAGGAAATCTTTTGGCGTCAAGTAATCCATGGATTATCATTAATGCTTCAAGCTTTACAAATAACGGAGTTGGGCTTAATCCATATGGTTCACACGCTGTGATACACCACTCTTCTTTGAGTAATAATTGGATGGCAATCAGCGGAATTGGTTCTGTTAGCGCTTGGCAAAACACCTTTAATACGAACGGCATTGGTATCAGAGGAGTTAGTGGCTGGGTGGAAGATTGTTCCTTCACCAATAACACATACGGTATTACGGATGCGTTTGGCATGCGTTTGAAAAACATCAATGTATCCGGTTCGAATATCGCTTGTAATGTAGGGAGCGACTGTATTTTAGAATATAGTAATATCAGCAATAACGACACAGCAGTTGTGATTTCTTCCGGTCTAACTTTCGGCAGTGTTTATCCGATGATTTACCAAAATCAGATATGTAATAATACGTTTTATCATGTCTACAATGGCTCCAATATCAATTTGAATTTGGGAACAAACTGTTTCTGCGAACCAGATTCAGCAGCTATCGACAATAAACTTTACGATGGCTATGACGATATTACGAAAGGAGTTTTCAACTTCTCCATCTACACACAAGATTGTTCGAGTGCATTACGTTTCATTAAGAAAGTAGAAATCGCAGATGATAATCTTGGCTTCCAATCATTATCAGATAACATTAGTGTATATCCGAATCCTGCTAGTGATTTTATAAATATTAAATCGCCGCAAATGCCGTTACAGGTTCGTTTGTTCAATATGTTAGGGGAAGAAGTTCATTGTACCTTCTCTGGAAACCGTATCGATCTTCATTCGCAAGCTTCAGGCAGCTATCTATTGTTGCTACGCTTTAAGGACACGACGGTGAAGAAGAACGTGCAGATAATGAATGGGGAATAATGAATGATGAATAGTGTCCCGAGTATTCGGGAGGTGAATAATTAAAGATTAAAAATTAAAAATTAAAAATTGGCAAGTGACTTTACTTGGGTTTAGAAACAAAATCCCAAATCAATAAAAGCTTAAGTGTTTCGACTCGTTTTAATCCAGAAGCTTCGGGATAAAAATTAAGATTTCTTCTAAGCACCTCTCGTTACACCAATCTCGTATTGCGATACGCGAATTGCGATACGCGATTTCCGATATGCGATATGAGATTCAATTAAACTGAACTCGCGTAATTTTAATACTTCTTCGCAAAAGCGTAAATATTAAAATCACTTTGCGATGATTCACGTGAAACATCGTCGTAAAGGGAATTTCGGTCGATATCACGCATGCGCGATTTCTGAATTAAACGAAAGGCTTTTTCCGTTAACAACCAATTACGTTTTTGATTGATACGTCCGCTTTCTAAATGATGAAGCATGGCCTCACCTAACGCATCGACGCCTTTATTTTCAGTAGCCACTGTTTTCAAAACCGGCACTTCTCTATCTTGCTCGTGCAAATGACGAATCAAATTCGCTGCATATCCATCCGCATGTGGCCTATCCGCCTTATTCACCACTATCAAATCAGCGATCTCCATGATACCCGATTTCATACTTTGAATATCATCGCCTCCGTCAGGTGTCAATACCACAATCGTCATATCCGCTAGTCCAGCTATTTCCACTTCCGACTGCCCCACTCCAACCGTTTCTATCAATACAAAATCAAAATCAGCATCCTTCATCACATCGCTGATCTCTACTATCTTTTCACAGAGTCCGCCTAAAGATCCACGTGTGCCGACACTTCTTATGAACACTTGTTCTTGGTTGAAATGCGCAGCCATTCTTAAGCGATCGCCTAAAAGTGCACCATAATTGAACGGTGAGGTAGGGTCAACAGCCACAATGCCAATTCGCTTTCCTTGCTCCAACCAATAAGAAATGAGTGCATTCACTAAGGAAGATTTTCCAGCACCAGGCGCGCCAGTAATGCCTATCAAAGGCGTCTTCGAAGGATGTAGTCCTTCCAAAATAGCCTGATAGTTGTCGCTTTCATTTTCAACTTTAGTGATGCGACGAGCGAGGTCTTTAACGCGAGCGAAGTGTTCCTGCATAAAGTATAAAGTGACTAAATTAAAATGTAAATTGCAAGAAAATTAATCCACATGAAGTTTTGGCATCAGCTAAGCCGATACTATCCTCCCGTTCGCTTGTTGGCCTTCGGCGGAATATTATTTAGCCTGCTGTTTTCTAAATTCTTGCTCAGCGTAGGCATGATTGGATTAGTGTTGATGGCGATCGTTCATCCGAACGTTAAAACACATCTCCAACAGTGGTGGAAGAACCCTTTTAACAGAGTCTGGTTATTATTACCCATCGCTTTTTTAATCAGCGGACTCATTTCAGCGGATTTTGAAAGCTTCACTTTTGTCTGGCGAAAAAAATCTCCTTTCCTCTTTCTTCCTCTAGCCTTCACTGCTATCGAAGGATTCAAACGTAAACAGTTTTATTATCTCTTAAGCGGCTTTGTCGCACTCATTTGTATCGGAGCACTGTATTCCTTAACGCAATACATGCTACATTTTGAAAGTATTAATAATGGATATGCTTACGGACATGTAATGCCTACCCCAACAGACCATATTCGTTTTAGCTTGTTGGTGGTGATGGGAATCATTTGTGCCGTAGCGCTTTTTAAATTTTACAAAGCGGAAGGAAATAAAAAGCTTTCTTCACTAAGCCTAGTAATGAGCATTTTCTTAATCCTGTTCTTACATTTACTTGCTGTGAGAAGTGGACTGTTAGCCTTTTACATAATAGCCGTTTATAGTTTGATCGATCTCATCATTCGTCAGAAACGCTATAAGCAAGCGATGATCGGCCTAATTAGCTTTTCGATTCTTTGCATTGGCGCTTATCAAATGTTGCCGAGTTTGAAAACGAAAATCGGTTACATGCGCTACGACCTAGAAAATTTGAAGACTGGTGACGCGTCGAAGAACAGTGATGGCGGGCGTTTCCTGTCGATGCAAGTAGGTTGGGAGCTCATCAAAACACATCCTATACTTGGTGTGGGCGCTGGCGATTTAGAGGAAGAGGTGAAAAGTTATTATGCTACTCACTACCCTACTGTCCCTGAAGAAAAACGTTTCATTCCACACAATGAATTTATCTATGCATGGCTTGCGGCAGGTATTCTAGGCTTTATCGCCTTGCTTTATTTATGTATCGAATTGTGGCGATTGACACCAACGCATTTACATTGGCTTTATCGCAGTACCCTACTTTTGAATTTCGTTGCACTATTGATTGAGCCGTCCTTAGAGATGCAAGTGGGAGCCGCGATATTTGTTTTCTTTCCGATATTCTTTTACAATCAGCCGAAAGAAGACTAAGCGATTTACTGCCAATAGGCCTTTAGTTTTTTATACTTCAAATACGTTGCGTAAGCGGAGATGCGAGCAATACGCCATCCGTTGCTGCCATCTAAAAATCCTAGTTTAAAAATATAGGAAGAGATAAACTTCAACGCTGGGTTAAAAATCAATTTCACTACCGAAGCCTTCTTTCCCTTTTCAAAATAAGCCTTCGCAGCAATATTTGTAAAATATTCAACCTGGCGATAATGATCTTCTATCGTATAATAACTGTAATGAAGAATGTCTCCTTTTAAATGTGCGGTCTTTGCATTCGCATCTATCAATTCATAACAATCGTGCGGATTGATACCAGTCCAATGCCCTTTTCGACTATCCCATAAACGTAATTTACGATCTGGATACCAGCCACTATGCTTAATCCATTGCCCGCAGTAATTGGTAAGTCGATTCATGGTATAGCCATCGACTTCGTCTAAGGATTTAGCTTCTTGTATAGATTTTATCAATGTATCATCCAATGCCTCATCCGCATCAAGTGAAAGTATAAAAGGATATTTCGCTTGCGTAATCGCAAAATTCTTTTGTTCGATATGACCCTCAAACTTGTGCTCAACAAATCGCGCTCCGTGACGTAAGCAGATCTCTTTCGTCTTGTCCGTACTAAACGAATCAACCACTACAATATCGTCAGCAATTGCTTCTACAGACAACAAACAACGTTCGATGTTTCGTTCTTCGTTAAAAGTGATTATGACAACAGATAGCGCTCGCATGCTTAAAAATACAAATTAAAATTAGTCGCCCCACACTTTGGTACCATCGCTACAATTGGCACAGATGTCGATGTTTTTCCTTGACGCCACAAGTTTCGTTCTGAAATTATTATAGGCAGCGCTTTTCCATACTTCACGGAAACTCGCATTTTTAAGATCGCCCAATTGATGCGTTGCATCTTTATCGAAGCAACAAGGAACTACGAGTCCATCCCAGGTAATAACGCAAGCGTGGGCCATCTTCCAACAATGATTGGAGAGCTTATTCTTGATGTTATAAGTACCATCTGCTTGCAACGCATAACGTGAATACTTGTCAATCGTTGGTATCAATGGATTGCCCTGTTCGTAGTCGTATATCTGTGCGGTCTTGAATCGAATATCATCCACACCAATTTCTTTCGCGAGCTGTTTAGCTTCCTCAATTTGATGTTCGTTTGGCTTCACCACTAAAAACTGAAAGAAGACATAAGGCGTCTTGCTATTCAGCTCTTTCTTCCATTTAACGATATTACGCGCACCCTGTAAAACTTTATCAATATCACCACCGATGCGGTACTGACGGTAGACGTCGTTGGTAGTGCCATCCAAAGAAATGATCAATCGATCTAAGCCTGATTCAACCGTTTTGCGTGCATTCTCATCCGTAAGATAATGAGCATTGGTACTGGTTGCCGTATAGATTTTCTTTTGAGAAGCATAGCGCACCATTTCCAAAAACTCAGGATTCAAATAAGGCTCGCCCTGAAAGTAGAAAATAAGATATAATAGTTCCGGCGCCAACTCATCGATGGTCTGACGGAAGAAATCTTTGTTCAACATTCCCGTCGGACGTGTGAAGGCACGTAGTCCGCTTGGACATTCTGGGCAACGAAGATTACAAGAAGTGGTTGGCTCGAAAGAGACACTAAGAGGCATTCCCCACTGAATTGGCTTTCCACTAATTCGTGTGAGATAATAACTACCTAATACCAAACCCGCGTTCCATATTTTACGGAGACTGAGCTTAGAAAATAAGTTGAGTGAGTCGTTAAGGTTGAACGCCATTTTACAAAGGTACACAAAAAAGAAAAAGCGTCCCCTCTTTCGAGAAGACGCTTTCTTAATGTAACATCAAGCCTCCTAGTTCTTGATGAAACGAGTTGCTGTGCCATTATCAACTTGCACAAAATAAATTCCATTAGTCAATTCACTTACATCCAAGGTATTCATGATGTTCGTTGCATTTGCAGTTAGAACAACTTGTCCCATTTGATTGAAAACATGGATGGTACGTGCATTGGAAGCGTGTACTACATTCAAAGAATTGCTAGTAAGCGTTGGATAGACAAACACATTGTTCGCAGCGATGGATTGCACACCTACATTACTTAATACTTGTTCCTTAGAGAATTTAATTTTACCAGTAGCACTTCCTCCGAAGCC
>JAPJNH010000119.1 GCA_026461075.1 Chitinophagales bacterium
ATGAAACTAAAACGTTCTAAAGATAGAAAGGTGGCTAACCTTGTCACAAAAAATGGAAAGCAAGCCGCAATTGCTAACACGTTCGGATTACCTGCTGGAAAGAATTATTCTTGTCCTGGCGCAACGTCTATTTGCGAGAGTGTCTGCTATGCAGGAAAACTTGAAAAATTATTCCCCGCAGTAAAAACTAATCTGTTACACAATTGGGAATTGCTACGCAATGCCGATACGGATACAATGCTTATTCTATTAGATGAGATGATTGTAGAATTTATTGCAGATTGTGAAAAGCGCAATGCAGAAAAACTATTCCGTATTCACTGGGACGGTGACTTCTTCAATGATACTTATACATATGCGTGGAAAGTAATTATTGAAAATCATCCCGACATTCAATTTTGGGTGTACACACGTGTAAAGTCTGCAGCGCTTATTCTAAAGGATGTCTCTAATCTATCACTGTATTATTCCACGGATGATGAGAATAAAGAAATAGCATTTGATTTGAAAACTAACTCTAAAGTCCGCCTTGCTTATTTAGGAAAGACATTCGCTTCAACCGAAGACACAATGAAAGAATTGACTGGCAAGCCTGGCGCTAAGTGTCCTGAGAATATGAAATCAATTCCACTTATTTCTAGCAATGGGTCCGCTTGTGTATCTTGTGGCTTATGTGTTTATGGTAAGGCGGATATTAGATTTTCTGCAAGCAAGAAATGACGGATATGATTGGATCCTTGATCGGAATCGTATTAATATTTTTCTTGTGCTCACCAATTATTTTAGCGGTGTACATGTTGCATAGCTCTAAAATAGATATCGACGGCGACGGTCATGATGACGTGCCAAATCGTTGGGAAAAATAAATAGGCTGATAACCTATTGGCGTGTCCCCTTGACAAAAGGGGACCGCTGCCCCCATCTTTGTGGGCGGTTATCCACAGGCTTACGAGGTTTATCCACAACCCCTGGAATTGTGAGTATTATCACAAAAGCTGCGACACGCCGAGAATGAATTATGTAATGTCAGTGCCCTATGCTAAAATACTCTTATTCAACCAACGAAAGGTAA
>JAPJNH010000011.1 GCA_026461075.1 Chitinophagales bacterium
GATAAATAAAGCCTATTAAATCGGGATTTAAAGATAATTGCTGCAAATTTATACTTACTATTTTAAAATATACTTTCAATATGTCTCCAAAAAAAAACATAACAAATTAAAACAATAAAGTCCCGCTAACGCGGGACTTTCAACAGCTTAAAGATTATAAACAAAAACACTTTAACACTGATGTTGTAATATGAATACAAAATGTACTCATATTGAGGAGTCTTACAAAGTTGAGTCAATTTGAAGATTATTTAAATTGCATTATGTATCTTCGTATAAACAATAAGTCGATTTATATGCACAATATTGGTCATAATATCCGTCAGGTCAGAGAATTGAAAAATCTGACCCAGGAATATGTCGCTAAAAAATTGGGCGTTTCTCGTTCCTTCTATATCAAAGTAGAAAATAACGAAACACAAATAAAATTCGAACAACTACAGGCACTCTCCAAAGTAATGGATGTTAGCCTCAATGATATCATCGACTTCAACGACAAACAGATCTTCAATACAACTCATCACAATCACAATGTGAAAAATGTTGGTAATGTCATCAATGATTACCAACATGAGGAGATGAAAACAATGTATGAGAAACTACTCACAGAAAAAGATGCTCGCCTTCAAGAAAAAGACGAAATCATCAAGATGATGAAATCACTCATCGATAAATTTAAAATCAAGTAACATCTATTGGTTCGTGACTCGAACCAATAGGGTGAATAATGAATAATTAAAGGTGAAATTTTTTCACTTGTCACCTTTAACTTTTAACTTTTCCCCTTCCAGTTTTTCACCTCTGCCAAGGTTCGTGTCCCCACGAACCTTAATTAATTAATGTTTCAAGATGGTTCGTGAGACACGAACCATAAAGTAGGTGGAGGATCACTTTCCCCCAATTATTAATTATTAATTTTTCATCCCGAACATTCGGGATTAATTCCATCAGAGCCACTGAATAAACTTCTGATTCCCTAAATACTTTTGCTTAAACTCCTCATCCGTCGCGATCAAATACATTACACCATCAATAGCACCAATCAAACTTGGAACCATTACCATTGGGAATAGTACTGAACCAATTCCTGCGGTAACTACAGAGATCACACCATATATTAATGACAATCCACAGAAAGCGCCCAAATAAATGAAGCCCGCTTTATTCTGTCCCATATAAAATCTATGCAGTCCAAGACCACCGCATACAATTCCTAATAAACCTGCCATCACCTTATCCTTCTCAGCAGCAGACAGACTTGGTAAATTACTGATGTTAACATTGATTTCATCCATGCTAATCTCCTCTGCAGAAGAAAATTTAGTCTCCAACGCTACAGCATCCAATTTATATGAAGACGCAGAAGACAATTGAACACCTGCAAAAAGTACAGTGATAAGAACTAAAAGCTTTTTCATAACTACATTTTGTTTTTACGAATATACTATTTTCCTGGCTTAAGTAAAAGACTTCAGCCTGCTAGAATCCTTTTTTCCTAATTTATTATTAATTTGAAAGCATTAAGCGATTATCCTTTAATTTCACCTTCAGAACCGATAATTTACATTTAGCCATCCTCCCCCATGATTGAGATAAAAAATCTATCCTTCCGCTTCGGTAGTCATAACGCGCTTTCCGATGTCACCGTAAATATTCCCGAAGGCAGTATCACCGCGCTCGTCGGACCTAACGGAGCCGGGAAAACAACCCTCATGCGTTGCATGACCGCCCTCGCACGACCTTCGGAAGGAACGGTACGCATCGATGGCATTGATACCAGCGCCGACCCTCACGCATGCCACCGATTACTTGGCTTCCTCGCAGACAACTTCGGTCTTTATGAAAACCTCACCGTAGAACAATCGGTATCCTATTTCGCTGCCGCTCATCAAGTCGATGAAGAACGCATCGATCAAGTACTTGCACAAGTCAACCTTTTAGATAAACGTCATGAGACCATCAAAAGCTTGTCTCGCGGTATGCGTCAACGCGTAGGTATTGCACAAGCCATCATCCATCACCCGAAATATCTGATACTCGACGAACCAGCTTCCGGATTAGATCCTGAGGCACGTATCCACTTAGCAGAATTATTCAAAACACTCTGCAAAGAAGGGATCACTTTGCTAGTCTCTTCACATATCTTAGCCGAATTAGATCAATATGCGAACAACTTGATTGTCTTGAAGGAAGGGCAATTGGTAGAAACGGATTTCTCAATTCAAGAAGAAAACGAAGTCGCCACTCCATATTTCATTCAAGCAGACAATGCGTCACTCCTTGCTAACTATCCAAAGGATGAACTCTTCTCTATTGTTGAATGTAGCGAGACCTTGGCTATTTTTAATATTAGCCAGTCCACTGCTCCGCATGAAGTGTTACAATACCTTTTACAAAACGGTATCCACGTCAACGCCTTCGGTAAACATAGCGTGAACATTCAAGAAGCTTATTTAAAAACCATCAAAAACGCCTAATATGCCATTCGATATTTTTAGCAATCCCGAACTAAAACGAAACGCATGGATAGAATTGCGTCAAAATAGAATCTGGGCTTTATTAGGTCTGATGGCCTTTGCCTATGTCTTTGCCAATACCGCCTTCGTTAATCAATATAACCCGGCAACGGAAGTGTTGATGAACACCTCCGTTACCATCTTCTACTTCTTGGTGGGTGTCTGGGGTACCAAAAACGCCGCCGATGCCGTAGCAGAAGAAATCAATCAAAAGACCTGGGACCGACAACGCATGAGCGGACAAAACCCTTGGACCTTAACCATTGGCAAACTATTCGGACCCACACTGTATCAATGGCTCGGAGGATTTGTTGCCATGACTATATACTTTGTCGCAGCACTGAATAGTGATAAATCGGCCACCTTAGTGGTTGGAGGTTTGATTCATATCGGACTTGGTCTATTAACCAATATGCTTGCACTTTTATTAAGTTTATTGAACATCACCGGCAACGCGCAATCTTCATTCAGTCATTCAAAAATTAATACTACTTTTTTCTATGTCGTTTCTATCGTAGTCGCAGCATGGCTCTTTGGTATTCTGATGAGTCTTGGCTTTGAATCAGGTGCTATCACTTGGTTTGGAATCATCTGGAATCAAGTCACCATCTTAATTTCACTGCTTGTCTTTGTTGCATGGAGCTTGATTGGGATACATCAAAATCTACGTACCGAATTACAATACAGAAACAAAGCTGGATACTGGATTGCCTTCTTGGCATTCGTAGCGATTTACTTCTTTGGATTTATGATTAACGATGGAGAATGGAATGAGGTATTGCGCAAGACTATTTATCATGCGCCTAATCTTAGCACTGCCACCAGAAGTTATTATCATTTACTTTTTATCGCTGCACTATTCTTCGGTATCACGCAGTTCCTTTTGTTGGTAGAACGCAAGGCAGAAGAAGAATACAAAAGCTTCCTTACTTTGCTTCGTAAAGGACAATGGAAAAGATTATGGATCGAAGCTCCGCTTTGGTTTAGCTCAGGAATTGCCTTTGTACTTAGCGTGAAGATTCTTTTATTGATCTATATCTTAGGGATTGATGAAACTCCCGATTTTACACGCAGTTTGTTGCATGTCTATCCGCGCTTTTATAATGTGGATACCACAGATCTTACAGCAAGAATTGATGTTTCGAAGCTCGCAGTTATCCTATGTTTCACCTCTACAATTCTCTTGTTACTCCGTGATGTTTTCTTCACGCGTTACCTCCTTTACAAATCGAAATTTAAAAATAAACTATTGGTGATCGCGCTTTACTATGTGATCATCTATTGGGCGATCCCAGGCTTGTTTATGGTAGGAAAAGAATCAAGTAATGTTAACGAGATTGCTGTTTTCATTCCTTACTATGCTTCAGCAGCATGGACTTCCTTCATCGCTATTGGAATTCAAGCTATAGCGGCTTGGTGGTGGCATAGACAAGCTGTACTAAAGGAAGCAGAATAGGGGGTAAAATCGTTTTTTCGACGTATCTTTAAAGGTCGTCTGTTTCAAGGATTTGAGACAGCGGAAAAGTAATGCGCGAAAAAATCGATTCTCTATATCACCACTTTTACAAAAGCCGATCTGAGTTCTTTCAGACCGTGCTCAAACTTTCGCTTGGAAGTGGAATTGCAGGATTGATTCCCATTGCCCTATCTCCTATCCTAACCAGATTTTATGGTCCGGACGACTTCGGTACTTTTGCCATTTATCTGAGTATTATAAATATCGCGAACGCCTTCGTAGGCTTGCGTTATGAAATGGCGATCATACTACCTAAAGAGGATAACAAAGCACTACGTCTCGCAACGCTCAGTATTCTCTTTTCATTAGTCATCGGAACCTTTCTTTTAGGAATCAGTCTGTTATTTAAAGATGCGATTAACCACTTCCTTAAAACAGATGGATGGATTTGGATTCCATTAGTCGTGATCAATCTTATACTCAGCAACTTCTACCAAGTAACCTTTTTTTGGTGTAGCCGCAATAAGCTCTTCTCACAAGTATCCCTCAATCGCATCCTGCAGAATGGCTTAATTGGCGCATTCCAATTGCTATTAGCCCTCCTCATTTTCCAAAATTACTTTGGGCTCTTAATGGGACGGACACTGGGTGTACTGCTTTCTGCTTTGATCTTAGGTCGAATACTCTGGAAAGAAATAAGACATTCGAAAGAAGATCTAAGCTGGCAGAATTTAAAAGAAACCGCACAAGAGTTTATACACTTCCCAAAGCACATGATGATCACGCAAGGTATTTCTGTCTTTTATGCGCAGATCCCTGTGTGGTTTATCACCTATCAATTTTCGAAGGCTGCAGCGGGCAATTTCTCCCTTGCCTATCAAATTGTGACTATACCGACCGCCTTAGTTGTTACCTCTTTCGGAGATACCTTTCGCAAGTTCGCTACCGACTTATATCATCAACAAGGAAGATTCGACCAGCTCTTCATCAATACCGTTAAAAAAACGGCGCTGTTAAGTAGCATTCCTTTTTTGGTATTTTTCTTATCGTCTGAATTTGTTTTTAATCTGGTATATGGCAATCAATGGCTATTGGCGGGGAAGATGGCAGGTATCCTAAGCTTAATGGTAATGGTGAATATCATTACGAATCCAGTAGATAATTCTGCTATCATCGTTGGCAGAACAGGATTTCTATTCTCTTGGCACTTATGCAGAATGCTAATGAATTTCGGCGTGGTAGCACTCTGTATCTTTTTTAAATGGGATATCTTACAATATTTATATGCTTGGGTGGCGATGAATATCTTACTCTATGCAGTGAGCTTTAGTTTTATGTACAAATTCAGTAAAGGCAGCACACCGAGTGAATGAAGTTTATAGACATATAAAAATTCTCTTCTACCTGATATTGCTATTTTCAGGAATGTTGAAATGGGGGCCCTTACAAGCTTTCGATAGCACCATTATTTTGGGCGTACTCTGTATCCTAATCATGGGCATGGAACTAATCATGCAACCCGATCAGCTGACTAAGATTTGGCGATGGCCGTCCTTATTTGTGTTCTTGATTTTAATGCTCAGCGTACTCTCCTTAAGCTATACCAGTTCCTATGCTTATTGCTACAAAAAGATTCTACAGTTTGTTCTAACGGTAGCCGCATTTTATTATCCTCAATCCGTTTTGAAATCAGAAGATCATCCACTCCTAGTAAACTATATCAAAGGATTTCTTCTTATTGCCGTCGCGACCTTACTGTTTTTTTATATCAGCTTTGGCTTCACCTTCTTGCCGCTGATTATCTTGGCAACTGACGGAACAACCTCCATTCCAAACTATCTAGTGCTTTCAGCTTTTTTAGTCATCGCACTACTTTACCTAATCAACAAAAACAGCATTTTTGATATAATCCTAAAACTGCTTGCCGCATTTCTTTTATTTCAACTAGGAGGTAGAGGTCCTATTATCATTTTAGTAGCCATCCTTTTCTTGGATTATATGCTCCTAAATTTTAGAATGAAACGTCTAATAGTATTTATTGCAGGACTATTACTGACTATTAGTGTTATTTTCTTTTTAGATCTTGATCTTTCCAATAACCGTTCACTGAATCGTTTTCAACGTCTGAACTCCGGTAATGATAAATCGTTGAATGAACGTATTCGATTGATCAACGCCAGTTTTAATATCATCGAAGACAATACCTGGTTAGGAACAGGAATCGGATCTTATGGACAAGAAGCGAAAGGAATCGACTTCAAAGCCTATCCCCACAATCTTTTCCTAGAGGTAGCTTCAGAGATTGGATTTACTGGCTTGCTGCTCACCATTCTATTTTTGATAAGCGTGATTTGGTCAACACTGAAATATTTCTATACCAGGAAACATCTCTTCGTTAAGTATAAAGGTGCAGTATATGTTTCCTTCTTCCTCTTCTTGGAAAATCTAAAATCCAACTCCTTCTTCGAAAACAAATTACTTTTTGGAACCATCGGGATATTATTACTCTTATCACAAGCTAGTAATACGGAAGAAAAATTATTAAACGTCGATCATGAAAAGAAATAAATCTCTTTCAATACTGAAGGTGTGGTCGACCTTTCAAACGGAAATTAAATATCACGATCACTACTTAGCGAATTGTATGCAGGAAGAAGGTCATGAAACGACCTTCTTTGCCTCCGACAGTGTAGAGCCTGCTTGGAAACCATTTTTAAAGAAAAAGCAATTCGACTTGAATGAAACATGGTCGGGTCATAACATACAACGCTTCCCTTCTATAACAATCGCGAATAAGCCTTTTCTTAAAAAGCCCTTTAAATTTATTAGAGCAGTCAAGTTAAAGCAGCCTGACATTATACATCTACTGGGACTTGCGTATCCTGTCAACCAACTTGCCTTACTAGCATCCTTGCTTGTTTCAAAAGCGCCTGTCTTTGTCAACGAACACGGTCGACTCGCTGCGAATAAAAATGGATGGAAAGCGAAACTGTTTTATTGGAACGCCTACTTCATTTATCAAATATTCGGTCGTAAAAAAATTAAAGCCTTCATCGCACCGAATGAAGAGTCGAAGGCATTCATCATCGATCGATATGGCGTCGCACCTGAAAAAATTCATATCATTCCTTTAGGCTTCGATAAAAACATTTTCTCGCTGCAAGCAGGTATGCGTAATCAGGAAAAGGACAAACTCATACTTGGCTTCGCTGGAAAGATTAACGCAGACAAACGTGTAGATCGATTGCTGAAAGCACTCGCCTATTCACGTTCGAAAGAGAATATTCTTTGTAAAATAGCGGGCTTCAACGAAAGCAATATAGCTATCAAAAACGAGTTAGAAAGTTTTGCGAAGGAACACCAACTTAATGTTGAGTTTCTTCCATTCTTGAATAGTGAAGAATTAGCTGCATTCTATAATCATATAGATGTGGCCGTCTATCCTGGAAGTATCAGCATTACGACTATTGAAGCAAACGCCTGCGGAACACCTATTCTACTCAATAACAGTATTCAAGGTCTGGAAGACCGAGTGGCGGATGGACGAGGATTTTTATTTACTACAGAAGAAGAGCTACGCGACAAAATAGAGTTTTACTGGACGCAGAAAAGAACAGCGCAGATAAATCATCCAGACATTGCCAACTATACTTCGAAATACAGCTGGCGGAAAATATCCCAAGAATATCTTAACTTATACTATCAATACCTCTAGATATGCTTCGCAAAATAATATTCGGCATTAGAAAAATGCGATTGCAGTTTTTACACCCCAAACTGAAAATTGCAGCAGGATTCTCTTGCGGCAAAGAATGCCACGTGAGTCGGAAAAATGAAATCAATATTGGCGAAAACTTCTTTATGGGACATCAATGTCATCTAGGAGCGAATGCCAACATCGGCAAAAACGTTATGTTCGCATCTTGCGTAGCCCTAGTAGGTGGTGATCATAAGTTTGATGCTATCGACGTGCCAATGCGTTTTGCGGGTAGAGATACGTTTAAAACAATTACGATTGAAGAGGATGTGTGGGTCGGACATGGAGCCATTATTTTACAAGGAGTACATATTAGTCGAGGAGCCGTTATTGCTGCCGGAGCAGTCGTCACTAAAGACGTCGCGCCTTACGCTATCGTAGGCGGAAACCCTGCAAAATTTATTAGAGAACGAAAGCGCTTAAACCCATGAAACAAATCATACAAAACCTGAGAAGTGGTGAAACACTTCTAGAAGAAATACCTGCACCAGAAGTTTCACGAGGACATGTACTCATACAAACGACACATAGTCTGGTGTCTTTAGGGACTGAGAAAATGTTGGTTGAGTTTGGCAAATCAAGCTTGATTGCGAAAGCTCGTCAACAACCCGATAAGGTGAAACAAGTATTGGATAAAATTAAAAGCGACGGACTGTTACCGACACTAGAAGCGGTATTCAATAAGCTAGACCAACCACTTCCATTAGGCTATTGCAATGTTGGAAAAGTGATTGCCGTTGGCGAAGGTGTAAGTGATTTTAAGATTGGCGATCGTGTGGCATCTAACGGAGCACATGCAGAAATCGTTTCAGTACCCGTGAATTTAGTGGCGGCAATTCCAGATAAGGTATCTGACGAAGAGGCTTGCTTTACAGTTATTGGTTCAATCGGTTTACAAGGCATTCGCTTGGTCGCTCCTACCCTCGGAGAATGCGTGGTGGTATATGGTATGGGACTTATTGGGTTAATCACCGCTCAACTACTCTTAGCAAATGGCTGTCGTGTAATCGGTATTGATATCGATGAACAGAAATTGGCGATAGCAGCAAAATGGGGTATTACAACAGTTAATGCCTTACAAAATGATGTAGTAGCTGCTGTACAACAATTAAGTAATGGAATTGGGGCAGATGCGGTAATCATCACCGCTTCTACGAAAGATAATAGTATCATCAGTCAGGCTGCGAAAATGAGCCGCAAACGCGGAAGAATTGTGTTGGTCGGTGTAATTGGACTAGATATTTCGCGTGCAGATTTTTACGAAAAAGAATTAAGCTTTCAAGTTTCTTGTTCTTACGGACCCGGACGCTATGATGAGCATTATGAAAACAAAGGACAAGATTATCCTTTGGCTTTTGTTCGATGGACAGAAAAACGAAACTTCGAAACCATCCTACAAGCTGCCGCACAAGGCACACTACATCTGAATGAATTGATTTCAGAAATCGTTCCACTAGAGGAGTATAAAACTATTTACGGCGACTTAGGTAAGCGCAATACAATTGCTTCCATCCTTCGTTATCCTACGCAAGTGGATAGAAGTCAAACCATCCATTATCCAAATCATGCGCAGACAGCTGCTGACAAAGGATTCTGTATCGTGGGTTCAGGCAACTTTACTAAAATGACTTTGTTGCCGGTATTGAAAAAGTTGAACGCGCCCTTACAAAGTATTGTTAGCTTGAATGGATTGAACGGTTCTTTGATGGCGAAGAAATACAGCATTCCTGTTTCTTCTACGAATTTCGAAGAAGCCATTCAAGACGAAAAGATTGATACGGTTTTAATTACTACGCGACATAATTTACATGCAAGCATGGTGCAGAAAGCATTTGAAGCAGGTAAAAATGTATTTGTCGAAAAACCGCTCGCGTTAAATAATGAAAGCTTGGACGGAATCATTCAAGCCTATCAAAAGTCTGGCAAAGCATTACATGTCGGTTTCAATAGAAGATTTTCGCCGCATAGTCAAAAGATTAAAAGTTTGTTGCCTAGCGGACAAGCAATTCATATCATTGCAACGATGAATGCAGGATTTATCCCAGCAAATAGTTGGGTACACGATCTGCAAGTAGGTGGAGGAAGAATCATTGGCGAGGCTTGTCACTTCATCGATCTGGCAACGTACTTTACGGGCAGCAAGGTGAAGTCGGTTATGATGAATGCATTAGGAACACAGCCGAGTGAAAGCACAGATAACGCAAGTTTACTTTTACAATATGAAAACGGTTCGAATGTTGTCATCAACTATTTTTCGAACGGTAGCAAACAATATTCCAAGGAACGTTTAGAGTTCTATTTCCAAGAGAAAACCATAGTGATGGATAATTTCCGTACTACGGAAGCATTTGGCATAAAAGGTTTCAGCAAGTTAAAAACGAAACAGGATAAAGGACATGCAGCACAATTCGAACGATTGAATTCCTTGGTAAAACAAGGGGGTGCACCCTTAATTCCAATTGATGAAATCATCAATACTACTCGTGCAAGCTTCGCTGCGATAGAATCTTTAAAAACAGGAAACCGTATTTCACTGTGATGCAAAAGCTATTTTTGATTGCGCAACTGATCCGTAATATGGGGGCTCGCTATGCCCTTTTTCGTCTGCAATACGAGGCGAAAAGACGATTTTTGCCTTTCAAATTATACGCACCCACTTATTCAAATTTGAGCCTAAAAACAAGCTATAAAAATTGGCTCAAATATAATCCTACAAAGGTTTTTGTTACACGTGGAACATTAAATTTAACGCATACAAAATCAGAAATTATACGTACTCATTACGAGAAAATAAAAAACGGCTCCGTATACTTTTTTCGTAGTGAATGGAAAGCCATAAACCCAGCTAATCCCTGGCATCAAAATCCAGATAGCGGCTTTGTTTATAACAAAACAACCCACTGGTCGAAGATAGCCGACTACTCCGCCGCTCAAGGAGATATCAAATATGTTTGGGAACGTGCACGCTTTACACATTTGCTCGACATCATCCGACACGACTATCACTTTAATGAAACGCATGCGCAAGAAGTACTGAATGAGATAAGCGACTGGATAGATAATAACCCATCTGAGTTAGGTCCACACTACCGTTGCAGTCAGGAAATATCTCTACGACTGCTACATTGGCTCATGGCGATGAATTATTATGAGGGCGATGAACAGATCACAGAGGCTTTCTGGGAAAAATTTGAAAACAGTGTTTACAATCAACTGATGCATGTGTATCACAATATCAACTTTTCAAGAATTGCAGTGCGCAACAATCACGCACTCAGTGAAAGTTTGATGCTATACATCGGCGGCAGTCTTTTTCCTCATTTTCCAAAGGCGGCGAAAATCAAAGCAGCTGGTAAACATTATTTCGAGGAAGAAATCGCCTATCAAATTTATGCAGATGGCAGCTACCTCCAATATTCCAACAACTACCATCGCGTAGTGATACAAATGCTTAGCATCGCCATCAGCTTTGCAGAAAGAAATCAAGAGAGATGGTCGGACAGCCTCTATCAACGTGCCGCATTAAGTCTTGAATTCCTACAAGCACAATGCGATCCGCAGAACGGAGAACTTCCGAACTATGGCTCTAATGACGGAGCGCTGTTTTTCCCCTTAAGCGATACGAGTTATCGTGATTATAGACCCGCATTGAATGCCTTACACCAAGCGCTCTATAAAATGCCCCTCTACACCGAAAAAACGATTCTAGAAGAAGCACATTGGCTGTGTAACTTTACTAACGGAGCACTACTTCCGAAAAAGAAGAGCGAGACAAGCGGTCTAAAAAACTACTCTACCGAGCAAGGAGGCTATGCGATGTACCGAGATGAAGACAGCTTTAGCTTTTTAAAATGCGCAGGCTATAAAGACCGTCCTGCACAAGCAGACAATCTACACTTCGACCTCTGGTATAAAGGTAAAAATATCCTCCGTGACAATGGTTCCTACAAATACAACGCCAGCAAAGAAGACATCAGCTACTTCATGGGAACCGCTTCGCACAATACCGTTCAATTAGGACCTTTTGATCAAATGCTTAAGGGCGGAAGATTCATTTGGTACTATTGGAATCAAGAGGCAAGAATCAAAACTTTTGAAAGGCCCAATGAAATTGTATTAGAAGGCAAAGTGAATGTATTCGGACAAGTAAAGAAAGGAATTTATCATTCCCGAAAAATCACCAAAACAAAAGCGAAAGCAGAGTGGTTGATAGAAGACGAATTCAATGAAACGCATCACCAACCCTTACATCAACGCTGGCATATACATCCTGATTTCACTAATGAATTCGATATCAGTGCCACAGATCAAAATGGAACAGTTCTCAAAGCTGAAATTGCAGACGCCTTCTATTCTTCCTATTATGGACTAAAAGAGCAGTCAAAGTGTATTATCTTTACCAGCGAAACAAAAAAGATCATTACACGCATCGCGTTGAAACCTTAGCACTTTGAGGATACTACTCATTCATCAATTTTTTCTGGACGCTACCGATGGTGGTGGATCACGCTTTAATGAAATGACTAAGGTCTGGCGGGAAGAAGGACATGAAATAGTAGTCTTAGCCGGCACCGTACATTACGCCTCCGGACTGAAAGCGGAGAAATACAAAGGCAAATACTTCATCCATGAACGATTAGATAACGGAGTCGAAATCATCCGATGCTTTGTTTCTGATAAGTATAATGCCAATTTCTTATGGCGACTGTGGGCCTACTTCTCCTTTATGTTCTCGGCCTTTTACGGAGGCCTATTCAAAACGAAAGGTAAGTTCGATATCATTCTTGTAAGCTCACCTCCACTATTCGTAGGATTAACTGCCTACTGGCTTTCCATATTCAAACGCGTTCCCTATTTATTTGAAGTGCGCGACCTATGGCCGGAAAGTGCGATTGACACAGGGGTATTAAAGAACAAGTGGATTATTAAGCTTTCTTATTGGTTAGAAAAAAAGATCTACAAACATGCAAGCAAAATAAATGTTCTGACACCAGCTTTTAAGCAAACACTTATTGAGAAAAAGAAAATTGATTCGAATAAAATTTGCTTTATCCCGAATGCAGCGGATTTTACAATCGCTGAGAAATGTGCAGAAAAGTTGGATGTAAAGGAGTTTCGCCAGAAACGTAATTGGCAAAATAAATTTATTGTTATCTATGTCGGTGCCCATGGTGTTGCGAATCATCTTATTCAATTAGTCGATACCGCAAGCCTTTTAGCAGATGATCCAGATATACTCATCTTGAGTATTGGTAGTGGAATGGAAAAACAACAGCTAGAGCATGAAGTTAAAAAACGCGGACTCACCAACATATTATTTCTTCCGCCAGTAAGCAAGAACGAAGTCTTCGAATATATTTTGATGGCAGATATTGGGACATCAATTCTTAAAAAAGCGGATACCTTCAAGACCATTTATTCGAACAAGACCTTCGATTATATGGCCAGTAAAAAACCTATTCTGATGGCCATAGATGGCGTATCAAGAGAATTGGTAGAACAAGCTCAGGCAGGATGTTTCGTGGAGCCAGAGAACCCAAATGACTTTGCAAAAAAAATCAAATATTATAAATCAAATCCTAGTCTTGTAAAGACGCAAGGAGAGAATGGATACAACTTCGCGAAAGAACATTTCGATCGAAAAGTACTCGCAAAAAAATATATCGACGAAATGCAAGATATGCTCGGTAAAGATTAAAATCCGAAAGGATTTTGTAACTTTATCCTATGAAGAAATTGTTGACGGTTGTTGGTACACGTCCGAATTTTATCAAGATTACGCAACTAAAGAAAGTAGCAAAAAATTTAGCTCCAGATATGGAGTTGAAAATTGTGCATACCGGTCAACACAATGATGATAAAATGTCGAAGATTTTCTTCGAACAATTTCAACTAGACGCACCTGATTATTTTCTTCAAATAGACAACAAAACACAAGCCGGTCAATTAGGTCAGATTATTCTTGGTCTTGAAAAAATCTTGCAAGAATATAAGCCCGACTGGGTGATAGTTGCAGGCGATGTAACCTCTACACTGGCTGGCTCACTTGCTGCCAATAAATGTGGTATTAAAATTGCACATTTGGAAAGTGGTCTACGCTCGAACGATCGTAGTATGCCAGAAGAGATTAATAGAATTCTAACCGACGAAATCACTGATCGATATTTTGTAACAGAACAAAGCGGCTACGATAATTTACTAGCTGAAGGTAAAGCCAAAGAAAAAATATTTTTTGTTGGCAACACGATGATTGATACGATGGTTGCTTTTGAGAATGAAATTGAAACTTCGGATGTTTTAGGTTCACTCAATGTTGCTGATAAAAAATTCGTTTTAGTAACGATGCACCGACCCGCAACAGTCGACAGCAAGGAAGGTTTAGAGAAGTTATATACGATCTTTCAAAAGATTGCAGAACGATATACGATTGTTTTTCCTGCGCATCCACGTACCAAACAAAACATGGAAAAGTTTGGATTGGCAGATCAGTTTAAAGCACTACCAATTGTGTTTACGGAGCCGATGGATTATTTCTCATTTCAGAAATTAATAAAGTATTGTACATTTGTATTAACGGACAGCGGTGGGATACAAGAGGAAACAACGTTCTTAAAAAAACCATGTATCACTTTACGTCCGAATACAGAGCGTCCGATTACGGTCACTTCCGGTTCGAATACATTAAGTGCGCTCGACTTTGAATCTATCACTAAACTAATCGAAGAAGTAGAAAACGGAACGTACAAAAAAGGAGTAATACCTCCAATGTGGGATGGCAAAGCCACTTCACGCGTTATAGAGACCTTTATCAACAACTAACCATACACACACTTTAACCAAAAAAAGGAAGGCCGCATCCGCGGCCTTTTTCCTTTTAAGCACCCCAGCTTTCACGATCTAAACTCCGAAACTGAATCGCTTCTGCAATATGCTGCGGAAGAATATTTTCGCTCCCTTCCAAATCAGCAATCGTACGCGTCACTTTCAAAATCCGATCATACGCGCGCGCACTAAGCGACAACCGTTGCATGGCCTGCCTTAACAAACTAGCACAGGCCTCATCCAATTGCACATACTCTTTTAACTGCGCTGCACTCATTTGCGCATTCGCATACAAACCTTTTCCAACAAAACGATTTTGTTGAATTTGACGAGCCTTTATCACGCGAGCGCGAATCGTCGTACTATTCTCACCTGCTTGTCGCGACTCCAACTCTTTAAAAGGTACAGGCGTTACCTCAACATGCAAATCAATGCGATCCATTAAAGGACCAGAGATTCGATTGAGATAACGCTGCACCACTGCAGATCCACATACACAAGCACGTTCAGGATGGTTAAAATAGCCACATGGGCAGGGGTTCATTGCACTCACCAACATGAAGTTCGCGGGAAATTCTACGTTAAATCGCGCTCGCGATATCGTAATCCTGCGCTCTTCCATTGGCTGA
>JAPJNH010000012.1 GCA_026461075.1 Chitinophagales bacterium
AACAGTCGATAAGCGCTTTCCTGTTTCGGGTTCGATATTGTCAATTCGTTCGATTTCATCTCCGAAAAAGGTTACGCGAAAGGCAGTGTCTGCATAAGCTGGGAAGATGTCTACGGTATCGCCTTTTACACGGAAGAGTCCACGTTTAAATTCTATTTCTGTACGTGCGTACAAGGCATCCGTTAGCTGATATAATAACTGATTTCTTGGAATAATCTGACCTTGCGTTAAACGGATGATCCCGTTCTTATATTCTGCAGGGTTACCTAGACCATAGATACAGGAAATGGACGCCACTACTACAATATCTCTTCGACCACTTAAAAGTGAGGAAGTGGTTCGGAGACGAAGTTTTTCTAATTCATCATTAATAGCCAAATCCTTTTCAATAAAGGTATCTGTTGTTGGGATATAAGCCTCCGGTTGGTAATAATCGTAATAGGAAACGAAATACTCCACGGCATTTTCCGGGAAGAACTGTTTGAATTCGCCATACAACTGAGCCACAAGGGTTTTATTATGACTGAGGATTAGTGTAGGTCTTTGTAATTCATGAATTACATTGGCCATGGTGAATGTTTTACCAGAGCCGGTTACACCTAATAAAACTTGTGCTTGCTCTCCACTACGAATACCTTCCGTTAATTGACGAATGGCGCTTGGCTGGTCGCCAGAAGGTTGATAGGGTGAGTGAAGTTTGAAAGGCATGTTGCAAAAGTAGTTTAAAATTTTGTGTGAGAAGCGTGTCGAGGGTTGTTTTCTTTGCGATGAAAAGCGTAACTTCGGAGGGTAAATCAAACGATATGCAAAAGCAGTTAATTGAATGTGTGCCTAATTTTAGTGAAGGCGTGAACATGGACATTATCCGTCAGATTACAGATGCCATTTCGGCGGTAGACGGAGTGAAATTATTGGACGTAGATCCAGGAAAAGCAACTAACCGTACGGTAGTAACTTTTGTTGGTGAGCCAGAAGCCGTTATTGAAGGGGCTTTCCAAGGAATAAAAAAAGCTGGAGAATTAATTGATATGCGTAACCATAGCGGTGAACATCCGCGTATGGGTGCAACAGACGTGTGTCCCTTGATTCCGATTGCCAATATCAGCATGGAAGAAACTGTGGCTTACGCTAAGAAATTATCCAAGCGTGTAGGAGAGGAATTAGGGATCCCTGTTTACAACTATGAAGCGGCTGCTGCAAGTCCACAGCGTAGAAACCTCGCCGATATCCGCGCAGGTGAATATGAAGGTTTGGCTGTGAAAATGACTAAACCTGAATGGAAACCCGACTTCGGTACGGATACTTTCAATGCGAAGAGCGGCGCTACCGTTATCGGAGCGCGTGATTTCTTAATTGCCTACAATGTAAACTTGAACACAACTTCGGTTCGTCGTGCGAATTCGGTTGCATTTGATATGCGGGAGAAAGGTCGTAAGAAAACGGATGAAAAAGGTAAAGCAGTAAAAGATGCTGCTGGAAATGATATTTGGGAGCCAGGTTTATTGAAGAGTGTTAAAGCAATTGGTTGGTTTATTGAAGAATATGGTATTGCACAAGTTTCAATTAACTTAACTAATATCCGTGAAACATCTATGCATAAAGCATTTGACACGGCTGTAGAACGTGCCCACGCTCGCGGCATGCGCGTAACGGGTTCCGAGTTAGTAGGACTAGTTCCTTTACAAGCGATGTTGGAAGCGGGTAGATATTTCTTAGAGAAGCAACAACGCTCTGTTGGCGTTTCAGAACAAGAATTGGTTCGCACTGCGATTCATTCTCTTGGTTTGAATGAATTATCCCCTTTCGATCCGAATAAAAAGATTATTGAATATGTGATGCGTGAAGAAAATACAAAGTTGTTAGTCAATAAAACCTTAGTTGGTTTTGCAGACGAAACGGCGAGTGAATCTCCTGCTCCGGGAGGTGGTTCTATTGCTGCCTATGCAGGTGCTCTAGGCGTTGCTTTAGGCACGATGGTGGCTAATTTGTCTTCGCACAAGAAAGGCTGGGATGCGCGTTGGAAAGAGTTTAGCGATTACGCTGCACAGGGTCAGTTATTGAAAGATAAATTGATTCATTTGGTTGATGAAGATACCAATGCCTTCAATAAAATTATGGATGCTTTTGGTTTGCCAAAAGGGAATGATGCTGAGAAAGCTGCTCGCAGCGAAGCGATTCGCAATGCAACAATTTATGCAATACAGATTCCTTATCAAACGATGCAAGTAGCGCATCAGTCATTAGCACTAATCAAAGCAATGGCGGAAATAGGAAATCCAAACAGTGTTTCAGATGCTGGGGTAGGTGCAATGTGTATCTCTGCAGCTGTTCGTGGTGCGCATTTGAATGTTAAAATTAACGCGCAAGATCTTTTGGAAGACGCTGCAGTTAAAACGATTCTCGCTGATGCAGCACGTTTGGAACACGAAACAATTGCAGAAGAACAAGCAATTTTAGCGATCGTAAATGGTAAAATTAAAGCCTAATGCGTAAGCTCGCTGTTTATTGCAGTTTGGTTTTACTCCTTGCTCCGTTATTGGTGTTGGCGCAGCCTCGTCATGATGAAAGTCGTGTCTTTAGAATAAAGACTAAAGTCATACCCAATGATTCTGTCGTGCGAGCGACGATGATTGGTATTCGTTTGGGGGCAATGCAACCGGTCGGTGTTTTGAATGAGCGATTTGGTTATTTTAAGAGTACTGGCATCCGTTTTGCGTATAAGAATAAGCATAACTGGATGTTTGGCGCTCTAGGGGAATATTACTTCGGCAAAGAAATTAAGGAAGGTGATATACTAGGTGCTATTTTGGCCGACGATGGGAGTATTATTACGAATAATGGCTTACTAGGACAGGCGAAATTATATGCGAGGAGTTATTTTGTTGGCGCGACTGTCGGTAAATTGATTCCATTAGAAAAGCATTACTTGAATACCGGAATTGCCATTTGGACGAGCGTGGGCTATTGGCAGCATAAGGTTAAAATCAATAATGACGATAATATTTATTCTTTAACCGATGCGTATAAAGCTGGTTATGATCGCTTAACTTCCGGAATTGGGCTACAGCAACAGGTGGAGTATTTTTATATGTCACGCAAGCGTCTAGTTAATTTCAGTGTAGGCTTAGACTTTAATATCGGTTATTTGAAGGGGCGCAGAACGGTTATTTTTGACACGGGTAAATCAGGCTTGGATTATCGCTTAGATATGATGGTTGGGGCACATGTCAGTTGGTTTTTACCAATTTTTGCCCGAAACAAGAACAGCGTATATTCCTTCTAATTTGAAAAAAAATCATTACATTTGTTTTTTGAAACCAACTAAATTTTAAAAATATGGGTCGCGGAGATCGCCGTACTAAAAAAGGCAAAATTACATCAGGATCATATGGCGTTAGTCGTCCACGTGCTTCTGCAATCAAAAAAGCAAAAGCAGCTGCTGCAAAAGCTTAATTAAAAACCCCGCTAATGCGGGGTTTTTTGTTTTTAATATCTACTGTTTATTGTTCGCCAAAATAGTTCTCTTCGTAGAAAGTTTGATAGGAATTAGAATAGCCTAGCTTATTCATTTCTTCAAAGTTGTGTTGCGTAATAATCATGGTATAGTATTCCGCGTTACTAAGACCCTTGAATAACTGTGACGCTTGTTCGTCTATTTCATCTAAAAATTCACTTGCCTTATCTGCATTTGGGAAGCTCTTTACAATCGCCATTTGCGAGTTCATTCCCAACATTTGTGTACTCACAATTAAATTATCAAGACTGTGATTACGATTGATAAAATTAGAGACATTGCCTAGTCCGGCCGCGGCTTTCGGATTCAATGATTTAAACACAACGACAAAATAATGTTCTATGCTTGGATCGTATTCAAATGAGCCACCGCTAGCACCTGCTGCATTCGCATTTGAGCCACTTGTCTTGCCTGTCTTGTTATTATTATTATCTGACTTGTTGCTATTATTATCTGCAATTTTTGGCTTTTCTTTGCCGAAGTCGCGCAAGGCTGCTAACAGTTCTTCCGCTTTCTTTTTCTCTGGCGTATTCGGATAGGCTTTAATAACGGAGTTTAGCTCGTTACTATAATTAGTTACATCGCCAAGTCCTCCAGTTGCCACTGCCTTTAAGAGCGCATATTTCGCTTCGATAGGATTCGGCTTGAAAGATTCCATTGCCGTAGCAATACGCTCGATTACCTCTTGATATGCTTTGCCTTGAAAATATTCAAATGTTTTGTCGTAATAAGTAAATACTTCATTTTTCTTAGCATCCTCTTTCTTTTGATAATTTGGGTCTTTTAACATAGCCGCAAATTTTGAATTCGGATACTCGTTCAAGATTTTGTTTTTGTATTTAGCAGATTGCCCAAAGTTTTTATTCTCCTCATTCATCAAATACAAAATATAATAGGTTTCTGCTTGAAACTTATTATTGGGGTATTTCGTGGATAATTTTTCAAAGGTTTCAATGGCCTTCTTTTCATTTTTAACGCGATCCTTATACAAATAACCCAACTCATAATACGCATCTACAATACGGTCTGTAGAGGCTTGCATTTGCTTTTCTGTAACTGGAATAGCAGCGAGTGCTTTGTCAAGCTCAGGGTCGCCTGTTTTGCTTTTTTCTACGGTATTATTATCCTTGTCCTCCTCCTTTGTGTCGCTATTGTCTGTACTCGTATTGGTAAAAGATTTTTGATTTTTTCTGCTTCTTCGCCAATCATCAGCCAATGGACGGTTGCCCCATTTTTTTACGAAGTCGTTATAGCCATTGGCCTTCATTCCTGGATTATAAAAGTAAAAGGTAGCAGAAGCTTCGTTTTCAGAAATCTTATTTTCGGTATTTGCTTTGTTGTTGATAGATTTATTAAGTGAGTCTTCCATGGCTTTTGCCCTTTGACTCTCTAAATCTTTACTTAATTTTTTCTGCAATTCTTGCGGGTTTAGCGAGGCTAACTTTTGCAAGCTATCTTCCAATTGAATGATTTTAATACGCTTCACAACTTCCTCCAAAATTTCTTTTCGTTCTCTCACCACAGGATAGAATTCATTCGTGGCAGGTAAGTACTGATAAGCGCTATCATAGCGGTTTTTTGCCAAAATGTATTTCGGATTACCCCAATAGATATCAGCAAGTCGTTTGTTTGAAAGGCCCTTTTGCTCTAGATTGTTTGTGCTAGCGGCAATGGATAAACGCAGATATTGGATACCCATTTTTTCGTTTTTGTTACGAAGCTCAAGTTCTGCCAAGCGATAATAAATTTGGTCGTAGTAATCACTGTATTTGCTATCCCCTAACATCGACATTAATATGCCGCGAATTTCAGTGGCAGGGAGGTTTGGCATTTCTGAATATAGCTCCACCATTTTCATGCGCGCGTGAAAGTCCATAACGAAGTTGGGCTTCATTCCTATTACTTGTCGATAAACTGCAATCGCATTTTTATTATCCTCACCGAACTCAAAAAGCTGTGCCATTATGTAGGTGTAGCGAACTTTTAGCTCAGGCTTCTTCGTTAGTTTAATGACCTGCGCTAAAGGAGTCACTGCTCTGATATAATCCTTCTTTTTAATTAAAACTAAGGTATGTAGCAAGCCAAGTTGATCTTTATATTCAAGCGGAAAACTTTTACGTGCTTCAATGTCCTTTACAATGGCCTCTGCTTCATCAAACTTGCCCATCATGATATAAGTTTTGATGAGCCACATCAAGCCTTGATTCGTTTTGAGTTTATGTTCATACCATTTTTGAGGTATTGGAACGCCTTTGATGGTTTTGATTTTATACTTAGTTTGTATAAACTGGAATGTCTCTAATGCGTCCTCATAGGAGCGTTTGAAATAATAAGCCTTACCCATGGCTAAGTAGCAGTCTTGGGTCCATACCGACTTTTCATGTAGTTGGATACCCATCGATGCTTTTTTTATCACTTCATCCATGGTACTACTCAAGCCTGCTAGTGCAGCTTCGTTATCATATTCGTATAGTGGAAGAATTTGCGAATAGTCATCTTCACTAGATTCCTTCACGC
The DNA here is from genome assembly GCA_026461075.1 of Chitinophagales bacterium. GTDB lineage: Bacteria > Bacteroidota > Bacteroidia > Chitinophagales > CAIODY01 > JAHEYX01. Next base: position 6,032 of record JAPJNH010000012.1, read on the forward strand.
TTCGGATGGATTCATCTAGTTTTAAATTCGCATTAAACCAGTAATTGAAATGACAGGTTAAGTCGTGATAAGCTCGCCCAACTGTTAATTTCGGACGGGAATAACCATCTGTGCTAATAGGAGTAGGGGCGTTTTTGCCATTACCTTTCGGCGCTGTTTTCTTAGCTTGTGCCAAAGCACTTGCAGCAAAAAGCAGGAAGAAAAAAAGTAGGTATCGTGAGCGTGACATCAACACAAAAATGGCTTTAAGACAAATTTAATTTTTTTTCGGGATAAAGCCTTAAAATAGACGTTGAATGTTTTGATCTTCTTGTATCAAAAGTATACCAGGGGATTTGCCTGGCGCAAGACTCCCAAAATGATTTTCTATACCCAGGGCAAGTGCTCCGTTAATAGTAGCCCAGCTTAATAATGTTTCGAGAGAAAGAGCGGTATGACCTAGCAATGTTTGAATTTCTTCCCAAATACTCAAGGTGTTATTCGATGCTAAGCTGTCAGTGCCGATACAAACCCGCGCTCCGTTACGAAGCCACATCTCGTAATCCGCCAAGCGATCTTCGATATATAAATTCGCATTCGGACAAGTACAAAGGAACAAATCACTCCCTAACACTTGTTGCGCTTGCTGTAAGTCTGATTCTCTCATGCGAGTATTGTGCACCCAAATACTTCGCTTTCCTTTCGGCCATTCCGTTAATAGATAACTCGTAGGACTTTTCGCTCCGTGAAAACTATGGTCATTGAGTTCAACACCAAGAGCTAAAAGAAATTGCGCTAAATCCCCCTTTCTGTTTTCAAAAAGGGATTGTTCAGCATCTGATTCTGCATGGTGAATGGTCCAAATTAAATCATCTGTGCCTTCATTTCTTAAACGCTCGAATAGGGCAGGAGGGACACTGTAAGGCGCATGTGGCACTAGGCTAGCATTCGCACATTTTTTGAACTCGTTTTTCCACTCATTCGCATCTGCAAAAAGCTTCTCATAGCGCGTTTCATTCCATCCAAATAACTCTAAAAACGTATGATAATAAATTTTGCTATGCTGTTTGGTGTTTAGACTTCTATTATCATTTGAAATATCTCCCACTGCTACAATACCCGCATTCCACATGCTTTCATTCGCCGTTTGAATAGCCACTTGTTCTTCTTCCGGAGTACAGCTATTTCTGAATTGATTCACGGCCTGAACAAATGCGCGCATCCCTGTTTTCTCCAGAATCTTACCAAACATATGGCTTAATTCTAAATGGCAATGAGCATTAACAAAACCAGGAATCAAATCACCTTTCAATTGTTGAATCGGATAAGTGTTCTCGGATGATTTTAATAATAAGGCCTCCACACGACCAGAGACTTCCTCTACTAAAAGTGCATGTTCATTCGACCAGTATTGGTCGGGGTGCCATAAACGTTCTGGAATCAACAGAATCATACTTCTAAGGTACGATTTGAAAGCCTTTTAAGGACAAATTCTTGCATAATTCTAAAAACTTTATTTTCTTTAGTAGATATGAAAAAGACTCTTGTTGCTTTCGCATTTTTAATGGGCTTTGCTATTCAATTGCAAGCTCAAATTACACTCGAAGAAATTTGGAAAAAAGGTACTTATGCGGCGCAATCTGCAGGAGGATTTCATTTTATGCCAGATGGAGAATCGTATTATTCTTTAATTTATTGGAAAGATCAACCTTTTGTTGTTCGCTATGAATTATCCTCTGGAAAGGCCTTGGATACAATCTTGCGTGCGAAAGATTTTGTGTATAAAAGTGATGAAAATTCCCCATCAATAACGATCAAGCCCTCGCAAGTAACGATCAGTCCTGATGGAAAGCGAATTTTGGTTGCCACTGATATGGAAGCGATCTATCGTCATTCAACAGTCGAGAAGAATTATATTTATTTTTTGGAATCAAAAAAGATGGATGTCTTGTCCATTGCAGGAAACGGTAAACAACGCTATGCACAGTTTTCTCCGGATGGTCTGAAAGTTGCTTACATCGTCGATAATAATATGTATTACGCCGACTTGCAAGCGGATGAAATAACGGAAGTTCAGCTCACCAAAGATGGTGCGAAGAATCAAATTATTTATGGGGCTACGGATTGGGTTTATGAAGAAGAGTTTGGTATTAACAGGGCCTTCTATTGGAGTCCTGATAGTCGCCGCCTGGCCTTCTATCGTTTTGATGAATCAAAAGTGAAGCAGTTTACGTTACCAATTTATAAGAACGAAACCTATCCCGTATCGGAGACTTATAGATATCCAAAGGCGGGTGAAGATAATGCCGTAGTGAGTGTGCAAGTAATGGAATTAGAAAACAGAAAAGTGATTTATGATTATAATCCAATCAAGTTAAAATATGATGCGCAGTCTTATTATATCCCTCGTGTAAAATGGACACAATCATCCAATTATTTGTGTGTTGAATTATTGAATCGTTTACAGACTAATTTGGATGTTTTGCTGTTAGATATGCAGAATACTACTTCACGTGTATTACTAAATGAGTTATCAAAAACGGCTTATGTTGATGTGGAGGCAAAAGGGGATGCGCCAATTTTTCTCGAAGATCAGACCAAGTTTATTTGGGTGACTGAAGAAAGTGGCTGGATGCAAGCTCAGTTCCGTAGCATGATTGACGGACATGTAGTAAGTCAGATTGGTAATTTTGAAAATCGTCAAATGACGCATTTGTATGCCTATGATGAAAAGAAGAAATTAGCATTCTTTCAAGTATGTATGAAGCCTTTTGAAAAGGAAGTAGTAGCGATTACTGGAGATAATGCAGAAATAAAGATCACTGCCAACACGCGTGGTAATGCTTCAGTTGATTTCAGTGATAACCTGAAATATGCGGTCTATACTTATTCCGACGTACAAACGCCTCCGGTAGTTAAATTAATTAACGAAGACGGTAGTCTCTTGAGAATATTAGAGGACAACGCTAACCTAAAAGCAAAATTGGCTGGGATGAAAATGAATTATCCTAGTTTCTTTGAATTCAAAACAGTCGACGGTACCACTTTATATGGCTATAATATGAAGCCAAGCAAAATGAAGAAAAAGGCAAAGTGTCCGGTATTCATGACTTGTTATGGCGGACCAGGATCTGCGCAAGTAGAGGACCGTTGGGGCGGTGCAAACTTTATGTATTTTCAATACTTGACCGACCTCGGTTATGGAGTGGTATGTGTAGATAATCGTGGTACAGGGAATCGCGGTGCTGCGTTTAAGCAATGTACCTATTTAAAATTAGGAGAGATTGAAACTATTGATCAAATCGAAGCAGCGAAATATATCGGTAAGAATTGGTCGTGGGTAGATGCAAAGCGTATCAGCATGTTTGGTTGGAGTTATGGAGGCTTTATGGCAAGCAATTGTATCTTGAAAGGCGCCGATGTATTTAAATGTGCAATAGCCGTCGCTCCGGTAACAGACTGGCGTTTTTACGATAATATTTATACAGAACGCTATATGCAAACCCCTTCATTGAATGCAAGTGGTTATCAAAATACGGCTTGTACTTTGTACGCAGATAATCTAAAAGGTAAATTCTTGTTGATGCATGGAACAGCCGACGATAATGTGCATTTCCAAAACTCAATGGAGTTAACGAATGCATTGTTCGCAAAGAATAAATCCTTCGAACAGTATTTCTTCCCAAATAAAAATCACAGCATCGCCGGAGGCTACTCTCGTTGGTTAGTCTATGATAAAATGACGAAGTTCTTGCAGAGCAACTTGTAAGAATCTTTCTAGAATTTTTTGTATATTGTAAAATCTAAAACCTAAATAAATCACACATGAGCCAAAACAACCAAACAGGACACCCGAAGGGATTGTATGTTCTTTTTGCTACGGAGTTCTGGGAGCGCTTTAGCTATTATGGCATGCGCGCCATCTTTATCTTGTACATGACAAAAGTACTTTTACTAGATAAGGCCTTTGCAAGTAATATCTATGGTAGTTATACCGGATTAGTTTACCTTACTCCATTAATTGGAGGTTATGTAGCAGATCGCTATTGGGGTAACCGTAAATCTATTTTTGTCGGTGGTTTATTAATGGCTATCGGACAATTCTTAATGTTCTTCTCTGCTTCTTTCGCACACAATGCCGACAAAGGATTATCGCTTGGGTTAATGTGGGCCGGTTTGGGTACGTTGATTTTCGGTAATGGATTCTTCAAGCCAAACATTTCTACAATGGTGGGTCAGTTGTATCCTGATGGAGATTCTCGCAAAGATGGAGCTTATACTATTTTCTACATGGGTATCAATGCGGGTGCATTTGTGGCGCCTTTGTTATGCGGTTATCTTGGTGAAAACGTCGACTTTAAATGGGGCTTCTTATCTGCTGGAGTTGGTATGTTATTAAGCTTGGTTATTTTCTACCTATTAAAAGATAAATACGTGGTTGGTCCTGATGGATCTCAATTAGGTATGGGACCAAACAAATCTGTCAATGAAGGAGATTCAAAAGGTGCTGCTTTTAGTTCTACACAATTAGGAATTCTTATTGGAGGTATTATTGTAGCATTTTCTGTTATTCACTTCGCATTAGGCGTTGATATTTGGGGTGCTTTAATCTACGGTATGACCTTGGTTGGACCATTCGTAATTATTACTGATAAGTCTTTGTCTAAAATTGAAAAGGATCGTTTATGGGTAATTATCCTAATCATGATCTTCGTAATTTTCTTCTGGATGTGCTTCGAACAAGCGGGTGCTTCATTAACCTTCTTTGCAGAAGAACAAACGAATCGTAATATTTTCGGATGGTTGATGCCAGCTTCTTATTTCCAAAGCTTTAACGCTGGATTTATTGTTATTTTGGCGCCAATCATCTCTGCGATATGGATGCGTCTTTCTAAGCGTGGAATCAATCCTGCTGCTCCTTATAAGCAATCTATGGGATTGGCTTTATTAGCGGTAGGTTTCTTGTTGATTGCCTTCGGTTCTAAAACAATTCCAGTAACGGGTGCTTCTATCTTCTTCTTGACAGGTTTGTATTTCTTGCATACTATCGGAGAATTGTTCTTGAGCCCAATTGGTTTGTCGATGGTAAATAAGTTGACACCAGCTCGCTTCACTTCATTGATGATGGGTATCTGGTTCTTAGCGGTTGCAACTGGTAACAAGTTAGCAGGAACTATGAGCAGTTTGTATCCTGATCCAAAAGCAACGACTCACCCTAGTATTCTAGGTTTTGAAATTGCTGACTTATACTCTTATTTCATCGTGTTTGTAGCGTTCTCTGGCGCTGCTTCTATAATCTTGTTCTTGCTTTGCAAAAAGTTAGAGAAGATGATGCATGGTGTTCGTTAATATAATAACTTCTGCATACGAAAAAGGCGATTGAAAATTCAATCGCCTTTTTTTTGCTTTTTATATTCGAATGGATTAATACTCTAATAGCTCGCGAATTGCTTCAGCCACCATTTCTACATTAGGTAATACTGCTCTCTCCAAGCCGCTATTAAGCGCTATCGCAGGTACATTCTTGGCACCAATTGTTTTTACTGGCGCATCTAAATGTTCAAACAAATCTCTACTGATACGACCCGCTACACCCTCTATAAAAGAGTTTAGCAAAGCTTCTTCCGTGAGTAACAAACATTTGCCATGCTCTTTAACCTTCGCATAAACAGTTTCTTCATCCATCGGATAAAGGGTTCTTAAGTCGATCACTTCCACCTGACCAGGGAATTGTGCAGCAGCATTTTTTGCCCAATGTACCCCCATTCCATAGGTAACAATACAAATCGTGTTGCCCATTGCTAGTTGCGCACTATCTGCCGCAAGCGCGATGCCTGCTTTACTTAATGGCAAAATATAATCTGCATCCGGCTCGATGGTCTTCGCATCATCGGTGCCTGGTACTTTACTCCAATAAAGACCCTTATGTTCTAACATCACTACTGGATTCGGATCCAAAAAGGCTGCTTTCATCAAACCTTTTAAGTCGGCTGCGTTTGACGGATAAACTACTTTAATCCCTTTAATTGTGGTAAGCGTAGCCTCCACGCTTCCGCTGTGGTAAGGGCCTCCACTTCCATACGCTCCGATAGGAACTCGTATCAAGCTCTGTACTGGAAATTTGCCATTCGTGAGATAACAACTTTTCGCTAGCTCAACAACCAATTGGTTAACCCCTGTCCAGATATAATCGGCAAATTGGATTTCAACAATAGGCTTTACACCTACTGCACTTAAGCCAACTGTCGAACCGACAATATATGCTTCTTGAATAGCGGTATTGAAAATACGCTCGTCTCCGAACTTATCTCCCAAGGTAGCCGCTTCGCGAAACACCCCACCTAAGCGCTTTCCTACGTCTTGACCAAAGAATATGGCATCTGGATATTCACGTAATATTTCTTCTACTGCATGTAAGGCGGCGTCTACCATGACTACTTTCTCTTTCCCTTCTGGTTGACGAGTGCCTGTTTCTGCGTTGAATTTACTAGGAGCAAACTCGTGATATAATACAGTACTTGGATCAGGCTCTGGTGCAGCAATCGCACGTTCAAAATCTTTATTAACGGTTTCAATCGCCTCTGCTTTGATTTGGTCTAATTGAGAAGGATCAATGCCAGTGCTGATCAAATGCTTTCTGAATAATATTTGTGGATCACGATTCGAACAATCATTTAAATCTTCTTCCGTACGATACCATTCTTTGCGGACACCAGAAGTATGATGACCTAGTAATGGTACTGTTGCATGCACTAAAATAGGTTGCCCGGTATTGCGCACATATTCAAAGGCCATTCCCATTTCTTCATAGGCGGTGGCGAAATTAGTGCCATCAAAACTGATGCGTTCTAATCCTTTGAAGCCTGCCGCATATTCGTAGGCATTCATTGTTCTGGTCTCTTCAGCAGTAGCTGAAATGCCCCAGTTATTATCTTGTACGAGATAGATGATTGGTAATTTCTTAAGTACAGCGAATTGCAATGCTTCACTGATTTCGCCCTCTGTAACGGAGCCGTCACCTAATGAACAAACCACGACGGGCTGTTGCGGAGCCGTTAACTGCTTAGTCTTCCAAAGATATTGTACTCCTTGCGCCATACCAGTTGCAGGGATTGTTTGCATCCCAGTGGCTGAAGATTGATGCGGAATTAAAGGGCGATCTTTTAGACGTGAAGAAGGATGTCCATAATAACTTCTTCCTCCGCTAAAGTAGTCGTCACCTTTAGCTAATAATTGCAACATTAAATCATATGGAGTGAATCCTAAGCCAAGTAATAAACTCTCATCACGATAGTAAGGAGAAGCATAATCGTAAGGCTTCAAATGAAAGGCTGTAGCGAGTTGTATCGCTTCATGTCCTCTAGAAGTGCTGTGTACATATTTAGTAACCTGACGGTTTTCGTCATAGACTTCTGCCATGCGCGCGGCATAGCACATCAATTTCCAAGCCTTTAAAAGGGTATCTTGAGTCATAGTCCTCACGCCAAAAATTTAGTGAGGTGAAGTTACAAAAACAAAGCTTAAAATGTCGGGAATTTACGAGGCTTAGCGTTTTTTCAACGTGAAGCCGAAAGTACTTCCAACGCCCATAGTAGAACGGACATGAATGGTTTGTTCATGCGCTTCAACAATATGTTTCACGATGGATAGTCCAAGACCGGTTCCACCCGCTTCTCGACTTCTACTTCTATCTACACGATAGAATCGTTCAAATAAACGTGGAAGATGTTCTTCACTTATGCCAATTCCGTCATCCGTTACTTCGATAAGAATATTATCGCCCATATCGTAATAACCTACGACTGTTTCGCCTTCCTCTTTACCGTATTTGATGGAATTAGTAATCAAGTTAATCATGACCTGACCGACCTTCTCTCTATCTGCATGTACCCAAAATGGGTGATCACAGCCTTTTTTTACATGAAGTTTAATCGTACGTTTGAATGCTTTCATTTCTAAACTATCGAATACTTCTTTTGTAAGGGTATTGATGTCGAAATCGATAGGATATAACTTTAATTCGCCTGATTCAAGTTTTGAAATTTCATCCAAATCATCTACCAGATTGCAAAGTCTTTCTACGCCCTTATTCGCTTTCTCTAAAAATTTTACATTAACCTCAGGGTCGTCAATTGCGCCGTCGATTAGGGTTTGAAGAAATCCTTGTATACTAAATAGAGGAGTTTTAAATTCGTGAGAAAGGTTATGTAGAAACTCCTTTCTGAATTGTTCCGTACGTTTTAAGTTTTCAATTTCTGTACGCTTATCACTAGCCCAATCCATCACTTCTTTCTGAACATCTTTAATTGGATCTTCAGAGATACGTTCGCCAAGAGAATATTTTAAGTCTTTGCTCAATTTTAATCGATGTATTGATTTGTAAATAAGCTTAATTTTGCGGTATACAAATTTTTCAATGGCGTAGAAAATAATAAATGTTGTGCCAGCAACAATAATTATAAACATCACCAAAGGTTCCCACCACCCTAAATTGGCATGAAGGAATAACAAATGAAATATTACAGCAATAAAACTAATTGGTAAACTAAGAATTATTGCTAGCTGATAAGGTTTTAGGTTTTTCACACTACAAATCTACTCAAATTTGTAACCAACTCCTTTAACTGTTTTAATTCTTTCTTCACCCACTTTACTTCTAATCTTTCTGATATGAACGTCAATGGTTCTATCGCCGATTACAACGTCACTCCCCCAGATTTTATCCAATATTTCTTGACGCAAGAAAACACGGCCAGGTTTGGATGCTAATAAACTTAATAACTCGAATTCTTTTCTTGCTAGTTCTAAATCTTCACCCGCTTTGCTAACAACGTAACGGTCGCGGTTTATGATAATATCACCTACCTCAATTATTTCTGGCTCTACGCCTGCACTAACTTTCTTTAAACGTGCCTTTATTCGACTAGTTAATACTTTCGGCTTAATCGGCTTTGCAATATAATCGTCACCCCCTGCGTTGAATCCTTTTAATTCTGCTGACTCATCGTGCAATGCAGTTAGGAATATAATGGCTGTATCTTTGAATTCAGGTAAGGAACGTAGGTATTCACACGTTTGTAATCCATCCATTTTAGGCATCATCACATCCAGCAATATCAAGTCGGGTTGACTTTCCTTAGCCTTTTTTATTGCTTCCACACCATTCGAAGCAATCAAAGTTTCATATCCTTCCTTTTTTAAATTATAGGAAATGAACTCAGTGATGTCCGACTCATCGTCTACTATTAAGATTTTGGCTGTTGTGCCCATACATTTTTATTTCGTTACAAATCTCTACTCTGAATTTGATTTATGCGTGTATTTAGTGTTAAATTAAGGTTACTCCCTATGATTTCTCAGCCCAAATTTTACATAACTCAATTATTGTCCTGATTGCAGCCTCCATGTCTTGAATAGAAACGTATTCTAATTTAGAATGGATTGCCATTTCGCCCGTAAAAATGTTAGGGCAAGGTAGTCCCATGAATGATAAACGCGAGCCATCTGTACCTCCTCTAATCAGCATTTTACGTGGTGTAACTCCGGCCGCCACCATCGCTTCTTCCGCATAGTCTATTAAGGCAGGTGTCTGTTGAACTATTTCCCACATATTACGATACTGCTCTTTAACACTGGAAGTAAAACTCGCGCCCGGAAAACGTGCAATCGCTTCGTTAGCAAACTCGATTAATCGCGCCTCGTGATCAGCCAACTTTGCTGTATCAAAATCACGAATGATAAAATTAACCGTCGCTTCCTCTAAGCCCCCTGTGAATGCGGTAGGATGAATAAATCCTTCACGATCAGAGGTGGTCTCCGGACACCATTCATCTCTTGGTATCATCGACAAGAATTCTGCTGCCACTTTCATCGCATGTACCATTTTGCCTTTCGCATAGCCAGGGTGTGCACTGATTCCTTTAAAATAAAATGTCATAGCATCTGCAGAAAATGTCTCCGCCTCTAAAGAACCACGTTCTCCGCCATCTAAGGTATAACCGTAATCAGCTCCTAGCTTTTTGATGTCCACTTTTTCTACGCCTCTTCCTACTTCCTCATCTGGCGTGAATAAAATACGAATCGTGCCATGCTCAATTTCAGGATGCTCCATCAAATGCTTAGCGAATTCCATAATAATGGCAACACCGGCTTTGTCATCCGCTCCTAGCAACGTTTTACCACTTGCAGTGATCAAATCATTCCCAATTAATTCTTCTAAATAAGGATGATTCTTCTTGCTTAAAATTTGCGTGTTATCATCAGGTAATACAATATCCTGACCTTGATAGTTTTTATGTAAAATAGGTTTAACATCCTTGCCACTACAATCCGGTGCGGTATCGGCATGACTGCAAAAACATAACACAGGTACCTTTTTGTCTGTCGTTGCAGGAATCGTAGCATAGACGTAACCATGTTCGTCGCAATGCGCATCTGCAAGGCCCATCGCCTTTAATTCTTCCGCTAAAAGGCGTAATAAATCTTTCTGTTTTTCGGTAGATGGGAAACAGGTTGCTGTTGGATCACTTTGTGTATCAATTTGAACATAACGCATGAAACGTTCGGCTACTTGAAAATGCTGACTCATATTATAAAAGCTTGATTAATTTTTGAAGATTAGATTGGTTGTTGAAATTACTTAATTGCTTGCTTCTTTTCTCGCTATCTTTTGTAGTAAACTCGATTTGCATCGCAGTATTGATTTGAGTGATCTGCTCCTCGACTGAATCCGCCACAAGACAGGCTGCTTGTAAATTGGTGCCAGCCAACATTTTACTATTCACTACTACATGACGACCCACATGCAATACATTTAACAGTTTTAGTTTCAAGCCAGTCGCTTGGTTGGTATAAAGAAAATGAACTTGTGCTTGCTGTAGCAAAGCGCGCATGGTTGGCTCATCTGGATTGTTTATCCATTGTATGTTTTTTAAATGCGCAAATTGCTGTTGGATATTGGTAGGGATAAATCGGCCTGCAATTTTTATCGGAGCGTGAATGGCACTTGCAATGTTTTTTAAGAAGTAGAGTAGGTATACTTGATTTTCCTCCACGAGCCAATTACCATGAAGTAATACATACGTGCCTTTTCCTTCTAAAATATTCACTTCATCATTCGCATGAAATGAAGGAATGTAGCTCGTCTCCGACAGCGGAAACTTTTCTTTGAAATACTTAGCGTCGCTTTCATTCACTGCCAATATATTGCTGCAAAGCGCAATTCGACTTTCATACGCTTCGAGTTTCTTCGCTTCACTTCGATAATAAATCCCTTTCCATATACTGCGATCCGCTTTCGCAAGCGCTCTGTAGTAATCGTGCTCTATATTGCTTTCGCGATAGAATAAGCGTCGTTCATTTTTGGGGATATTACCTAGGCAATGAAGTCCCTCAAATAGAACAGGTAAATTATCCTTTTCTAAATTGGCAATTAATGTTTCGCTCACTCGACTTTCTACGATATAGGGATTACTGCTGAACAAGGCTTTTAAACCGCCTTTACGAGGAAAATAATTCACCGATGCGCAGTATTGATTTAAAATATCTGCTGGATTTCGATCGTATTGAAAGCAATGCAAATGAACTTTTATACCCGCTTGATGCAGAAGTCTTATTTTATGAAATACATCAATTACACCTCCATAATTCGCAGGATAGGGGATACTGAAGGAAACAATATGTAAGGCGCTATTATTCTGCATCTGTTTTTGTTTCTAGCGCATTTTCTGGATGTTCCGTAAATACATGTTTTAGAAAATCAGCGTACTTCACGACCTTACCCTTGTTATACAGAATCTCTTTTGTGACCTGTTTATTCTTATTGTAGGTGTGAACTATTCCATTCTCCCAATTATCCTTATAAACCGCATCTTCCATCAGCTCGCCACTCTCATAATATAAGTGCCATAGCGAGTCCATATTGTCTTCTCCTTTATAATAACCATCTGATTTTTTCTTGCCGTTGGCGTAATAACTTTCGTAGTAACCCCATTCCTGTCCGTTAACAAAATGTACCTTTTCTCGTATTTGTGTATTATTTGGGAAGTAGAAAGTCCATAGGCCTTGCATCTGACCGTTTTTAAAATTTCCTTCCTCTATTAGCCTTCCTTTTTCATCATAATGATTGTATTCTCCTTCTAATTTATCCTTGCTATAGTGTTCGATTATTTTCCACTTTCCGTTAGGATGAAATAGAATACGAATACCCTCTTTTAAACCATCCTTATAGTAAACTGATTCACTTCGATAATAAGGACTTTCATTATAAGTAATACAAGAATCACTTAATCGATTGTTGTTATATCGCTTTGTTGCCGCTAAATTTCCATTTGAAAAATAGGATTCATAAGGTCCATCTTTGATCTTCGTATTTCTACTTAAAACTTGAAAAACTTCTTTTTTGTTTTTCTTATTCGCATCGTAATAGGTCTTTACCTCTATATGATTTCTGCAAGCAACAAAAAGGCTGCTATATAAAATTAATAGGATAGAGAGAGACACGCGTTTCATTCTGCTAAGATACAAAGCTTCGGGATTTGAGTATATCAGATAAGGTCCAATTCGCTATAAACGCGCGTAAACTCTTTCTCGATATTCGTATAACTATATTTTTGAGTGGCTGCTTTTGAAATGTTTTCAGGATCAAGTTGGGGAATTATTACAAAAGCATTGTTTAAAGCACTTTCAATGTCTCCTTCAGCAAATAGAATTGAATTGCTGGGGTTTAAAAATTCAGGTAATGCGGCAACTGCTGGTGCGATCACAGGAACTCCGCAACAGAGCGCTTCTATGGCAACGCAGGATTGCGTTTCATACAGACTGTTTAAAACTAGTACATCCGCATCTTGCATTAATAAGGCAATATCCTCATAGGCTTGTGAGGGTAAAAATTGCAATGTTTCTTTGGGATGTTTTTTACGAAGTT
>JAPJNH010000120.1 GCA_026461075.1 Chitinophagales bacterium
GTGTATGGTATGTATCCGTATTATTATTTTGGTGCAGGTGGTTTGAATTTCTACGGCAATACAGTTGATAATATCACTGCAAACACAAATACTGGTACGGCAGGTGCTGGTACCATCTATGGTATTTACAATTACGTATATTATGGAGGTGGTGTACATGATTATTATAATAATACTGTCTCGAATTTAAAATCAGGCGGAAGTACTGGTACTATTTATGGTTGGTACAACTATTATCAAAACGTAAGTCAATTAATCCGTAACAATAAAATCATCGGGTTACAAAATAACTCTACAATTGCTGGCGCTTCTAACATCTATGGTATTTATGAAGGAACTTATGCGGGAACGTCAGGCGCAGCGCCGGTAGTAACTTATCAAAATAACTTGGTACATGTAGGTAACTATAATGTAATGGGTGACTCTACCAAGTCAAGTGGTGGTAACTATGGGGTTTATTTAACGTTAGGTTCTGGAAGAACAGTTAATTTATACTACAATACTATTTATGTAACTGGTAAATCTACTCAAGCTGCTTATGGTCCTCATGTTGTATTTAATAATACAACGAATGCAAAGATGTTGTTAACGAACAATATTCTTTACAATCAGGGTCTTAACGCTTCTGCTGTACCTTCGAGCAAATCTACATGTATTCGCTTGACTAGTACTTTGGCGAATACCTATGATGCTGCAAGTGATAAAAACAGCTACTATTTAAACTCTCCGAATGCGACCGATCGTTTCTATTATTTTGATGGAACAACAGGTTACAATACGATGAGTGGTATGCAAACTGCTGTTGCTCCTCGCGATGGTAGTTCATTTGTTGAGAATGTTTCTTTCTTGAGCACAACTCCAGGTAATGCAAACTTATTTAAGATTAATACCACCTCTCCAACCCAGTTGGAAGGAAATGCAACTCAAATTGCTGGTATCACCTCTGACTATGCTGGAACTGTACGTCAAGGTAACGTTGGTTATGCAGGTACCTCTACCGTTGGTCCGGATATCGGAGCCTACGAAGGTAACTATACAGCGCTTGATTTATTAGCGCCGAGCTATGTACACACTCCACTTTCTTTAACTTGTAATACCGGTGATCGTAGCTTCACAGCTACTATCTCTGATGCGACAGGGGTTGACATTACAACAAATGTACCTTATGTATATTACAAGAAAAATTCAGGTACTTGGAACAGCGCTGCAGGAACATTAGTAAGTGGTAACGCTGCTAGTTCAGTTTGGTCGTTTACCATTTCTGCGGCTACCATGGGAGGTTTAATTCCTTCGGATGTGGTGTCTTATTTCATCGCATCTCAGGATATTGCAGGTACACCAAATATTGGTTCATTGCCTGCAGGTGCTGTATTAACTAATACGGCAACCTTAACTACTGCACCAAGTGTTCCGTATAACTACACTATTGGTAACACATTGAGCGGTACTTATCAAGTAGGTGCTGGTAAAGGTGCTACAGGTGGTTTCAATACCTTGACTGCAGCTGCAGCGGCATACAATACCTACTGTTTATCAGGTAACGTTATTTTTGAATTAACGGATACTTTGTACAGCACTACAACTGAGACATTCCCTGTTACGTTTGGTGTGAATGCATTTGCTAGTTCAACTAATAACTTAACCATTCGTCCAGCTGCTGGTATGAATCCTTATTTCCGTGCAAATAATCAAACTGCCTTTATTAAATTAAATGGTGCAGATTATATCACGATTGACGGTTCTAATAACGGTACTACTTCTCGTAATTTGAATTTCTACAGCACAAATACAGGTGCTAACTTAGGAATTTGGGTTGCCTCATTAGGTGGGGTAGGTAATGGTGCTACTTTCAATACGATTAAAAATTGTACTATCCGTGGTACTGCAACAGCTACTACCTCAGCAGTAATTTGTGGTATCAGATCTGCAACTTCTGCGAGCCAAACAGGTAATGCTGAAGATAATGATAACTTAACCATTCAGAATAATAGTATTGCTGGTGCATATGTAGCTATTTCATTACAAGGAGCTACAGGAACTTTATCTTGTGATAATATTTTAGTTACAGGTAATGATATCGGTTCGCAAGCAGGTACTTATTCACAAACTACTGCTCCGACATGGATTGTGAATTATCGTGGTATCGAAATTACCAACTCCAATAATTCAACCATTTCTCGTAATAATATTGATGGTATTTGGTCAAATACATACATCAATAATTCAGGTATCGAGGTGGCTGCGAATACTAACTTGACTATTGAGCGTAATAAGATTCATGGTGTTTATTCTATTTATTCATCAGGATATGGTGCTTATGGTATCAATATCAGTGGCGTTAATACTGGGTTGATGATTCGTAATAACATGATTTATGATATTACAACCATTAACTACAGTGCTTCTGACTATACTTATAATCCTTTTGCAATCCGTTTGTATTCTGCTACAACTAATACACGTATTTTAAATAATACGGTGAATATGTATGGTACTACTACCACAGGTTCTACTGCAGGTATGTCTGCATGTTTATTGGTATATAGTAGTTCTCAAACAGGTTTAGAAGTTCGCAATAACTTATTTGTGAATGACAACAGAACTTCTCTAGCTGGTCAATGGTCTAATTTAATTTATTATTTCGCTTATACTGGTAATGTACCAGTTGGTTCAATCATTAATAACAATGATTACTATGGTACAACTAATACAGGTATTAGTGCGAATAGTGATTTCAGTATTGCTGCATTTACAACAACTGCTGCTACGAAATATAAGACATTAGCTTCTTGGAAAGGCTTCTCTTCAGTAGATGCTAATTCATATGATGTTGCGCCTACCTTCGTTTCAAATACAGATTTGCATTTGAACATGGGTACAACTCCTACCTTGTTAGAGTCTAATGGTGCAAACCTTACCGCATCCTTTGCTATTGACTTTGACGGTGATAGCCGTCCTGGTCCTGTTGGTTCTGTGAATGGTGGTGCTACTAATTTTGATATCGGTGCGGATGAATTTGATGGTAAACCATTACCAGTATGTACAACCCCAGTTGCGGGAACTACAACGATTCCTTCTACTTTGATTTGTCCTAACCAACCGTTTACTGTTTCATTGACAGGTAATACGAATCCTGCTACGGTAGCAGGTATTACTTTCCAATGGAAGATTTCTACCAATGGAGGTACTACTTGGAATTCTATTGTAGGTGCTAATGCGGCATCTTATACTTCTCCTGGTGTTTCGGTTCCTGTAATTATGCATTGCGTGGTTTCTTGTAGTTACTCTGGTGCTGCGGATTCTTCTAGCAATGTTTCATTAACTTTCAATAACTACTATAACTGTTATTGTAATGTAACGCACACGTATAACTATGCGACATATGCATATGGAAATATTACGAAAGTAATGTTTGCTGGTATTAATCATACCTCTTCTGCAACGATGACGGCTCCGTTCTATACAGTTGTTCCTAATACAACTAGTGGAACTGTTATTGCTGGTCAATCCTATAATTTGGATGTAACTTTAGATTATGGTTACTCTTCAGTAACGGCTTGGATCGATTGGAATGCAAATGGTTTATTCGAAGCTTCTGAATACTATAATTTAGGTGCGAATGGTAACAGTACTACATTATTTAGTACTACGATTACTGCGCCTACTACTATTAGCAATGCGATTTCTAAGATTCGTATTCGTGGTGGTTATTACTATTACCCTTGTGGTGCTACTGATGCATGTACAAATGGCGGAGCAAGTTCTTCTACATCTTTCTATTATGGTGAATCAATGGATTACTTCCTAACATTAGTTGGTATTCCTGCAACTCCTGCTAACCCAGTAGAAGGTGCAACTCCAGTTTCTTGTACGGCAGGTACTTCTTTAAGTCCAGTAGGTTCTCCTGCTGCAGGTATTGTATGGTACTGGCAAACAAGTGCAACAGGCACATCTAAAGCAACAGCTGATAGCGTGAGTGGTCCAATTACTATTTACGGTAATGGTACTTATTATATCCGTGCGTACAACCCAACGTATAACTTATGGTCTACAGGTGCTGGTTCATTAGTGGTTACTAATTTCCCTGCTGGTCCTTCTACACCTACTAATCCAGTGGCTGCTGTAAATCCTGCCTGTGTAACAGGTACAACGGTTACTTCTGCTTCTGCTCCTGCAGGTGAGACGTATTACTGGCAAACAATATCAACAGGAACAAGCACTGCAAATAGCGCTGCTTCTGCTTACACTGTGACTTCAACATCTACTGTTTATGTTCGTTCTCAGGACGCTACAGGTTGTTGGTCTTCAGGTGCAGGTTCTGTTGCTGTAACTGTATTACCTTCTTTGAATGCTTCTACCTTCTCTCATACCTTAGCTTCTAACTGTAGCGTAGGTGGTGCTGGTACGATTACCGTTGCTGCTCCTTCTGCTGCTCCTTTATTACCTTGGTATAATAATGATTTCAATGGTGCTTTCACGAATAATGCTGCTGCAGCTATTTTCGGTACGGCATTAGTTTCTGGTGGTAAGATGATTTGTAACCAAGCAGCCGCTTCTCAAGCGGGTGGTGGTATCCAAGTGTTCAACCCATCTAACTTGAACGCGAACGCATTCCAAATTGATTTCGATTTAGAAACAACCTACGGTAATGGTAACGCGGATGGTATTTCTTATAGCTTTGGTGATGACGTAGTTCAAATTCCAAGTGTTGCTACCAATGGTACTAACCCTGAGAATGGTTCTGGTACTAAATTGAAGTTATCATTTGATGCTTACGCAAATGGTTCGAACACTACAGGTATCTATTTGATGTATAACTGTAATGTTCAAAACCAGACGCCAACAACATCGGGTGTATTGGGTTATGTAGCGAATACAACATGGTGTGGTGGTTCTAGCGGTACGCCTGTTAGCAAGCATATTGCAATTACAATTACAGCTGCTGGTAAAGTAACTGTGATGTTAGGTAATACGGTTATCTTCAACCAAGTTCAATTGCCAAACGGTTACTTGGCTGCTAACAAATCTACATGGTCGCATGTGTTTGTTTCTCGTACCGGTTCTGTTTATCAAGAACATAATATCGATAACTTCGTTGTTCAATATAACGATATCAACTACTACCAATATAGCAATAATGGTGGATCTACATGGCAATCAGCAAATAGCTTTAACGTGCCAGTAGGTATTTATCCAATGGCTATTACTTACAATGCGAACAACGCATGTTCTAGCCAATTAGGTAATGATACAATTGCTGCGCCTCGTTTTGTCGCTGCTTCTTCAAATGACTCTGTATGTACTTATTATACTGCAATGCCAACCTTGAGTTTCAGTCCTTCATTCACAGCGGATTCTATCATTTGGGAATCTTCTGCAATGGGTGCTTCATCTTGGTCTTCTATTGCGGCCTCTAATGGTGCTACGTATGTTCCAACAATTACAGTAAGCAAGGATTTCCGTGCTGCAATGTATTGTGCTGGTTCGGTATTGTACCGTACAGACTCTACACCTGTTTGGGCTATTACACCAACGATCACTAGCACTTCACAATCGGTAACTCCTTGTGGTATTGGTACAGCAACTATTGATGCGACTGCTTCAGCAGGTGCAACGGTGAATTGGTATACGAATAGTGCAGGTGGCGTTCCTGTTGCAACTGGTGGTACTTATACTACACCTACCTTGTTGAGTACAACTAACTTCTATGCTTCTTCAAGTATTGGCGGTTCTGGTTCATTGACAATCCCTGGTGATGGTAATTGGAATCACTTTACAGCAACAGGTGGCTTCCAGTCTACAACGATTACAGGCGCTTATATGATTTTAACGATCTTAACACCGGTTACCTTGACATCGTTGGATATTTATCCTTCAGCAAGCGTTGGTACAGCTTTCTCAATTGAGGCACGCACTGGTTCTGCTTCAGGTACTACATTCCGTACCTTTAGCGCAACTACTACCGTATCTAACTCTGGTACACCTAGCACAGCGCAAACATGTAACGTTAACTGGCAATTGCCTGCAGGAACTTATTACATAGGTTTCCCTACGACTAACCCAAGTACATGGCGTTCAGGTTTGGCAACACATACGTTCCCTTGGACTATACCTGGCATTTGTTCTTTGGGTTACTACTTAACACCATCTTATCAGTATTATTTCTACAATTTGAAGATTGGTACTGGTTGTGCTTCAACGCCTCAGGCTGTTGCTGCAACCGTGTTAACTGCACCTAGTATTAATGCTACGGTTACTGCTGCAACTGATACGGTATGTGCTGGTGGTAGCTCTAGTTTAAATGTTACCTCTGCAAACGCAAACTATACTTATTCATGGACTCCTGGTACATTGTCTGGTGCTGCTCAAACCGTAACACCTACGCCAACTACTACGGTGCAAACTTTGAATGATTATATCGTAGACGCTACAGATGCGGGTACTGGTTGTTCTGCTCGTGACACTGTTCGCGTAGTAGTAAACCCTAATCCTGCTGCTGTTTCAGTGAGTCCTAACTCTCCAATTATGTTGGTAGGTACTCCTCAAATGTTAACAGCTACTGGTGGTACAAATGGTTTCGCTACAACAGCTACTTTAGGTACAGGAACTACTACTTCAAGCACTAACAATATCACTCCTTATACAAGTAATTGGGAGGCGATCCGTACACAGTTCTTGATTCGTGCTTCTGAATTAAATGCACTAGGTATTTATGCTGGTAACTTGAATTCAATTGCGTTCAATTGTACAAGTCCTAGCACAGGAAGTCCTTATAATCCTCAGTTGAACTTTACTATGAAGATGGGTACTACTGCATTGACTGCTTTGTCAGGAACTGCATATGTAGCTACAACTGGTTTCACAACTGTATTGAGTCCTCGTACGATTGCATTACCTACTACAGGTTGGAATACCTATACATTTAGTACGCCTTTCTACTGGAACGGAACTAGCAATATCATCATTGATATGTGTAATGAAAATGATCCTTCAGGTGCAGGTGTTTTCTATAGCGGTAACTCAACTGTAACCACTTCTACTTTGGCTTATACTTGTCAATATGGTCAGTATGCTGATAATACAGTAGCTTGCGGTCAAACAACTATCGGTACAGCTTCTTCTGGAACGGTTCGTCCGAATATGAAGTTTGGTTTCAGTTCTTTCAATGCAAATCCATTCTACTGGACTCCTGCTCAATCATTGTATATGAATGCAAATGCAAGTTCAGCATATGCAGCAGGTGGCGCGAGCAATACAGTATATGCAAATCCTCGTTTGGATTCTGTATACACAATCACTGCACGTAACCTAACAACGGGTTGTACAACAGTTACTACTGATACAGTATTTGTAGAGCAACCACCGGTTAACTATAACTGTGCCAATGCATCTACATTGACTATCACTGCAGCATGTAATTATACTGCAGGTTCGTCTAAGTGGGGTTGGTATAATCCTGCTGCGATTCCTACAACACCAGCTTCTCCAACTACCGCAACTTGTGGTAATGCAGATGATGATGTTTGGTATACATTCACTCGTCCTGCAGGTATGACAAACGTTACTGTTAGAGTTGTTGGTTCTAACAACTATGATGTAGCATTTGAAATCTTAACAGGTGCATGTGGTGGAACTCAAACAGTAGTTGCTTGCGTAAACAACACTTCGGGTACATCTAATTCTTCTGAATTGTATCAAATCGTGGTTCCTAGTGGTGCTCCTGGAGCAACGTACTATGTTCGCGTATATGATGCACGTACAGGCTATGGTTCTGGTGCTTTCAATATCTGTGTATCTGGTATTGTTCCGCCTCCAGTAAACAATGATCCGTGTGGTGCTAGTAACTTCTCTAGCAACTTAGCTTCATGGGGTGGTGCAAGTACTATTTTATCTTCTTATGATGGAGGTTCGCCAATCTTCATGGGACAAGCAAACAATAGCACTGCTAATCCTCCAACTGGTGTTAACTTAGTATACTTCTCAGGTTCTACAGCATATGCTAACAACTTAGGAGCAAACGAGCCAACGCCTCCATGTGGTAACTTAGGTTCTAACGCGAAGACGGTTTGGTTCAAGTTCAAGGCACCAACCATCGGTGGTGTAGACGTGACTTTACGTAGCTTGTTCAATGGTAACCCTACGAACTTCTCTACTATCATTGCTGCTTATGCTGCAAGTGTAGATCCTTGTACTGGTACACCGACTTACACTAATATTGGTTGTGCTACAACAGGTGTGCTTAACTTAACAGCTGCAAGTACTGTTTTAGCTCCTTATGCTGGTCAGTATATCTATGTACAATTAGCAGGTAATGGTGCTAGCAGTCCTATCGGAAGTTATTTGTTGAGTATTCAAGCGGTTCCTCAGAACATCGCTTTGAGCAATCCAACAACTTCTAGTTTGACAGTTACTTTACCAACTGCTCCAGGTGCTTCTAACGTAAGCGTACAATGGCGTGCAGTAGGTTCTTCTGGTTACTCTTTGGCTAATATCAGTCCTTCATTAGGAACTTATACTATCACAGGTTTAACTTCAGGTGTAAACTACCAAGTATGGGCTAAGTACTATAACAACGCTCAAGCATTCTATACAAACTTTGCAACATTAGGTACAACAATCGGTTGTTCTGCTTCTCCAGTAGCTCCAACCATTATCCCTGTTCCTAACCATTGCTCTCGTGATACAGTTCAGTGGCCTAGTCATCCTTTGGCTTCAACTGCATTCCCTTACCGTTTGTATTGGAAACAAACAGCTTCAACAGGTGGTTATTCAGTATTTGCGGTACCTACTTCAGCATACAATGCTACAACGGGTAAAATAAATGTATTGGTAACCAACTTAGCAGTGAATACTTCGTATCAGTTCTACTACCGTGTATTGTGTGCGGGTGGTGCTCAGATTGTATCTGGTATTACTAATTATACACAATGTAATGGTCCTGCTAAAATGGATGGTACATTCCATGGTAGCTTCGAACATAACGGTCGTTATTTCGTAGATGCTGATTTCGTAGATGTAACTAGCTTCACGGATAATACTCCTGCAGACGGAAACGTTCACGAGGTTGTATTGAACGAAGTAAATGATATGAACGCGGTATTAAACGGTGCAGGTGTTAAAGTAGCTAACAATGGCGAAGAAAACGGTGCATTCGAATTGATCCCGAATCCAACAAGTGACAATGTATTTGTAGAGTATAACTTAGCAAATGCAGGTCGTGTAGTAGTTCGTGTAATGAATATCCAAGGAAAAGTGGTGAAAGAAGAAGTGATGGAGAACAGTGACGCGAGTGGTGCCGTTCAAATCGATTTAAGTGATGTACAAAGCGGCGTATATATGGTAAGCGTAGATGCTCCAGGATACAAAGCGACAAAACGTTTGGTAGTAACTAAATAAGTTTTGTAAACGATAACAAAAAGGCCTCTCTGAATTTCA